>NZWK01000022.1 GCA_002701625.1 Chloroflexota bacterium
CAATGGTGTGCTTTGATGATGACTAGGAAGTTTTGATGACAACTCAACGGATCTTTCTGGCTCTTATTCTGTTTTTGCTTACTATCAGTTGCAGTTCCTCAGATGGGTCTGAGGGTTCAAAATTTGTTGCAGTAATGGAAAATGATTCTCAAGTTGAGCTTGTTGAAGCTTTTGTACAACAGCCTAATATGGAGGTTGTAGAGCTTCCTAGGCAAGTATATGCTGGAGATAGTTTCAGAGCAGTAGTTTCTAGTGATGGCGGTTTATTAGGCTCTATAAAAATATTTGATAGGTCGACCCCCCTTTTATTGATTGCTAATGACCTTTTATCTTCGCAAGTAGCTGTACCAATTGAACAACAAAGTGGTGTGGTCATGATGGAACTCTCGATTACTGGAATTAATTGGCGGGTGACCGAAGTTATAGCTGTAAAAATTCTAGAGAGGCCGGTTAAGGTCGATCGGATTTACCGCACCCAGGAAATGATTCGAATTGCGACTGATGGCACAAGTTACGCTGAAGAGGCTGATTTACGCCGACAACAAGCAAAAACTTATTCGGCTCATCGTTATACGTCCGAATTCATGCAGATTCCTGTGGTCGGCGAGGTAAGCACTTTTTTCGGAGATATGCGCGCCTATGAAAATGGTCCCCCAAGTAACTCTCACTCTGGGGTTGATTTTGCTGCTCCGAAAGGCACCAGAGTGAGTGCATCCGCTGGTGGCTACGTTATTTATTCGGCCACAATGCCGGTACGAGGGACAAGTGTAGTAATAGATCACGGCAGTGGCGTCTTCAGCGGATATCATCATTTATCAAAGGTGTATTCGCCCGTTGGGGCATGGATAAATGCAGGCGAATATATTGGCGAGGTCGGATCCACTGGATTCTCCACTGGTCCTCATCTTCACTGGGAAGTTTTGGTTTATGGAACTCCAACAGATCCGGTAAAGTGGTTAGAGTCGGGACTAAGTCTCAATGACCTGCACTAAGTAATTTTATAAGTCGCATAACTAGAGAGAGATCTGATAATGACGTTACCTATCGATATCGCTGAGAAGATTCTAGATAATATGAATAAAGTTATTATTGGGAAGAATCAACAGATACAACTTGCTCTTATTGCTCTTATGTCTGGCGGACATCTTCTAGTGGAGGATGTACCCGGTGTAGGGAAAACAATGCTGGCAAGATCACTTGCAAGTTCATTAGGATGTGAGTTTTCTCGAATTCAATTTACCCCTGACCTACTGCCAACCGATGTCACAGGCGTATCTGTTTTCCTGCAAGAAACGGGCGAATTTCGTTTTAGACCCGGACCTATATTGTCACAGATTGTATTGGCTGATGAGGTGAATAGGGCGACTCCAAAGACTCAATCTGCCTTATTGGAGGCTATGGAAGAAGGGCAGGTCACGGTAGATGGTGTCAGTCATCGGCTTGCAGATCCACATATGGTTATTGCCACTCAAAATCCAATTGAGTATGAGGGTACTTTTCCACTTCCAGAAGCTCAACTAGATCGTTTTTTGATGCGAATTCAGCTTGGATATCCCGACCCAACGGATGAGGTGTTGATTATGGATGGGCAACAACGAGTGCATCCGATAGATGAGCTGGGTGCGGTTGCTGATACAAACGATTTGTCTGCACTGAAAGCAGGAGTTAGTAACGTTTATGTAGATTCATTGGTAAAACAATATATTGTGTCTATTGTTAATGCGACACGAATGCACGCGGCCGTGTATTTAGGTTCATCGCCTCGTGGGTCTCTTGGACTTCTCAGATGTGCACAATCTTATGCCTTACTGAGTGGTCGGGATTTTGTTGAACCGGATGATGTTAACAAATTGGCCCATTCGGTGCTTGCTCACCGCTTGATAATTAATCCAGCGAGTGAATTGGGTAATATGACGGCTAATGAGGTCATATCTCAGATCATTGAAGCCACAGCTGTACCGGGTGTTCAATCAAGGCAGGGCGCGTAGGCTATAAATATTTAATGAACAAAGTTATTTTGCGGATTATCAAAAGTCACAGCGATCCATTTTTGGCATTAATTATTGGACTTCTGTGTTTATTGATTGCCTATGCTACTGGATTTTGGACATTATTTCGACTCACATATCTCATTTTTATAGCTCTACCCGTTTTATGGCTTTGGACGCGGTCGATGTCAAAAAATCTGGAAGTTGATATATCCAGGGGGAATTCTCGGCTCGCTCAGGGTGGCTATTTAAGTACTAATATAACCGTTCGGTCTACCAGCTGGATTCCGAAAATTTGGTTAGAAGTTCAGGACAGTTCCAGACCAAGTTCCGATCTATCCAAGCGCATATTTACACTGTCATCGAAAGGAGTTCATGGCTGGGATTATAGATTGCAGCTCTCACGTCGTGGGTTATATAAGTTTGGTCCGGTAAGCATTCGAGTTAGCGATCCATTTGGATTTTTCAAGCGCACGATATATTTTGGCAACGAGATTGAAGTTTTGGTTTATCCAGATCCCCCAGACATACCGAATTTCTATTTACCTCCGGCTAGCCTTCAGTCAGAAGGTAAAATTCGTAAACCTACTTCACAGGTGACGCCTAACGTATCTGGTGTTCGTGAATATGTTACGGGAGATTCCACTAATCGCTTTCATTGGCCAGCTACCGCGAGAACTGGAAAGCCGATGGTTAAATTATTTGATTTGGACCCATCATCGGACATATGGATTATTTTAGACTTATCGAAAGACGTCGATATTGGGTCAGAAGCTGAAAGCGCTTCGGAACTAGCAATTATTACAACTGCAGCCATCTTCAAGTCTATGATTCTGCAGAAACGTTCAGTTGGACTGATTATGTCTGGTGCCACTGACGTTATTCTCCAACCTGACCGAAGTAGTTCTCATTTGGGTTTAGCTATGGAGTCTCTTGCCTTGGCTGATGCGAGTGGTGAGGTTGAAATGGGCGCACTTTTAAACAGAGAGATGAGAAGATTTAGTAGACACACCACAGTGGTTTGTATAAGTGCAAGTTCTGATGCACTGTGGGCTCGTAAGCTGGCTAAATTCAGAGGCAGGGGAATTAATGCGGCCGCAATATTGATTGACAGTGAGTCATTTGGTGGCGAAGCAGGTACCCAAGATTTGTTGAAAAGAGTACTTGCTGCAGGTCAGATATATACATATGGTCTTGCCCGAGGAGATGCTCTTTCTGATGTC
This sequence comes from Chloroflexota bacterium, assembly GCA_002701625.1. The sequence continues at coordinate 3,212 of NZWK01000022.1, forward strand.
TTGTCGGCCGGTCGTGAGATTACCTTCCAGTGAATTATTTTAATAGGCCAAGCCAGGGACCTAGATGGCGGCTGAAATCTAAGCAAAAGCTTGACAGTGTCACGCCATCAGTCCCGTTAAGCGACAGATCGCGATGGTCAATCAATCAGAAGAGTTTGGTTACATACACTTTAACTTTATTTCTCTTGTTTCCAGTGATTTCTTCGTTGGAGTCGGCGAATTGGGTTTCGAGCATGCCTTCACTATTTATTCCATTAGGATTTTCTTTCTTGCTCGTGAGTTTTGTTGTTCGGTTAGCAAAGGGCCTGATTCTTTCCTTAGCCTATGGATTGTTGCCGATAGTCGGCAGCACGTTTTTTATTACCGCGTTTTCTGTGGATACATCTGAGTCACTGAATAATGGTTTTGGAGAGAGATACGTACAAACACTGATCCGACTGTGGGATTGGGTGCAGGCGCTTGCTACGGGGGGTATCTCGACCGATCCGTTGCCTTTTATTTTCCTTTTAGTATTGTTAGTTGGTTTTCTCACGTTCATAGCTGTATGGTCTACCAGTCGTCTGAAAAATCCATGGTTGGCTCTGATTCCTGGTGGTTTCACGCTCTTAACAAATATTTCTTATCTACCAGGCCAGCCAGTATTTGCTTTCGTTTTATATTTGATTGCATCTATTCTTTTGATCGTATGGGTTTATTTTCTTAAATCTTCTGCACGCTGGGAAATCGAGGGGACACGGCCACCTGAACTTATGTCTGCAGAAGTTATGTTATGCGCTATGGCAATCGCATTCAGTCTTGTGACTTTTGCCTGGGTTATACCGTCGGCCAATAACTGGAAACCTTTAACATCGGCACTTGGGGAGGTGCTGTCACCAGCTGCAGATAATGCTGAATCATGGGGGCGTTTGTTTTTGGGAGTTGGGGGTAAAGGTTCAGCCGGAGTGCACTCTTTCGGTCGAAATTTTCCCATAAGGTCAACACATATACTTGACTCGGAAATTTTACTTGAGGTTAATGCCGCTGAGGTAGAGTTATTGCGGGGCGCCTCATACGATCTGTACACCGGCCAAGGTTGGACTATTTCCCAAGTTGCCCTACAGGAATTTGATGAATTAGGTATTGCTGCAGCTCAGTTTGGTACTGTGGAGTCACGAAATGAACGGCGTCAGCCGGTGGAAGTGATTGTGAATACTCGGACTACGTTCTCATCAGCCAAAAGACTTCTTACCGCTGGCGAGCCACTCGCCTCAGGTCGGCCCTCAAACATCCTGATAGGACCAGGTTACTCAAGTATTGGTCTGTCACCTGTTAAGCGACTAAAAGTAGGTGAAAATTATCAGACAGTTGGTGCTGAGTCTTTTGCATCAATCGCATCTTTACAGAGCAGTAAATGGTTTTTTCCTGAAGGGATAGCAGCAGCTTATACTCAAGTTCCCGAAGATTCATATGAGAATATTAGTGAGCTGGCCCGGGTAATCACTAATGGTTCGAATACACCTTATGAAGCAACTCGGCGGATAGAGGATCATCTCCGATCTAATTACTCCTTCTCTCTATCTGGGGCGAAGATTAATCCTCGTTCGGACGTCGTCAGTGTATTTTTATTTGAAACTCGACAGGGACATTTCGATCACTTCGCCAGTGCAATGGTTATCTTGCTCCGAACTATTGAGATACCAGCCCGAATCACAGTAGGTTTTGTTCTTGATGATTCATCCTTCAATTCAACGACTAAGAATTTTGAGTTAAGCGACAAGCAGGCCTGGGCTTGGCCTCAGGTATATTTTGAGAATCTTGGTTGGATAGATTTCAATCCAACCCCTACACGAGATTTGGTATTGAGATCCGATCAGAACAAGAATGATGAAAATTTGCTGGCAAATAGAAGTATGGGATCGTCGAGTTCTTTTATGTATGACGATGCGGAGTTGCTTGATATGTTCAATGAGCTAGAGATTGAAAACGAAATTGAGAACGCATTTCAACTAGACGATCGAAATGTTGTAACGGAATTTTTATTAGGAGTTGTTTTTCGAAGTCTGATGTTAATACTTTCTTTTATTTCGATTGTTGCGTTAATCCTAAGATTCTTTTGGTTACGGCAATTCGAAAATTACCAACAGCCTATTGTTACGTGGAAGAAATTAGAGTTCTGGTTAAAGGTTACCAGGGCTCAACCCCGTGAGAGATTGACTGCGATAGAAACGGCAAATTATCTATCATTTTTAAATCTTGTCGACAGCTCAATTCAAGAATTTGCTGAGGCATATTCACGTGCACTTTATTCCGGACGGAATTTAGCTACTGATGGCGAAGAACTAGTAGATTTTGCTATAACTTACCGTTCAATCAGGAACGCGTTAGTATTGTGGCGTTTGAAGACATTTGCACGCAGAATTTTTAGATTTTGGAGATTTGAGGGTGNNAGANTNGATTGAGTTAAGTGTTTGGTAATACGCCTAACGGATCTGTTCGATTGTTATATCTTGATATTTCAAAGTGTATATGTGGGCCTGTAGTTCTNCCGGTCATTCCAATCCAAGCGATTANATCTCCTGCAGANACGCGTTCACCCACTCGGACGTTGAANGCTGCNTANCCACGACTATTTCNGGCCAAATGCGCATATANNGATTCATAACCGTATCCGTGGTCCACAATGATGTAATATCCGTAAGAATATCTTGCATCACCTCCNGCAAATGCNATTATTCCGTCACGTGCCGCATATACTTCGTCCCANTTTTGNGTTCCTATGTCGATTCCNAATGGNTGTCTCCAGTCCATTTTCGACGTTATATATCGTGAGGTAACTGGCCAGTTCCAATCTAGNGTAGTGAGCGATCCGTCCCACGCAGTGACGTTTATACTTTTTCTTCCACCTGGCACAAGTATTTCTTTACCAACAGGAATATTGTCAGGACTCTCAATNTGATTNCCTTTGAAATTAATAATNTCGGCCATCGGCGAGCCATATNGTTCAGCTATTTCAGTTAGATTTTCNCCATATCGNACCGCGTGAATGATACCAGGNACACTAGGTATTCTAAGTAGCACGCCTGGATAAATTCTGTCGGGGGTGCTGACACCTACGTTATTCCAAATAATATAATCAAGGTCAATATTCGCTTCCTTTGAAATNGCAGTTAAATTATCACCAGGNCGAATTATATATTCGTAAGAAATNGGAAGAATTTGTTCGGTCGCNACTGAAGCAGAATTTATTCCGCTTGAATCTAACTCTTGCTGNAATCCATCTGGTGAATCAGAATAGATAGCTGTTTCTCTCGGNCGTAACGAATCTNCGCTGGTATCTTCTGTAGTTGTNAGATNATTNTCTTTTTCATTCGAGCGAAGTCCAANCTGNCGGTCTANAAAATATTGGTTNTCGGCCACCCGTGGTAAATGACTNTCAGNGTATTNGGGTATTTCNAACTGTTTTGACTCAGTCTCAGACGATNGCGTTTCTTCGTTTCTGATAAANAAGGCAACTGGTGTGGCCATCGCTAGACTTGCGAATAACCCTAAACGTTTTATAAAGTCAATTCGTTTAATTTTTTTCATTGCAAATCTAATACTTGATTTTTGTAATGATCCTTACTTTATTTTAGGGAAGGNGAAAGACGCAATCAATTCGGGTTAGTATTNTGCAGTATATTCATNTGATNCTTGGTACCAAATTTCAGAGTTGACCTAGATCTGTCTTTAACGTGCCTAAGAACTCANCNTTGTTTTCAGTTTTACCAAGTCGTTCGATGACTCTTTCAGCAGCNTCATGCGAGTCTTCTTCNAGCATTGCAGCCATTCTGCGAAGTAACCAGATTTGACCTTTNTCTTCCTCAGTAAACAGCAGGTCATCNCGTCGGGTTGACGANGCCAANACATCAATCGCCGGAAACACTTGTTTTTCNGCAAGNTTTCNGGCTAGCCTCAGCTCCATGTTTCCAGTGCCTTTAAATTCCTCGAATATCACTTCATCCATNCGNGAACCGGTTTCTACNAGGCATGTNGCAATGATTGTTAGTGANGCTGCTTCTTCGGTGTTTCGGGCAGATCCAAAAAATCTTTTAGGCGGATATAGTGCAACTGGNTCCATTCCACCTGATAANGTTCGACCAGAGTTAGGGATNGCGGTGTTATAAGCACGAGCAAGGCGGGTAAGCGAATCCATCAGAATGACGACGTCTTGCCCTCCTTCAACGAGGCGTCGGGCCTGTTCGAGGGCAGCTTCTGCAACACGCGTATGATCGTCCACGGGTTCGTCGAAAGTCGACGCATACACCAAACCTCGTTGTTCGCCGCCGGTGCCAGTTACTGAGCGTCGCATATCTGTTACTTCTTCTGGGCGCTCTCCNATGAGAACAACCATTAGCACGCATTCGGGATAGTTTTCCATAATGCCGTTAGCTATTGACTTCAANAATAAGGTTTTTCCAGCCTTTGGNGGGGANACAATCAGNCCTCGCTGNCCTTTTCCAACTGGTGAAAATAAGTCNATCATTCGTTGGCTTATTTCTCCNGCGCTGGATTCTAAATGNAACATATCATCAGGGAATATGGCAGTTAGTGCATCAAAGTCTGGTCGGAGCGCAGCCTTNTGTGGGTCCATATGATTTACGTCTGTGACNCTCATAAGTCCGTAGTATTTATCTCCACCACGTGGTTGNCGCACCTGACCNGATACNAAGTCNCCATTTCGNAATCCGTGTCGTTTTACTAGTCCCTGNGAAACNTAAATATCATTGGGGCCNGGGAGAAGNCGCTCGCCTCGTAGGAATCCAAATCCATCNTCGACGACGGCTAGAATTCCAGAAGAAAAAATTGCTCCAAGCTTTTCAGATTGCTTTTCTAAAATNCCTANAATTAANTCTTGCTTGGGAAGACCNGATGCAGTTTCAATTTCGAATTGCTTTTCAGCTATTTCNATTAGNGAGTTTCTAGNCTGTAATTGCAGCTCNGAGATGTTGATTGACGGGATNCTTTCATCTATNTCTGGCATATTGGAGGAAGGATCCCANTGANTCGCTTTGGATCCATTTCCNCGATTTTCATCTCCGCCACCTCTACGTCTCGATTTNCGCCTAGGCCTTTGGGGNGACTTAGACGAAAAATCCCTGGAAGATGAAGNGGTAGTGTCTTCGGTAGTTGTCATAATATTTCTCACTCATCACTAACTGATTTAATTCAGATTGAATACGAACAAATATCTTTAGAGTAAGTATTTTAAATTCCGATTTTTTTGAAGTATTTTCTTCGNTGGAATNGAATCCAATATATTTCTAAAAGATATATGAATTGGTTACAGCGGATTCAGATTAGTACCCACTACTTGTGATCCTAGACAGGTTTTGCCTTAGGGTGCAAGTCTCNTTCAGAGAATTTCTAAATACTTCCATTTTGGCTGCTTAACGTCACCTAACGTGTTAACCTGACGTTTGTACGTGTGCTTATTGACGTGAGATAAGTCTATGAAGAATAGCGAGGAGGTCCTTCTATGTCCGATGTGGCGTTTAATGGAAAAATTTTAAATGTGAATTTGACTAAGAATGAAATTGAAGAAGAGGTAATATCTGAAGATGTTTATCGGTCACTTTTAGGTGGATATGGTCTTGGGGCCCGTCTATTGTTTGATCGGATTCCCGCCGGAGCAGATCCGTTGGGACCTGATAACGTTATAGGTTTCATGCCAGGTTTGTTGACAGGCACACCTCTTTTTGGTCAGCGTTTTAGTGTGGTGTGTAAATCACCTAAGAATGGTGGTTGGGGAGACGCAAATTGCGGGGGCGATTTTGGGCCAATGCTTAAATTCACCGGTTATGACGCAGTATTGGTATATGGCAAGTCTGAGAAGCCGGTATATATATATATCGAAGAAGGTGAGACACCGGAGATTAGAGATGCCTCGGAATATTGGGGTGGGCTTGCGATCGAAGTTGAAGATCAGATGAAAGAGGATTTGGGTAAGAAGATAAGTGTTGCCCTAATTGGACCTGCTGGTGAAAACATGAGTATTATGGCTGGTGTTTGTAATGAGCGTGGGAGATTAGCCGCTCGATCAGGTGTTGGTGCAGTGATGGGTTCAAAGAATTTGAAGGCAGTTGTAGCCAAACCTACGAAGAAAATAATGTCACAGAGCCCAGAAGTCATCAAGACTGTTAGATCTAGTTTGGATGGATTCAACCAAGCAACTAAGCAGTTTTTCACAACTTTCGGGACGACCGGTATCACAGCAAATTCCGCGATTTCTGGTGATGCGCCAGTTTTGAACTGGGGTGGGGTAGGTGTAGTGGATTTGGTTAATGAATTTTCAATGGAAAATCTCAATGGCCCTGTTATGAATGAGTCAAAGGAGAAGAAATATGCATGCTGGCATTGTCCAGTTGCGTGTGGTGCTGAGTCAGTTGATGGCTCAGATCGAGGTGAATTCGCGTTTCCATTACATACTCATCGACCTGAATACGAGACCATGGGTGCGTTTGGTATCATGAATGGTGTAAACGATACGGACGCCATGTGGGCCGTCAATCATTGGTGTAATGAGTATGGTTTAGACACAATATCTACCGGTGCTGCGATTTCTTTTGCGATTGAGTGCTATACGAATGGCGTTCTGACTAAAGAAGACACGGACGGACTTGATCTCGTCTGGGGTAATGCATCTGCAGTTTTGTCTGCTATACATAAGATTGGTCGTCGTGAGGGCGATTTGGGTGAATTGTTGGCAGACGGCACTACGGTTGCGGCTAATAAAATTGGTGACGATGCGAAAGAGTATCTAACTGCGATTGATGGCGAGGAGCCACCGATGCATGATCCTAAGCTCGATTTGGGATTTGCTGTTTCGTATTCTCTGGATCCAACGCCAGCCCGACACACCATATGGTCTCCTGGCAGTTCTAGTAAGTTCCCTAATATGCCAAAGCAGCCGGAAGACAAGAAGCAATTCGGTGGCCGTGGTCCGGTGCACAAAGCAGCACATGAGCAGGCTCATATAATGAATTCGGCCGGTATGTGTTATTTCATCTATACGATGTCACCGACCGATCGAATTCCTGAATGGATCAATTTGGTAACAGGTTGGGACACTACACACGAGGAATTGGAAGAGGTCGGTGAAAGAATTGCGAATCTGAGGATGGCTTTCGCTGTTAAGCACGGTAATAATCCAGCTGCGAGAGAGGTTCCAGGACGAATCCTAGGTTCACCTCCTCAATCTGAAGGTCCGCACGCAGGCTTCGAGATTGATCTTGAGACTATGAAGCAAGAGTGGTATGAGGAAGCCGGCTGGGATCAAACAACGAGCGCACCCTCAAGATCTAAATTAGAGTCTTTAGGATTAGCTGATGTGGCTGAGGCGCTAGGCGTGTAAATTTTTCAATTATTCCTGATACAACTACGCTGATAGAAGAAAAGAGGGATCGTGAGGTCCCTCTTTTTTATACTATTTGCTCAGAATTGCGAAAGTTATCGAGTGTTTCTAGAAAATTTAAGACAAGCTGGTTCCAAGTCTCGGGCCTCTGAGAGCTAGTTCCATGAAAACATGATTTCATGAGGGCTAGTTGTCTTCGAGGGATATTGTCAGTTAGATTGCCAAGGTTAGGCATGATCATGGAGTCTTCGGTGCCAGCAATTATNAGAGTTGGAATTTGTAAATCTTTTAGATGTGTTGTTAGGTCAGGGCGCTGTTTCATAGCTGAATAGCACCCATTAAGNCCAGGATCAGGNCTNTGNATTTCAGCTAATGAAGATAGGTTGTGGGGCTTAGTATTNGTGTTGGTGTCAGATAAGATGAGCGCTTTGACTAGGCTTGGNTATTGGTGGGCAAATTGAAGCGCTGTNTGGCCGCCGAATGACATTCCACCCAGNATAATTTTTTGATTAATATTGAGTGCCTGGAGCAAATTACGAAGGTCGTTTGCNAAAATTTCTGTCGAGTATTCGTCAGTACTTAGCGGAGCTGAGGAAGACCCGTGGCCTCGATTATCCCAGGTTATAACCCTATATTGGGTTTTGAAAAATCTTACTTGGCTTATCCACATTTCAAGAGTGGCAGTTAAGCCGTGGCATAATATCAATGGTGTAGCAGATTCATTGCCCGTATCAGAATATCGGATTCGGATGTTATTTTTTAAGTTCAGGAAATTCATTGTTAGATAAATATAGCAATGCTTAGAGCTTGGTGAGAAATTGCGAGCTATGCAGGGTAAGATGGCTTTATGTCATATATACGTTCAGCATTATTAATTGGTCAAGATGATTTTCTGGATGTTCATGCCCCGACTATCCCTGACGCAGTCGTATTTGATATGTCTAAGTCGACGGGAGAGTCATTTGATCCATCGACCATGAAGGATAGAATTCGTCAGTCGAGCGACGGCTTGGGTCCTTGCCGTCATGTTAGGTTTTCTATTGGTGCTTCTGATGACTTTCGAATTAAATTGCTGTCAGTATTTTCTCACGACATAGCGGCCGTTTGGATAAGCGGTATTTCCGAGGCTCAGCAGGTTCGGGACGCAGACGTGGAGATTCGTAGATTGGAAATGGAACACGGTATAGATCCCGGAACTATATCGTTAATTCCAGAGTTGATCAGTGTTCGTTCGATTAGTTTGCTTGACACTATCTTAACGGCCGTCGATCGAGTTGCTACCATAGCCCTAAATCTCGATTTCGTTTGTGCTGATCTTGTGGGAACAGGTTCAGATTCTTCGGATGATTTGTTTGTTCAAAGACATATCCTGGCTAATGTTGCCTTGAAGGTGGCGGGGCAGAATTTGTTATTGATCGTGACGAATCTGGACAGTCAGTTAAGTACTCAGAAAATGAAGATGATTGCAAGTACTGGCGCTACCGGGATGTTGACTCAGGATTTGAACTCAGTCGCCTCTCTAAATGATGAGTTTGTGCTTACTTCGGCAAGAATTGAACAAGCTCAAACTGTTATACATCAATGGTCAAGTAACCCAGTTACTGCCCAAGAGAATGGAGTGACGCTTCAGGCGTTCAAGCGTGCTACACATATTGTTGATTTGGCAAACCAAGTAGACGCTCGATAATCAATCGTCTAGACTTGCGTGGTTTTGTTTTTTTGAGAGTATATGAAGAACTAGGAGAGATACGAGTATGCCAGCAGTTGTCATCATCGGGGGTCAGTGGGGGGATGAAGGTAAAGGGCGCACTGTTGATTTTCATTCCCAATACTGCTCAGTGATTGCCAGGTATTCGGCAGGTAATAATGCTGGGCACACCATAATGAACGACCAAGGTAAATTTGCCCTACATGTCATTCCTGCTGGAATTTTCAGGTCAGATAAGATCTGTGTGATCGGACATGGGGTGGTAATAGATCCGGCTGTCGTGCTCGGAGAGATTCAAGGTCTTGAAGATAGGGGTGTGTCGACAAAAAATTTAAGAATNTCTCGAAATGCTAATGTAATTATGCCTTGGCATCCGATTATCGATAAAGGCGACGAGTTGCTGAGGGGCGATCTNGCGATTGGGACGACNGGTACTGGGACTGGTCCTGCATTTCATGACAAGGTNGCCAGAACNGGTATTCGTATAGCTGATCTNTTGGATGCTGANCGATTTGCTGAGCGNTTAAGACCGGTTATTGANTACAANAATCGAATTNTGACAGGTCTTTATGGGTTGGAGCCTCTTGAATATCAGGAGNTTTACCAACAATATCTNGATTTTGGAGACAGGCTTCGACCATATGCAGATGACACTGCNTTACTAGTTCAGGAAGCNCATGCAGATGGCAAAATGATTCTTCTAGAAGGNGCNCAGGGTTCGNTACTAGATCTTGATACTGGTACATATCCTTATGTNACTTCGTCTGTACCAGCNTCTATTGCGGCAGGTGGACCAGCTGGTGTTGGATTAGGACCAACAGCAGTTCANAAAGTTATAGGAGTTTATAAGGCATATCAGACCAGAGTTGGTAATGGACCGATGCCTACGGAGATTTTTGGACAAGAAGCGGAGGATATCCGCCAAGGTGGTGGTGGAGTAGCGGGAACCGGTGAATTNGGAACTACGACNGGTCGTGCTAGGCGAATAGGATGGTTTGATGGGGTTTTGGCTAGGCACACNGCNGCNATAAATGGNATCACCTCNATAGCNTTGACTCGACTTGATACTCTTTCGCATGCGGAGGAAGTCAAAATTTGTACGGGTTATGAAATTGGTGGAATCACTATCAATGCAATGCCTGCGACGTTGTGGGGAATGGAACAAGCAAAGCCTATTTATGAAACTCTGGCTGGGTGGGGTGAAGATGTTTCGGNAGTCAGACGATTAGCCGATCTTCCGGTAAATGCGCGGAACTTTGTCAAGGCAATTGAATCCCTAATTGGTGTGAGTATCGACATGATTTCNGTTGGGCCCGAGCGTGATCAGGCTATNGTGACCCGNGATATTTTCGGTACTGTTATCGAAACAAAGTAGAGGCTTCCTNGGGNAAATATGGAAACTATATCTCTTATATTGCATGTATCTGCGGCGGCACTTCTTTTTGGGCCGCAAGTACTAATGTTTTTTGCGTTGACTCCGGCGACCTGGTTTATTGACGATGAGCAGCTTAAAAGAAATGTTGTGTCCACGGTTGCCCGTCGCTTCGGGATAATGAGTGCTACATCNATTGTCGTTTTGGTAGCNACTGGGATATATCAAATACAAGTATTTGCACCTTCTGANCTGATTGAAACAAAGTGGGGATCTATTTTGGTTTTGAAGATGGTAGCTTTTGTGATTTTAATGATCTTGCTAATGATTCACACTACTTATTTTGGTAAAAAGATTCGGATGCTATCGGATGAAGTACTTAACGGAGATCAGGACAAAGTTGGAGACTTGGATTATTTGCGACGTCAGTCATGGTTATTTTCTTTTCTCATGCTTCTTGTAACTACTGGTACTCTTTGGTTGGGCGTTGCCTTAGGTAACTATTAATTCGCTAGGTAAGTTGATGTTTAAGTTGTGGCAGAGAGGATAATTGGTGAAAGATCAAGATTTCAGCGTTGTGAGTCGTTTTAAGCCTGATGATGATTGCCCGCTTTTTTCCTTGAGCCTTGAAAATCATCTTGTTGACGTACTTAATGGCGCTGTTCCTAATCGAGGAACCTTTTGTCCGTATTGNTTTTCTCCCGTGGGGTCNCAGCAAGCAACGTGTGTTGANTGTCAGAGCGATTCGGTTTTNACTGAGAGATTGAACCAGGTGCCGGAGGAGATTGTAGTTGCTTTGAGAAATCAGAGATCGATCGAATCNCGCTGGGTTAACAGTTTCGCATATCTTGGAGTTTTGATTGCTGTTGTTGGCGGTATCGCATTCGTTTTGGCTACTCCGATATTCGATGATCGTTTGATCTACGCAACAGTGGCCTATGGTCTGATTTTATTAGTTGGAAGTAGAGTGTTGGCTGGTTTNTTAGGTGGGTATTTTGGTGACAAAATTGGNTACAGTAAAGGACGTGCTCAGACCATAAAGGCTTGGGATTCTTATCGTTCAAAAAATCGAATATCTTAATAATGGAAGTTTTTGGTAGTCTAAAAAAATGGAACATCTAGAAATACTTTTGTCACAAGTTGCGATGTCGAAAGATGAATATGGTCGTTTAGTGANCATGCTAGNCCGTGAGCCGACTGAGGTTGAATTGGGTATGACAGGTGCACTGTGGTCAGAGCATTGTGGTTATAAGCATTCGAAGCCGTTATTCCATCACTTCCCTACCACAGGCCCTCATGTTCTGACGGAAGCGGGTGCCGAGAATGCTGGTGCTATAGATATTGGCAACGGTTGGGTAGTTGTTTTCAAGATCGAATCCCATAATCATCCATCTGCGCTTGAACCGTATGAAGGGGCAGCAACTGGAGTCGGTGGAATTTTACGCGATATATTTGCGATGGGTATGCGTCCTGTTGCGCTGCTAAATTCTCTGAGATTTGGACCGTTAACTGAGGCGCATAACAGGAGCCTTTTAAGAGGTGTCGTGTCAGGTATTGGTGGCTACGGAAACTGTGTTGGTGTTCCGACAGTAGGTGGTGAAATTCAGACACATACGTCATACAGTGGAAATCCCTTGGTGAACGCAATGTGTGTGGGTGTCGGGCTGAAGGCAAATTTACTATCTGCTGTGGCTGAAGGAGACGGGAATCCGATTGTTTTAGTGGGTGCTGATACCGGGAGAGATGGAATTCATGGGGCAACATTTGCATCAGTTGAGCTGGACGAGGATTCAGCCTCGCGTCGACCAGCCGTACAGGTGGGACATCCTTTTCTGGAAAAGCTTTTGATGGAAGCATGTGTTGGCCTAGCCGAAGATCATTCCGACTGGATAGTTGGTCTTCAAGATTTAGGAGCAGCGGGACTGACCTCTTCCGCAGTTGAAGCAGCCGATCGAGGTAATTCAGGAATCGATATAGATGTGACCCTTGTACCTCGGCGAGCTGAAAATATGTCTGCTTATGAGGTAATGCTTTCCGAATCACAGGAGCGCATGTTAGTTATACCTCACCGGAAAGATCTTGATGAGGTGATAGATTCCTTCAAGTCTTGGGAAATTAATGCAACGGAGATAGGTAAGGTTACGTCA
>NZWK01000023.1 GCA_002701625.1 Chloroflexota bacterium
CGTAAATACCAGCCAAACATTGATTAGCTCGGCTCCAGACGCTACCATCCAGAAATTAGAAACACAAATTTCAAATAACCTCCACGAAAAGGGGCCCCAAGTATGAAATTAGCCGTTGAATTCCCTAATGTGATTTATAGAGAGGGACCTGAAGCAGTTGCAAATCTTGCTCACGCGATCGAAGAAATAGGATTCGATCAGCTCGATATGTTTGACCACGTAGTAATGGGGCACCCTACTGATGATCGTCCCCCAATGGCCTACCCCTCGAATATGCCGGTGCTGGAAGCGTTGATGACACTTTCTTACGTAGCCGCCGCGACGTCGACCATCGGTCTTGGAACCGAAATCCTGATTTTGCCTCAAAGACAACCCACATTAGTCGCACGACAAGTAAACACGTTAGACATCCTGTCGGGGGGTCGAGTGCGTTTGGGTGTCGGAGTCGGTTGGCAGCAATCAGAATATGACGCGTTAGGCGCGAATTTTGCTAAACGTGGAAAAATGATGGATGAGGCTATTGACTTCATGAAAACTTGGTGGCGCGAAGAAAACGTATCCTTTCAGGGAGAGTTTTATGAAGCCGATAATATGGCCATGGAGCCTAACTCGCCGCAAGGCGCAAACATTCCGGTGTGGATTGGTGGAAACTCGGACGCCGCATTAAAGCGGGCTGGACGCATTGGTGATGGTTGGATGGCATCTGGTTCAGCAGATGATTATGAAAAAATGTCATCCGCGATTGAGCGAATCAAGTCATACGCAGAGGACTTCTCGCGAGATCCCGAGACCCTCGGATTTCAAGCACAGTTGAGCCCACCACCAAGAAACAACGATCCTGCGTCAAGGAATTTCTATGCAAATCCCGATGATGTTGCGGCGACCGCATCACTAGCGAAGTCCATCGGATTTGATTGGGCAACGATTAACGTAACCGGTGTATTCGTAGCTGGCGCCAGAAGCCTAGACGCAATCATAGAATCACTGACAGTCCTTCATGACAAAATTCGACAGGAAGTAGGCTCCGCATAGCATAGACATCTAGCAATTCTGATACGAGTTAAATCCACAATCACTAGCGTTTAAGGAGACAAACAATGACACAGCCACCGATCAATAGTTCAAGTAGCTACGAAGCTGTAGAAGGCTGGGCGAAAATTCCACATGGCACATGGCTTCGCGAGGCCACATCGGTAGCGGTCGATTCTGAAGATAAGGTTTATGTCTTCAATCGAGGCAACGTACCAATGCTGATCTTTGATGCTGATGGCAATCTAATTAGCAAATGGGGAAATGAATCTCCCTACAGTGGCATGACATCCATCACCGATCCCTATGGAATTACGAGGAAAGTATGGCATGGTGTTGACTATGTTTGGCCGCACTCGGTTCGGGCGGACCATGAAAATAACCTATGGCTCGTGGATGTGCATAGCCACACTATCACTAAGACAGACAAACAAGGTAACGTTCTCTTAAAGATCGGGACTGGTGAGGCCTCTACTGAGCAGGGTGGTGAGCCATTTAATAAACCTACCGACGTGGCTATTTCATCAGCTAACGGGGACGTATTCGTCTCTGACGGATATGGAAATTCACGAATACATCGATTCGATAAAGAGGGAAATCATATTCTTTCATGGGGTGAGTCAGGAGCCGATGACGCGCAATTCAGTCTCCCTCACAACCTAGCACTCCTAGACAATGACAAAGTCGTCGTTTGTGATAGAGAAAATCATCGGGTACAGATGTTTACTACCGAAGGTGAATTCATTCGATCATGGCATGCCCACAAAGCAGTGGCAGTCACAATTGGAGCAAATAACGAAATACTGGTTGCTGAACAAGGACCTCCCCCTGTGCAATTTGGAGTCCCAAACCTGGGCCATCGAGTATCGATTTTCTCAGACACTGGAGAGCTCATTAATCGAATTGGGAGAGATCTCCCAGGTGAATCTCCAGACCAGTTTCTATGGCCGCACAGTATCGCAGTCGACTCAACTGGAAGTATCTATGTGGCGGAAGTATCGTATGTCGAAGTCGGTAGTAAGCAAGACCCTGCAAGAGAGATGGTAAGCCTTCGAAAATGGCGAAGAACCAACTAACTACTGGATATATTTTCAAAAATAAAAAAACACCTGCGAGCGTAATGTGACTGGCACTGAAAACCAATCTGTCGAGCCACCATTAGCAGGCGTACGTGTACTGGACCTCGCTGATGAGCGAGGAATATACGGTTCTAAATTACTGGCTGATTTGGGCGCTAGCACTATTCGACTTGAATCCAGTCATGAGCAGGGACTGAGGCAACGTGGCCCGTTTAACCGAGAGGGTGAATCACTCTGGTATGCGTATTATGCCTCCAACCGAATAATTNTCGAAACTGATATCGAATCANATGACGGAGTGGCTCAACTCAGAAAACTTGTATCCANGGCAGACATCATCATTGATACTGGNACAGTAAATGCGATAAATCCGGCCGATTTTAATTTAAATGAACTAAACAAAAAAATTGTCCATGTTGATGTATCGTCATTCGGTAAAAATGGTCCATGGAAAGATTTTCTGGCGCCTGACTTGATTGCAGGGGCTCTCGGTGGAAGTGTAGCCGCCACAGGAGACACGGATACACCCCCCCTTAAGTTATTTGGAGATCAGTCNTTTTTAGTATCTGGGACATACGCGGCAATAGCGGCTCTCACCGGACTCTACAATTCTTNCAACACTGGTNCAGGTGAACGAATAGATGTTTCNGTTCATGAAACTATTGCTAGCACTTTGGAACACGTCCTGATGTTCGCGCTGTACCCNGGATTTTTNCCCTGGGCAGATGGAAAAGTACTCCCACGACGCGGTTCGCTGCATTGGGGCAATGCNTATCAGGTCGTACCAGCTCTAGGAGGTTCGATTATGGTGACTCCCACCCCAAACGTCGAAAAACAAATNGCNTGGCTNGTGGAAGAACAAGTGGAGGAAGANTTGCTNGACGAAAAATACANGGCGCTAGACCGGCGACAAGAGTTTGTTCACCGCATAATGACAATNNTACGAAAATGGGTCGCCAACAAAGAAGTTGAACCATTCTTCCATGAAGCCCAAAAGAGACACTATCCGTACGGGCTTGTCATGAAGCCAAATGAAGTCGCGAATAATCCCCACTTACAAGAGCGCGATTGGTGGCAAGAATATCCAACTAAAAACTCCACTGTTAAGGGCCCCGGTAGCCCNTATCAATTCAGCCGATCGATTCNNAACAAACCCACGGAACAAATCACCCACTCCACACTNTCGGAAAATATTCTTAANACAATTGGATGGGTGTAATGGTCGAACTACCCTTTAGCGGNCTACGNATACTTGATTTTACACATGTTCTGGCTGGACCATTTGCTACTCGCATCTTGGGTGACCTCGGTGCAGATGTAGTGAAAATAATGAGTGAAGCGAGACATGGACCAGATGGCGGAACCAGCAGTCCATACCACGCGATGTGGAACAGAAATAAACGAGTGCTGCAACTCAATATGACCCAACCTGATGCTCAACTAATATGTGCAGACCTGTGCAAGAAAGCAGATATCGTAATAGATAATTTTTCTCCGGGNGTATTAGACCGATGGGGTATCGGTTATGAAGTAACCTCTGTTGAGAACCCCGGTGTCATCTATATACAAATGTCAGGAATGGGCGATTCAGGTCCATGGTCGTCATATGTGTCATTCGCGCCAACCGTCCACGCACTAGCTGGACTTACGTACCTTACTGGTGTTCCGGGCCGAGAAGATATTGGGATCGGCTTCTCCTACAACGATCATCAATCGGGTCTGCATGGCACAGTAGCATTGCTGGCCGCACTGATGGAACGACGAAAGTCAGGACTTGGTCAAAGAATTGAATTATCACAATTTGAAGTAGGAACGACCTTTAACGCTCCAGCGTTGCTAGATTTTTTCGCCAATCAATCTATTACCGGTCCTTCTGGAAACGAATTACCTTTCGATCAAGTAGCACCTCATAATTGTTATCCATGTCTCGGAACAGATCGCTGGATAGCTATAGCAATAATGAACGATNAACAATGGATCNAACTCATTCAGCAAATGGGCGAACCGGACTGGGCAATAGATCCCGCACTCGCTCATGCTACTGGACGACTCAAAAATCAAAATTTTATAGACACGCGAATTAAAGAGTGGACCCAGTCACAAATTGCTGAAGATTTAATGCTCCAGCTTCAAACCAACGGCATTCCTGCTGGAGTGGTACAAACAGGAGAAGATCTTGTTGACAAAGACCCCGAGCTTGCAAGCTCCAATTTCATATTTGAATATGATAACGATCACCCAACTCTCGGAAAAATANCAGGAGATAGGCTCCCGATTCACTTCGAAGATAAGCTAATAGACAAGTACAGTAGACCGGAGATCTTTGGAGAATCAAACCGACAAATTCTCAGAGATTGGCTGGATATGACGGATGATGANATNAATTCNAATATTCAATCNGGNCTTATTCGGTAAAAAGTTCTAAGCGCAAAGGAGCAAANATGTTACAAGATCTTACCGGGCAAGTCGCCTGGATCACCGGGGGAGGAACTGGTATCGGGGAGTCTGGAGCAATCAAGCTAGCTGAGGCTGGCTGCCAAGTAGTNCTGTCAGGCAGGCGAGCAGAACCCTTGGAGGCTGTGGCTGCTCAGATACCTGGTGACGTATCTATTGAACCACTGGACGTATCCGACAATGAGTCAGTAATAGCTGTGACTGANCGAATACTTGAGCGATATGGACAAATCGACATAGGNGTATTCAGTGCCGGCATTAATGTNAAGGATAGAAACTGGCCAGTTATAACTACNGATAGTTGGAATGATGTAATCAATATCGATTTGAATGGTGCCTTCTATTGCTGNCAGGCCGTACTTCCATCGATGCGAAAAAATGGTGGAGGCGTGATAATAAATGTTTCGTCGATGGCGGCAAAAGGTATCGGATTCATAACCGGACCAGCTTACACCGCTGCCAAGCATGCAATGAATGCAATGACAGCAAGCCTCATCNTAGAAGAACGAAATAATGGAATACGAGCTACAGCGCTCTGTCCCGGAGAAGTTGCAACTCCAATACTCGACCAACGGCCGATACCCGTAAGTCCGGAAGACCAGGCCAGAATTCTTCAGTCAGATGATTTAGGTGAAGTGATTCGCTTTATCGCCCAGCAACCGCCTCACGTAACACTAAATGAAATTCTAATAAATCCCACGTGGAATAGATTTGGGGCTTGATACCTCTACAAAACTTGTCTTCGAAATGATCCAAAACAATAAATCGGTGAAGATTTATAAAAAATGAAATGAGCAACATATGAGCAGCAATATAGAAGTGAACGATGCCGTCAAGAGACTCGGAACAGAAACTGCTTTCGAAGTGCTAGCACGGGCCGAAGCATTAGCTGCTGAGGGAAAAAGCATCATCAACCTTGGTATCGGACAACCTGATTTTAAAACCCCAGCGCATGTNGTTGAAGCAGCCCAAAAAGCTCTTCACGACGGCGCGCATGGATACACACCAGCTGCAGGAATACCNGCACTCCGCCAATCTGTTGCAAATGACTTACAGGCAAGGCATCAAGTCACAGTTGATCCGAGTAGTGTACTAATCACACCCGGCGCCAAACCAATTATGTATTTCGCCATATCTATCTTGGGCGAACCTGGTACCGAAATTATGTATCCTAATCCTGGATTTCCCATTTATGAGTCGATGATTAAATATACCGGCGCAAAACCAGTCCCGATAGAGCTAAAAGAAGATGCGGGATTTGCGTTCGATGCAGACACAGTATTGTCACAAGTCAACGAAAACACAAGACTAATTATCATCAATAGTCCGGCAAACCCAACGGGTGGAGTAGTTCCAAAAGAAACGTTCGACAAGTTAGTTGCGGGCTTGGAGCAATATCCAAAAGCAGTAATCCTCTCGGATGAGATTTACAGCCGAATCTTGTATGACGGAGAAGAACATGTCAGCATGCTGCAATATGAGAGTATACGTGACCGATTAATAGTTATTGATGGCTGGAGCAAGACCTATGCGATGACGGGCTGGCGTCTCGGCTATGGAATCTGGCCCAGTGCGCTGTTCGAATATGCGGAAAAACTTGCCGTCAATTCATACTCGTGCCCCAATGCTGCGTCACAACACGCGGGTATTGCTGCTCTGGAAGGGCCCCAAGACCAAGTGGGTGAAATGCTTGCAGCCTTTGACGAGCGACGAAAAGCTGTAGTCGAGGGGCTAAACGCAATACCAGGTATCACATGCGTAGAACCCAAAGGTGCATTTTATGCATTCCCGAATGTTCAAGAAACNGGTTTCGATACGCGTGATCTTCAGCAAAGACTTTTAGAAGAGACTGGAGTTGCTCTCGTAGCGGGCACCTCATTCGGAGCACTTGGAGAAGGATATTTAAGAGTCTCGTACGCCAACAGCTTAGAAAATGTGAACGAGGCCGTCTCTCGAATTAACGATTTTTTGACGTAAAAAGTACAAAACTCGACGTTTAATGCCTAAAAAAAATCTATCACCATATTTATATACCGCTCACTAACATTAACAGTTTTGCTTGACAAATCATGTCTGAGTGGGACAATTAAGTAAGAAAACCGGTATATAGTCCGTAATTTGGACTTAGAAAAGGAGGCTCCGGTTATGGAATGGGAAGCAGTGTTGGTAGTCCTAGTTACGGCATTAGCCGTCTCTCGAACGGGAGACGTGGTAAATGCTATTCTGGGCAGTGTGTTGCCAAGTGGTAATATTGGCCCCACATCACTAAAGATGGATAGACTTGTCCTCTGGATAGTCGCCGCTGTATTGGCCTACATCGGTCATGAGGTACTCGAGTTTGACATGCTGAGTGTCTTGTTAGATGTTGGAGACGTTGACCTAATATGGAATATGCTAGCGTTCATGTCAGTGGTCGACGCAGTTGACGCATTTGCCAGGAAAAAACTCTTGTAGCAATTACCCACAAGATAGAAAAAGGACGGCCTAGGCCGTCCTTTTTTTTTGCTAAATCACTTTCTGATCACGAAATTGGCTGATTTCCAATTCTGTAAAACCCGCTTCAAGCAGTATCGATTCTGAATGACTTCCAAGCTTTGGAGCTGGCAACCTTGCCTCGGTAGGAGTGACGGACATTTGCACGATCGGCCCCACCACTTGTTGCGGACCTGTTACTTCATGTTCCAAATCTGACATCATGCCCATAGCGATCACTTGAGGATCAGTAGACATTTCCTCTGCGAAATGAACCGCCGAAACTGGGACACCAACTCCATTTAGCAACTCTTCCCACGTCGAAGCCTCTTTACCCATAAATATAGCCTGAAGTTCTTTCTTCCAGTTTGTGACTTTGATTTCATTTTCCAGAATTGAGGCATCGAAATCTGGTGAATCAGTCTCATCGTAGAAATTAAGTAATTTGCGAACCGAATCTCTGTTCTGTTGGGTCAGGGCGCCTAGAATCAGAGAGCCTCGCTTGGTGTGATATCCACTATAGAAAAGACGATGCGACGTAAATCGCATCGTTTGCTTCGGCCTGAGTGCCATCAACTCTCTGTATGTAGCACCACTGGATCGCTGAGCTTCAATTTCACTCATAAGTGGATCGCGCACACTTACGTCATGCACCGGTTCACGCATTACACGGGTCGCTAAAAGATCTAGACCACTTTGCAGCAGCGACAGCGAAAGTTCTTGCCCGCGACCTGATCGTTCACGCTCATAGAGAGCCGCACAAATTGACATGGCAGCAGCAAGCCCAGAAGTCTTATCAATAATCGGCGTTACTTGCACAGGTAAAGGAGCACCATCTTCGTCCATCTTGCCTTCCGATGCCATCACACCGGAATACGCTTGGGCAACTATGTCCGACCCACCCTTTGTCATATGTGGTCCAGAGTTACCAAATCCTGTGATGGACGCGTAAATGATGTCTGGTCGAATCTTACGCAAACTCAAATAGTCGATACCAAGTCGCTCCGCAACTCCATTTCTATAGTTAATAAGTACTACATCGATAGATGGAAGAAGTCGACGAATAATATTAAGTCCGGCTTCTGACTTTAAGTTCAGAGCTAGACTACGTTTACCCCTATTGAGTGATTGAAAATATTTTCCCTCGTTTGGTACAACCGCAGCGCTATTTCTCCGCGATTCACCCTCTAAAGGTTCCACCTTGATCACATCAGCTCCGAAGTCAGAAAGGTAAATACCCGCCACAGGACCGGCAATAATTTGGGAAAATTCTAAAATTCTTACGCCCCGTAACGGCCCGGTTATCGTTTCGCTCACAGGTTCACGCTCCACATCATCCCCTCGGGAGGCCTAAGCCACGCGTCGCTATGATATTCCTCTGTACTTC
Source organism: Chloroflexota bacterium (assembly GCA_002701625.1). The sequence goes on from NZWK01000023.1 coordinate 8,422, forward strand.
GGACGTCCCGCCTCGTATTGTCGCAGGCACCGATCGAAGGTATGCAGCTGTATACCGCCCAGCGACATCCTCCTCAGAGATTTTATTTGCATGCAGTCCAAACACGCGAGTGGAAGTAAGTGCTAGACGTTGAGACAACTCAGAGTTGTATAATTTGGCAGTTGAGGCCTCATAGTTGGGAAGTAAACCGCCATTTTGCATAGAAATAATTCGAAACGAAAATTGAAACATTACTTCGGACTCAATATATCTGTCTACAATCGCATTGCGAATAATAGATACATCCTTCTTCTCGTCGTTAATGACCCCCATTAAATTAGTTAAAGAACGGCGCGCCGCTACAGCACCACCGATATTCGATCGTTCAAAATCGAGTAACGTCATGCCAACGTACCAGCCTCGATTTTCCTCTCCAACTAAATTATCAACAGGAACCTTCACATCATCAAAAAATGTTTCATTGAAATAATGATTTCCTGCCATATCCATCAGTGGTCTGACAGCGATTCCAGGCGTTGCCATGTCTTCAACCAACAGAAATGAAATACCTCGATGCTTTGATGCTTCATTATCTGTACGGACGAGCATAAAAATTGCGTCGGCCGTATGCGCTCCTGAGGTCCATATTTTCTGACCATTAACCGTATAAACGTCTCCATCACGTGTTGCCTGAGTCTGCAAAGAAGCTAAGTCTGAACCAGATCCCGGCTCGGAATAACCTTGAGCCCAAACAGTTTCTCCGCTGAGTATCTTAGGAAGATATTCGAGTTTCTGAGCTTCAGTGCCATGCACAATCAATGTTGGGCCGAGCATACTTACTCCCGAACCGCCCACGCCAGGTGCCCCGGCACCTGCTAATTCCTGATTCAATATAAACTGCTCCATAGCCGATAACCCGGCCCCGCCATATTCAACCGGCCACTGCGGTGCAATCCAACCATGGCGGCTCAAGGATAGATGCCAATCAGACGCAGCTTTTTGAGCATCAAAATCAGGATCTTTGCGATCGAATTCCCAAGTTCTTTCTGGTGGTCCCTTACCTTCTTTATACCTTTTTGGAAGTTCAGCATCTATTACACTTCGAATCTGATTTCGAAATACTGATTGCTCCGCCGTGTCATTCCAGTCCATAAGTGGCCCAATCTATTATTTAGGAGCTCAAGCTAGCACAGGATAGTATTCTTCTCTTAAATATTAGTTTGAATACCAGGTCTCACTAGCTCATCTTTCGAAACTGCTCGATTCCATTTTGGCGCAGGCGTCTGAACTATCGGCAATAGATCCAGTGCTCCATACGACTTTCTAACCTGAAGTTCGGCCGGTTCACCGTATGCCGTCGATCGTTGTTTGGGAATTCGTTTCATATATGAAATCACAGACTCCATCTCTTCTGGTGGAAGTTCCTCACCAAAAGACGCACCAGCCGCACGAGTAATGCTCTCATTCATCAATGTTCCACCAAGATCGTTCGCTCCGGCGTTCAAACACTCTGCGACACCTCTGGGCCCCATCTTCACCCACGACGCTTGAATATTCGATATCACCGGGTTCAAGGCCAAGCGTGCAACTGCATGCATCAATAGCGCTTCTCTAAATGTCGGTCCTTTTCTTGCTTTACCCTTTAAGTAGATTGGTGCTTCCATATGAACAAACGGGAGCGGAACAAACTCAGTAAAACCACCAGTTTTCTCCTGTAGATTTCGGATTCGGGCGAGGTGCCTCCCCCAGTTTATCGGACCATCAATGTGACCATACATTATTGTCGCCGTCGTATTAAAACCTACTTTGTGTGCCGTTTCCATTACTTCGAACCACTGATCTGTCGATAATTTGTCAGGACACAAGTCTTTACGTATCTCATCATCCAGAATTTCTGCAGCCGTACCAGGTAACGTGCCTAGTCCGGCTTCTTTCAACCGAACCAAAAATTCCTCAAGCGTGATATTCAAGGTTTCTGCACCCTGCCAAACCTCGAGAGGAGAAAAGGCGTGAACGTGCATGTCAGGAACTGCAGCTTTCACAGTGCGACAAATTTCTAAATATGTTTCTCCAGTGTAATCTGGGTGAATGCCACCCTGCATACAAACTTCGGTGGCACCACGGTCCCAAGCCTCTACACTTCTCCGAGACACTTCGTCTAAATCAAGATCGTATGGTGCTCCCCGTAAATTTTCACTCAGCTTACCTTTCGAGAATGCACAAAATTGACATTTGAAATAACACACATTTGTATAGTTAATATTTCGATTAACCACGTATGTAACCTCATCGCCATTAATTTTTTTCCTGAGCTCATCCGCCGCATTGGCGATCGCAGCCACATCGTCACCCTGCGCTCTAAATAATTCAGCTATTTCATGTTCAGAGAGAGCGAGTCCATGTGTAGCCTTTACACATAGCTCCTCAATTCTTGGGGAAACTCGCAATTCGCTTGGGTTTGTATCAAGCAGCCTCAACAACTTATCCGGCAACATCGCATCGCTATCGCCTGGCGACCATGAATCTTCTCTCGCAAAACCATCCGCATCCGAGCCCTGAATCAACGCCGTACGTAGCTTCTTTCCAATCCATTGATCCATGTTTTTGACATACTTTGGATATGCTGTGAGACGCTCAATAAGAAATTTACCTTCGTCAGACGTCATCTTACCGAGCAATTCCAAATGAGGCCAAGGAGCCTCCGGGTTCACGTGATCAGGGGTCACCGGTGAGACCCCACCCCAATCATTGATACCAGCTCGTATCAAAGTACCGAACGTGCCCGGGCTCAAATTTGGAGGTGCCTGAATTGCCATATCAGGACCAAATATGATGCGTGCACTTGCGATAGTCCACAGTAAATCGTCCAAGTCAGGCTCAGGCGCATTGACCATCTTAGTACCTTCTTTAGCCCGAAAATTCTGAATAATAATTTCTTGGATATGACCATACTCATCATTCAAATCACGCAAAGCCAGCAGTGAATCAATGCGTTCCTCACGAGTCTCACCAATACCTATCAAAATACCTGACGTGTAAGGAATTTTCAGCTCACCGGCCAGTCGCATAGTTTCAATACGGGCAGCAGGATCTTTATCAGGTGAACCAAAGTGGACTTGACCTTTCTCGAGAAGCCTAGTCGACAAACTCTCCAGCATCATTCCCTGTGAAGGACAGATCTCACGGAGCGCTATTAACTCTTCTCGAGTGACAACACCTGGATTTGCATGTGGAAGAAGTCCTGTCGCCTCAAAAACCGCCTTGGCTGCAGCAAGCAGATACTCAATCGTAGTCGAATACCCAAGTTCAGCAAGCTCAGCCCGTGCCTGTGGATATCGCAACTCAGGTTTATCGCCAAGAGTGAATAATGCTTCTCTACAACCCTCATCCGCACCTGCCTGAGCAATTGCCACCATTTCCTCAATAGTCATGTAGGCCCGTTCATTTTCCTTTGGTGGCTGTGCAAATGTGCAGTAGTGACATACATCGCGGCAAAGTTGAGTTAACGGAATAAATACCTTGCGCGAATAACTTACCGCCTTACCGAATCCAATATCTCGGATGGCCGATGCCTGATCTAATAAATCATCTAAGTTAGATTCATCAACAAGTCGCAGTGCTTCCTCGCGTGACGGTACCGTCCGTTTCTGATGACTCGAATTTATTTGAGACATATTTATTTCCTTATATGAAGCACCGAATAATCAATCGATACAGCAACATGGTCTCACAGGAGTCCAACTATATCAAAATTTATTAGACTATGTTCTCAACGAATTACTTAGGTTGGCCGCTGCCATTAGCATATCCTCATACAGACTTCCGGCCACTAGATGACCAACGCCCTCAACTTTATGATAATTATTGTTTGGAAGCAGCGTGGAAAGTAATTCGCCATGCTCAGGCTTCACTAAGGTATCAGCGGTTCCGTGCCAAATAGTAACTTCTTGACGAACTTCAGATAGTTCAAAGCCCCACGGAGCCATCAAAATAGCGAAATCTTGGGCTAAAGCTTCGGCCGACTGCTTCCCAAACTCGTTTCTCTCAATAGAACGAGTAGCCCGAAATTCCTTATCATCCATCAGTTGTCTGTTTGCCGTATTTATGAATAATCTAGCAATCGGCCAGGGAATTACGGATGCGAGTTGACGCAACGCTATCCAGGAATTAGCGGTCCACTTTATTTTACGTTCGGACACATTCTCAATTGCTTTAAGTTCTTGGGCGGACGCCATAGTCTCCATGTGCATTCTTGGGGCAACTGAGGCAGCTAACGCAACCCGAGTCACTCGATCTGGTAAAAGAGCTGCCGTCACCAAAGCATGCGGACCGCCCGCTGATATCCCCCATACTCCAAATCTTTGAATACCCAAAAAATCGGCAATCGCTGCTACGTCTACCGGCCAATCACATAACTCTCGATTCGGGTAATAATCACTAGATCCGTACCCTGGGCGATCAGCCACGATCAGGCGAATACCAAGTTCCTCAGCTGCAAAATGTGTTCCAAGTAACTGAAATCGATTACCAGGTGCTCCATGAAAGGCAAATACAGGTTCGCCGCTCGGTTGGCCATACTCAGCAAAGCTGAGTGTTCTACCGTTACCGGTACTAATGCGCTGATTACAACTTGGTCGCAAAGAAACCTCTTTAAACAAAGATCCCATCGCGCAATCCCCCTTTTACAACACAGCAATGGCTAAACAATAGCCCTACTATTTAGCTTATTACTCAAAGTGATTTCTCACAATATTCGGATTCGATACACTCATTGATATTTTGAGTTAATCTCCAGCATGTATTGAAAGGAATCTAATATGAGACTTGGCCTATTAGCAGGACCAGAAAATGACTGGCGCGAATCTCTCGCGAAAGTACAAATCGCTGAAGAACTTGGGGTCGAATTTGTGGCGCTCGGTGAGGCATGGGGCAAGTCGATAATACCGTGGCTCGCAACCATTGCTACCAACACCTCAAATATTCAAATTGGTTCCTCAATACTCAATACGTACTCGAGAACTCCAGCAGCGATTTCCCAGGAATATGCAATGCTTGAAGAGCTGTCAGAAGGCAGAATGATATTAGGTCTGGGATCCTCGGGCGCCAACGTGGTCGAACATTTTCATGGTGTGCCCTTTGAAAAACCACTAAGCAGAATCAGAGAGTATGTGGAGATATTCAATACACTGATCGCGGGAGAAAAGCTCAATTATGAAGGTTCGTTCTTTCAAATGAGTCGNGGTTTTCAGCTTCACTATAATCGAACGCGCAATAAAATACCTGTATATATTGCAGCAATTACGCCTAAATCAATACGACAGACGGGTGAAATCGCCGACGGAATCTATCCGATACATTGGCCCCGCGGCTTGTTCGAAGATTTACGTGCATCATTAAAAGAAGGAGCATCTAGCTCTGATAACCCCGACAAGAAGTTTACAATCGCTCCATTCACCAAAATAACTGTTCTTGATGGCTCNCAGGATGATGATGAAAAATGGCTAGAAGCCAGAGGTCTAATTCATCACTATGTAAATCGAATGGGCGTCTTTTATTGGCAGATGCTTGAAAGAAATGGATTCGAGGCAGAAGTTGGTGCTTCGCGCGCCGCATGGGCTGAAAGAGATCGTGAAACATCTGTACTTGCTATTTCTGACGACATGGTTAGAGAATGCCAGGTCATCGGTTCACAAGANGAAGTGCGCGCACAGCTCCAAGAAAGATCTGATCTTGGCGCAGATGTGCAGATGCTATATATGCCCCAGGGTACTCCCGATGAATTNCGAACATGGCTGACCAACTTAACTGCGTAATTCAAAAAAAACACTTAGCGGAAAAGCAGGAACAATATGACTTTTTCAAAAATCTTAATTGCCAATCGAGGCGAAATTGCTATACGAATAGCTCGAGCTGCGGCGGATCTAGAGATAGAAACACTTTCAGTGTATTCAGAGGATGACGGAAATTCGCTCCATTCGCAAAAAACTGATGAATCGGTTGCCCTTGCAGGTCGAGGTGTGAGCGCATATCTCGATATGGCACAAATTATCGCCATTGCCAAAGAAAATGGCTGTGATGCGATACATCCAGGTTATGGTTTTCTCAGTGAAAACGCGGATTTTGCTTCACACTGCTTAGAAAATGACATCACATTTATAGGCCCATCGCCTGAATCTATTGCACTTTTTGGAGATAAAGTACAAGCCCGATTGCTGGCTCAGTCGCTTAATGTACCTCTAGTTAAGGGCATCTCAGAACCAGTGGACCTAGAAACTGCCGTCAATTTTTTCAAATCATTAGANGGGAAACCCATGCTGCTTAAGGCGGCTGCAGGTGGTGGNGGCAGAGGCATGAGGATTGTACATACCAGNGAGGAACTTGAGGAATCTTTCGCACGAGCAACGTCCGAATCCCAACAAGCATTTGGAATCGGCGACGTATACGTGGAAGAGCTAGTTCAAAAGGCCCGCCATATTGAAGTACAAATTGCTGGGGACCACTCGGGTGAAATCCTGCATTTCGGCGATCGCGATTGCAGTTTACAACGACGTCATCAAAAATTAATAGAAATTGCTCCTGCACCTGCTCTGACCCAATCAATGCGGGAAAGTCTTATCGANGCTTCACGTTCNCTTGCAAGTGCCGCAAATTATCACGGATTAGGTACCTTCGAATTTCTGGTGAACACCTCTGACCAAGAGCCGTTTTTTGCCTTTATTGAAGCAAATGCCAGGTTACAGGTGGAACATACCGTCTCTGAAGAGGTTATGGGCATAGATCTTGTGCAACTACAAATTTCGATCGCACAGGGCAATTCGTTCACCTCGATGGGTATCGATCAGACTGCTATCGGTGATCCTCAAGGCTACGCTATTCAAGCTCGGGTAAATATGGAAACTATGCTTGCAGACGGCACGACAAAACCTTCGGGAGGCACGCTCTCAGCGTTTGATGTTCCCTCAGGACCTGGTGTACGAACTGATACTTTCGGTTATGTCGGATATAAAAGTAGCCCAAGCTTTGATTCACTGTTGGCAAAGGTGATTACGCATTCAAAATCTCAAGAGTTTGAAAAGGCAGCAAANAAGACGTATAGAGCATTACGTGATTTTCGAATCGAAGGCCTANCAACNAATATTNCACTTTTGCAATCACTTCTGACTGATGAGGATTTCGCTGCNAGTAAAATGCATACACGNTACCTCGATCAGCATATCGCGGAGATACTTGAACACTCCAACTCTGACTCAAGTTTTTTTTCTCCGGCACTCTCTGAATCACAAGTAACTCAAGCAGGTGCAACGATTGACTCTCGAGATCCACTCGCTGTTCTTGCATTCGGTAAAGATTCTGAGCCTTTATCTAATTCAGCTGTTATCGAACCAGCACAAGACAGTATTGAGGTGCCGGATGGATTATCAGCAATTAGAGCTCCAATTCAGGGAACCATCGTAAGTATTGATGTAGAACNAGGAGAAAGCGTCAGCATCGGACAACAAATTCTCGTGATGGAGGCTATGAAGATGCAGCACGAAATCACAGCAACTGTGAGCGGCATTATCGAACACATTACGGTTCAAAGTGGAGATACAGTATGGGAAAATCAGCCACTTACATTCGTAAACGTCTCTGATATTCAAGTAAGTATTGAAGCGGATGACCAAGAAGTAGACCTTGACTATGTCCGACCCGATCTAGCTCAAATTCACCAGCGGCATGCAGTAACNCTTGATGCAGCGCGCCCAGATGCAGTGGCCAAACGACGTGCNACAGGNCAACGAACGTCACGGGAAAATATTGANCAACTTTGTGACGACGACTCTTTTATGGAACATGGATCGCTTGTCCTCACTCCAGGTACTGGCCTCCCAATTGAAGAAGTGATTAAAAAATTTCCTACCGACGGCATGGTTACAGGTGTCGGTAGCGTAAACGGAGATCTGTTTTCGGAAGAGAAAAGTCGAACCGTGGTGCTCGCATATGACTACACAGTGCTAGCCGGTACACAGGGTGCGATTAACCATCCTAAAACCGATCGTATGCTTGAACTTGCAGAAAAGTGGAAACGTCCCGTTGTGTTTTTCGCTGAGGGCGGTGGCGGCCGAGCCGGCACGGGTGGAAAGCGCACGGGTGGCGAATCAACCACAACTCAGGGACAAGGTCGAAGTGAAGGNACATATAGACCATTAGATACGCCTACGTTCGCCCAAATGGGACGGCTCAGTGCACTAGTTCCAACCATTGGAATTACCTCTCGTTACTGCTTCGCTGGAAATGCTTCACTACTTGGCTGTTGCGATGTCATAATTGCAACAGAAAATTCAAATATTGGNATGGGTGGACCCGCATTGATTGAAGGTGGAAACCTTGGAATCTTCCGACCTGAGGAAATAGGTCCTACGGAAGTTCAATCACCCAACGGCGTGATCGACATTCTTGTGGAAGACGAGATAGAGGCTGTCGAGGCTGCAAAAAAATACCTCTCCTATTTTCAGGGACCTGTCGATGATTGGGAATGTGCAGATCAAAGACTACTAAGGCCAATAATTCCTGAAAATCGCCTTCGCATCTACGATGTGCGTGAGGTCATAGAAACATTAGCTGATACAGATTCCGTTTTAGAGCTCCGAAAAGAATTTGGGCTTGGTATGGTAACCGCCTTCATTCGAATCGAGGGCAGACCGATTGGTGTCCTAGCNAATAACCCAAATTATTTAGCGGGCGCAATAGATAGTGATGGNTCTGACAAAGCAGCACGATTCTTGCAAATTTGTGACGCATTTGATATTCCGTTACTTGTTCTTTGTGACACTCCAGGNATGATGGTTGGTCCTGAGATTGAAAAAACTGCNTTAGTCCGTCACTGNAGTCGTCTNTTCGTTACAGCTGCAAATATTACTATCCCACATGCAACAATAGTTCTCCGCAAAGCCTATGGACTAGGAGCACAGGCTATGGCTGGCGGAAGCTTCAAAGAATCATTCTTCGCAGCCTCTTGGCCAACTGGAGAATTTGGAGGAATGGGACTAGAGGGACAAGTTAAGCTAGGGTTCCGAAATGAACTTGAGNCGATAGAGGATTCAAGTGAAAGGGTGATTAGGTACGAAGAGCTTGTCGAGGCTGCTTATACACGAGGTCGAGCAATCAATTATGGAACCTCATTTGGTGTAGATGATGTCATAGACCCAGCTGACTCTCGTCGGTGGATTAGTAACGCCTTCGCTTCCGTTCCCACACCCGCGCCTCGTGCCGGTAAAAAAAGACCTAATATCGACGCGTGGTAAATAAAACCAATTTTACTTGTAATACTTAATGCAAAATCATCCTATTAGTAGCAAAGCTAGGCAATATTTACTNGAAAATCTTACAAATCTCTATCGTTTTAGCACTCTCCTCATGAGAGTGCTAAAATAGGATCCATAATCGAACAAAGGTGGGCATTATGTACACAAATTCAGAGGATTTTTTAGCTATAAACACCGACTTAACCGAGATGAAGGCCTCCGTACTAATAATAGGTGTAGGACCACAAACCGANGGTGTNGCAGCACACAACACTATCCTACATTTAGTAGAAGAATATGAAGCGACCCAGATTGGTACCATCAATTCTGAGGAATTATTCGATTTAAGTGATGAACGCCCGCAAGTCTCTCTTGATGATTTAGGTAATAGAACAATAGAATGGCCAGATGCAAGCTTTTGGCACCTCGCAAAGGAAAAATTGTCAACTTCCGGATCTGCACCTCTCGCTGATACAAGTGATGGCGATATTTTATTCTTTACGTCACCCGAACCNCATTTNAAGTGGATGAAAATTGCTCAGGCAATTACTCAGGTGGCGACAACAACCCAAATCGAGAAAATAATTCTACTCTCATCATTTGACGGACCGGTCCCATATGACAAACAAGCTCCAATCCTTGTTACCTCAGGTGCGTCGGCCAACGATGCTGAAAATCCCGCCCATGATTTTGCCAGAAATATCGCAGATCTCACTGCCGCAAGTTTTACGACTCCTAAATATCAAGGTGGGGCCACCTTTACGATGGCTTTAGGTACTCTCTTGCGAAATGAAGGATTCACGGTAGCNACGATNAACGCGATAGCGCCTTTCTATGTGCAAAATAGTGGATCTCCGCATGCAATTGATGCCCTCTTAAGTGCTTTTGATAACCTTTATGGCACTAATACTCCTCGTTATGACTTAGATGAAGAAATGCTTACTTTACGAACTCGCCTCGAGAACGCACGTAACGAGGATTCAACTTTTGATACATTTATCAATGCACTGGACTCACAATTCCTCACATGGCAAGAAAACTTTATGCAAACTGTGAAAGAACCAGAACTTAAAACTGAAGATATCCTTGCCGATGTTGAGGCATTATTTAATGATGATCAGTTGAACTAAAAGGCAAATGTAGATGGACAATCGCGAATCCTTGGNTGCTCTAGGCACACATAGAATAGCTGTCTCGTACATAGATAAATCTAGAAATTTTTACTCGGCTCAAGGCTATGAGAAACCTTACCGCTGGGCCTCGAATTTAGATACCCCATTTATTGAGCTCAAAAAACCACTAAGCGAGTGTCGAGTAGGGCTCGTCACGACAGCCACAATNCCAAAGCCCGGAGTGAGTCTTGAGTATGATCCTGGATTACTCAAAACAACAGATCTTTTCAGCGCACCTAGTGATCCCACCCCAGACGCACTATATACGATGGATAGATCTTGGGACAAAGAGGCTACACATACTCTNGACCTTGGGTCGTTTTTTCCGTTAGATCACTTAAAATCCTTCGTTNAAGAAGGGGTAATTGAGTCGGTTTCTCCACGATTCTACGGCGTGCCAACGGACTATTCACAAAGTAGAACATCTAAAAANTATGCTCCCGAGATACACAAACAAATGCAAGAAGACAAGGTCGATATCGCATTACTGGTGCCNCTTTGACCAGTTTGTCATCAGACCGTAGGTTTGNTCGCTCGTCATCTCGAATTAAGCGGAATCCCGACAGTCATAGCTGGCTCGGCTCGAGACATCATAGAACAGTGCGGTGTGCCACGATTCCTCTTCACTGATTTTCCACTTGGGAATCCAATCGGAGTGCCATNTGATGTGGAAATGCAAAAAACTATTACNCGCATGGCGCTCGACCTTGCAGCTAATGCNCAATTCTCTAGAACNACTGTACAAACGCCCTTTGAATGGCACGATAATNACTGGCGAAAAAACTTCATGTACGTTGGAGATGAAAATAGAAAATTACTTGAACGAGCAGGAAGANTGCGTAAATTACAGCAAGAAAAAAATAAAGAAGAAAACGTGTAAGTTATTTAAAAGAACNGTNCTGCCTAATTCCCCNTGTGTTGCCATGTGGTGATACTCTCGCGTCANNAGAAAATACGGTAGGGTTCGATATGACAGCGCAAGATAATAAAAATTTCGATTCACGAGCNTTCAGAAATGCAATGGGATCCTTTGCCACCGGNATTACAGTCGTAACAATGGCCAAACCTGANGGCANTCTGAAGGCAATGACAGCAAATGCCTTCTCGTCTGTGTCACTTGAACCACCGATGCTATTGGTATGCATCGACAAGGGCGCATCAATGCATGAATGGCTCGATCACGTTGATGCATTTGGTGTAAATATCTTGTCAGATGCGCAGCAAGATGTGTCAAATATCTTCGCAAGCAGTGGTACACATCCAGAACCATTGAGTGGAGTNCCACACACAATTGGTCCGTTGGGAGTTCCCATAATNGACGACGTTATCCTCTGGACAAGTTGTAAAATAGTGCACAAATATCCGGCAGGAGATCACACAATACTCGTCGGACAAGTTGAAGGGCTAGAAAATAATCAAACTGTTAATGACCCACTATTGTTTCATAGTGGTAAATATCACCGCCTAGGTGAGGAAATGTAGAGAACAATGCCATTCGTCAGTGCTAACGGAATAAATCAACACTTTGAACTGACTGGTGAGGGCGAACGAACGATCGTCTGGATTCATGGTATCGGTGGATCACTTAATTACTGGGCGGAAGATTTATCTAAGTTCTCTCAGTTTCAGCACTTGGTATATGACGTGAGAGGAATGGGAGAAACTGAGGGAACTAGTGACCCGGTTTCACTAGAAATTTGGGCANAGGACCTAAGTGAATTATTAAAAGCCCTAGANATNAAANATGCCATTATTGCTGGATCNTCCATGGGNGGGGCAATCTCTCAACGATTNGCGATAGATTATCCCGANCAAACCACTGCNCTATTNCTNTTATCCACGTCCAGCCGAGTTGGTGCGGCAGCCACAGATCACTGGAGGTCGCANGCGGACGAAACNGAGANAAAAGGTGATAAATTCCTGGCTGAAGCGCAACGGGCAGTCGCATTTTATAATATGGATGAAGAGCTCAAAGANATTNCNGTCCCCACTCTAATTGTGGTGGGTGANGCTGACCCAACNACTCCACCAGGTGGTTCGGTGATCATATCCAGATGTATCGTCGATTCGGAACTTGAAATTTACCCCGGNCTAGGNCATGCACCGTTGCATGAGTCAAATGAACCCGTCNAAAGAGTGCNGGCNTGGCTGGACNCAGTCAAGNCNGCNTAAGNCNAATATNTAGANCTCGAAGTCTATCCANNAATAGACTNNNNAATTTAGATCCAAAAGCAGTTCCCTGCTAATATAAATTCGAGAACATGGTGGGTGTGGCCTAATGGTTAAGGCTCCAGGTTGTGGTCCCGGCGATTGTGGGTTCGAATCCCATCACCCACCCCACTCTCAAACATATTNCCCATCCAGAAAATGACTTAAAATCGANACGTTAGGTNGTTCTCCCACGAGCCTTATTACAAACCCAATCNCATCCACTCTTATATTTCGCTCGTTCATTGTCGGGTCATCGCTGCTGCTAGCAGCTTTCTTCACTCAGCTCGAACACGTGGTCATNTATGTGACCGTATTATTCTCACTTACTCTACTNATTCGAACGTATAAAGATACTAAAAAGANCTTGACTCGNCTTAGTGTGGTTTATTACGACGGCGATTGTAAATTTTGNATCTGCATGCTCCGNTTTCTCTCATCAACCCTTAGATTTCGATATGTGCGTTTCCTCAGAGGTGATGTAAATCCGCAGATCAACTTGAAAATGAATAAAGAAAATTCATGGNTAGTTCAAGACAGCAACGGANACTTAAATCTCCGATCGGCCGGATTAATCGTGTTATTNAGAACATCGCNCTATCATTACGAAACGACACGTATCTTCNACTTCNCNATACGTGCACTACAAAATCCGCTCGACAGGCTATACAACATGATCGCAGAACACAGAGAATNCCTGTCAAAACTGATATCCTGCAAATAGCAAACNAAGCGTCAAGCCTGCTCAATCCAAGGATATTGCTTAATGAGTAATTCTTACACCCAGTGCGAGACAAAATTTGGGTTTTTACTGTTCAAAAAACCGTGTGGCTCGCTTTCGAGCGGCCAATGCGTCTACTGCGGAAGGTATTTTTGCTCTCGTTGTGGTACACAGGAAGAAAATTATTATGACGTCTGCAGAAGACATAGCTGTAGGCTTAAATATTCTGATCTAACAACCCATAAAAAATGGATGACACAACAGCAAAAGCAAAACGACCAAGGGCTTTGTGCCGGTGACGACTGTGAATTTAATTTGTTACACACCTGCGAACAATGTCATTTAGCTTTCTGCAAAAAATGCCTAAAGTTTGCAACAGCGCGTGTAGTGACAGTCCGCACCACCCTACAAGTAGAAAAACTAATTTGTCTTCACTGTAAAGCCCGTCAGAAACTCTGGAATGCTAATTAGCTTAGCCCTGTTTGACTGGATTACTCAGCAGAACTGTATTTTCACCTTCACCAACCTCAACTTCACATATATCTCCATCAACAATTGCTCCGGTAGTCCCAGGTGTACCTGTGAACACCAAATCCCCAGCCTCAAGAGTCATATAGTGCGAGATCCTAGAAATACAAGCGGCTATTGAGTTGATCAGCAATGAAGTGTTTGATTCCTGCTGAGTCTTTTCACTAATACGTCCTTCAATCCGAGTAGTCCAAGGATCTATTTCTGTATCTAGCCAAGGGCCAACCGCTGTGAACGTGTCTGAAGATTTTGCTCTCCACCATTGGAGATCAGCCTGCTGCCAGTCGCGCCCTGAAACATCGTTACCAGCGGTATATCCAGCTACATAACTCAAGGCATTCTCTGGAGACACTTTCGAGCAAGTTGCATTCATCACCGCAACCAGCTCAGCCTCCATATGTACATTGGTGGAGTCTGGAGGCAATATAATGTTCTCTCCATGAGCTATCAATGAAGACGGAGTTTTCAGAAATGGCTGAGGTTCTGTCGGGGCTACTCTGTCACCAGCATGATCCATATAGTTAATCCCGATGGCTACTATTTTTGAGGGATCCGTGGGTACTAAAAACCTAACCTCACTTAGAGAGAGCGACTCACCCGTATCACCACCAGGAGACAATATAGTTCCGTCAATAATAAAAGCTTGATCTCCATCGATTCGCGCCAAAAGACTTCTACCATTCGATTCGATTCTTGCAAGTTTCATTAGATATCTCCATCCAATTCAAATAATTTTTCTGACTATTACTCAGGCATCTGGATAATCATAGCCAAGTAATCCAGAGGTTAATGCATTTCTCCGCCAGGACCAATACTGACGAATCTCATGTATTACTCCACCCACTATCGTGTAGTGTTCCGATCCATGGAAGATTACTTCATCACCATCCAG
>NZWK01000024.1 GCA_002701625.1 Chloroflexota bacterium
CTATGGTCACAACTACTGATAACAATAGTACCGACGGTACCGGCGTACGTCCGGTTCAAATAGTCAGCGAAATGCGCAGCGCGTATTTGGACTATGCGATGTCTGTCATCGTGGCAAGGGCACTTCCCGATGCACGGGATGGTCTGAAACCTGTTCAACGACGCATACTTTTTGCTATGCAAGAGCTAGGCATTAATCCAAATTCTCCCTTTAAAAAGTCAGCACGAATGGTTGGCGATGTGATGGGTAAGTACCATCCGCACGGTGACTCAGCTATTTACGAAGCGTTAGTCAGGATGGCACAGCCCTTTTCAATGCGTTATCCGTTAATTACGGGTCAGGGAAACTTTGGCTCTGTGGATGGTGATCCACCTGCTGCTATGAGGTACACAGAGGCTCGACTAGCAACTATTTCTTCAGAACTCCTTTCAGACCTAGACCGAAATACCGTGAATATGGTTGCCAACTTTGACGATTCCCTGATGCAACCTGAAGTATTACCAGCGCGACTTCCGAATTTACTTCTCAACGGGGCGAGCGGGATAGCAGTTGGCATGGCAACAAATATTCCACCACACAACCTCAATGAATTAACAACTGCGATTGACCATCTAATCACAAATCCTGCGGCCACCGTAGATGAACTAATGGAACGACTACCAGGCCCAGATTTTCCTACCGCAGGAACTATCTTTGATCGTTCAGAGATAAGGCAAGCCTATGCGACTGGGCGAGGCAGGTTGGTAATGCACGGTCGAATCGCACTCGAGGAGACAAGCTCTGGCCGATCGCAAATTATTGTGACTGAATTACCGTATCAAGTCAACAAAGCAGCTCTACTCGAGCGAATAGCTGAACAGGTTAGAAGTAAAGTAATCGAAGGTATAACCGATCTTCGAGATGAAAGTGATCGAAATGGTATGCGTGTCGTGATAGAGCTGGGCAGAAATGCTTCCTATCACGCAGTGCGAAGTCAGCTTTTGAAACATTCGGCACTACAAAGTGTATTCCACGTAAATCTGGTTGCACTCGTCACAACAGAAGATACCGGACTGTTAGAAATTGACTTCGTTGAAGACGAAGCAACTTTCGATTCAGAGTGGGTTGAAGATATTGTACGAGACACAAATGCCGCTGAAGTAACCGGACGGCCAGAAACACTATCGCTTCGTGAATCACTCCAGGCATTCATCGACCACAGACGTCAGGTTGTCCAAAGACGATCAGTTTTCGACAGGCACAAGGCGCGGCAGCGAAGACATATATTAGCTGGTCTTCTTAAGGCGATAGAGAATCTCGATGAGATAATCGACGCCATCCGAAGTGCAGAATCAGCTGAAGTAGCAAAAGCAAGGTTGATGGATTCACCTCACAACCTAACTGATCGACAGGCGCAAGCAGTACTCGACCTCCAGCTTCGTCGACTTGCTCAACTCGAATCCTCAAAAATAGTTCAAGAATATGATGAACTAGTTGCATTCATAAATGAGTTAAATGAACTCCTTGGAAGTCAAGAGAAAATCGATGATGTATTGAAGGCTGACAATGCTGAGCTACGCGAAAAGTATGGTGATGAGAGAAGAACTCAAATTATTGAATCACCCGTTACTGACATTTCTGCGGCTGATTTGATTCCTCATCAACAGGTGGTCGTAACCATGTCCGAGACCAATTACGTAAAACGTGTTCCTCTCGAAACATATAGGACGCAGAATCGTGGTGGCAAAGGAGTTGCAGGACAGAGGCTACGTGATGAAGATAAAATAAAACTTCTGTTATCCTGCGACACACATGACCGACTTTTGATATTTGCTGCGTCAGGCCGAGTTTTTGCCCTTCCGGCCCATGAAATCAATGATTCTTCCAGGACCGCGCAAGGTGTTCACATCAGAAATCTAGTCGAATTTGGTGAGACTCACGACGGCGATCAAGTCACTGCTGTTATAGCTATAAAAGATCAAGATCAATCCAATGAAGATCAGGCTGCTATGATTTTTGCCACTGAAAAAGGTGAGGTTAAACGCACGCTTCGCTCGAGATTTGATCAGGTCAGACGCAACGGAATTATAGCCATGAACTTAAAGCCTGGTGACCGTCTTGTATCTGTTTCCCCAGCATCAATTGACTCCACCGCAATTCTCGTATCTAGTGACGGATATGCTGTCAGATTTGAGTTAGAAAAACTCAGAGAAGCTTCACGTACATCCGGTGGGGTCAAAGGAATTAAATTAAATGAGGGTGCCCGTCTGGTGGGATTAGTCATAGATAGTGAAGGCGATGACATACTAGTCATGTCAGACGAAGGTAAAGGCAAGAGAACACCAATATCAGACTATCCAGTAAAAGGTAGAGGAACTCGCGGTGTCCGCACATTTGGCTCAACAAACGATGTTGACTTAATAGGAGCAGCAGCAGTGCGAGAAAACGACCAACTTATGATCATTACCAAAAATGGACAAATGCTCCGAACTCGTGCTGGAGACGTTCGGCAGTCAAGTCGTGCAACAAAAGGGGTAATGACCCAAAAGCCTACTGACGGCGATTCATTAGCTGCATTTGCAATAGACATTGCCGATCGAGAACAAGAAAACTGATGGTCGGGGTGCCCGGATTTGAACCGGGGGCCTCTTCGTCCCGAACGAAGCACTCTGCCAGGCTGAGCTACACCCCGTAGGTACTGAAGACTATCAGATTGCCACTACTCAATCGATTGACTAACAGATTCTAGGTGCGCAGAGATCAAAGAAATTTGTTCCGCAAGATTAAGGTTTGCTGGAATCATAATCCCATTTTTGAGTTCATTCACATTGAGTCGCTCAAACAAACCTAGCTGTTCCTTCAATACACCTGAGGTGGCATCTGAAATATTACCCGCTTTGTTCATTCTTTCAAGCACACGAGCTTCAGCTGTTTTAGCATCAATATCAATAGCTATCAAAGTTGAGAGCGCTCCCGACTGAGTAGCAAAAGCCACCGAATTCAATCGCTGAGCCTTCGTCAAATGTGTTGCGTCCATCACGACAGATTGGCCGCGGGATATATATATTTGAGCTTTCTCAAGCATCCTCTCATAAACTCGCTGACTAATAACATCTGAATACTTTGATGATGAAAGTGCCTCGTCGACAGCAACACCAAACATTTCCTTGCGGATAACATCACTATTGAGCCACACAAAGCCATACTTAGAGGCTAATGTCGCGCCGATAAGCGATTTGCCGCTTCCAGACACACCGCACATTACTACAGACATTACCTGACTCACTTGCGGTGCATATTCAACCGCGAGTGAAAAATATGTCGAGGCTTCTAACTCTGATTTTTGACGATCTTCTTTGCTAAGACCTGAATCCTGTGAGGTTATCGACGCAATCTTTCCTCTCACAAATGCCCGAAACANTCTGTGCAACGGCTGNAGTAGGCTTAGCGTTTCNTCACCGGTCGCGACAATGTAGCGACCAACAAGCTCATTNGCCAAGTCTTCATGACCTAATGCCGTCATATCCATGGCAAGAAAAGCGAGCTCGTAGCCAACATCNAAATAACGAAACTGNAACCAATCATTAAATTCAATTCCGTCAACTATAGCTATNCCATCCGACCGACCAGANGCNAGCNGTGAGAAAGAATCTAAAAGATAAATATGGTCACAATGCAAATCACCATGACCCTCAACAANTCGACCAGNCTCAAGTCTTTCCAGCAAAATAGATTCGTACNNTTCNAGCATNGTCTCCACCGANGTCAGCAANCGNTGATNCGTCCTNNGNGNCAACGTGAAGTCAATAAATTCNGAAATCTCAGCTAACTCTCTATCCCACCATTCCTTNACTTTCTTTGGTCCAGCAAATTCAACATCTNNNTCCACTTTCTTNCAATTTTTNTGAAACTCAAAAAGACANACCGCCAAACGCTCNGCTANATCATCCAGNTTGCTNCCNCCNGTCTTGAGNATCGNCGCTANCGTNGCATNNTCAGGTAAGCGCCTCATCTTGACTGCCCANTCCAANATCTCCGATCCCNCAGCTCGGTCGGCTGGNGGATCTACAACAATNTGNCCAGAACNCAAACGAACAACNGANACAACCTCTANATAAACAGANGGGGCCAGTCGTCTATTCAATANGACTTCCTGATCNCAAAATTTTTTCCGGCTTTCNATCGATATCTGGNTAATGAAGCCAAANTCAACTGGCTTCTTTGTCTTAAACACATANTCACCAGCGATATGCACATANGAGATNTGAGTCTCGCGAAGATCGANCTCCGCCACNTCATAACTNTACGCAGACGAACTAAGTANGGCAGTCACATACTCAGGAGNNTTTGACAACATTCNCTGAAGCTAAANGCGTCTTGCCAACAAGTCAAACNAAGACCGTTAGAATAGTGATATGGAAAACTCTGAACTCACCCACCTNGATTCATCTGGCTCAGCTCNCATGGTAGACGTATCCACAAAGGACATCACCACACGTGAAGCTACAGCACAATCAAAAGTATTCCTAAAAAAA
Source organism: Chloroflexota bacterium (assembly GCA_002701625.1). Next base: position 4,515 of record NZWK01000024.1, read on the forward strand.
GAAACACTCGANTTAATTACACATGGGAATATTCCAAAAGGAGATGTTTTNGCAAGTGCCCGAATCGCGGGAATTATGGCAGCAAANGAAACTCACCGACTAATCCCACTCTGNCATCCCTTACCAATAACAGCTGCAAACGTAGAAATTACTGCNCAAACGTCTGGAAATCAGCACATTATTATTATTGAGGCTACAGTGCGAGTNAATTCTCAAACCGGAGTTGAAATGGAAGCACTCACGGCCGCGAGTATCGCCGCTTTAACCATATATGACATGTGCAAGGCNGTTGATCGCGGCATGACNATCTCAGATGTGAAATTACTNAAAAAATCTGGAGGGCGCTCCGGCAATTATCANTCAGANTGAACTAACTCAACNCCTAAAGAAATTGNTTCNCCATCAAGCTCTCCAGACCAGGAGGTCGCCTGCTCAGAAGAGTCTCCCTCATTAATTNCCAGTGCCAAAGTCTCATCGGCTATATATTCTAGGTGTAAACTCATGGCTGATGAAATTAATTCGCTGCCAGACCAAGAAATATTAATCCTGTCTGATATATCGAATCCCGCGTCTCTGCGGAGATTTTGTAATCGTCTCACTATCTCGCGCGCTAGTCCCTCAGCCACNAGNGCCTCGTCAAGTCTAGTTTCAAGAAGTGCTAAATATCCNCCNTCCTCCTGTGCTGANCATCCATCAGATGCNTCTACNTCAACAAGAATCTCCGTAGCTGTTAAGTCATNCTCACCAAGAGTCACCGAACCGTTCAATTTCATTGATTCAATAATTTGACCTGAGTCAGCAGACTCGATTGCGCTCTTCACCACAGACACNTNTTTGCCAAATCTTGGGCCTANTATCTGNAGATTNGGTTTGAGCNTGAAATGAACACGATCTCCTGGATCGTCGAGCACCTCNACCGTCTTTACGTTCAGNTCCGCNGCAATNTCNNCTGTCCACTCAGCTAACGCCTCACGCTCTTGGGGGTTACGTGGAATCAAGACAACCGTCGCACAGGGTTGCCTGACTTTGACTTTTGCCTGTTCCCTAGCTGCTCGTCCTAGCGAAATCATTTTCTGCACCAAAGAAACCTGACGCGACAAATCCTCGTCAATTAANTCTNCCGATGGAACTGGCCAGTAGTTCAGATGAACAGAGTCGATATCGCTACCACTGTGTGATCGCTCCAAATTCTGGTAAATAGTTTCGGCAATAAACGGAGTAAACGGTGCTAATAACTTACTCACGGTGGTNAGGCAATGATACAGAGTTGCCAACGCAGCTCTGGAATCTTCATCATCGCCAGATTTCCAGAATCTTCTTCGATTNCGNCTCACGTACCAATTCGAAAGCTGATCTACGAACGACGCTATCGGATGAGCTGCCTGGGCAGGCTCATATGCATCCAAGGCAGAAGTCACTTTACTTACTGTGATTTCAAGTTCAGAACGAATCCACCTGTCGATTGGAACCTGCGAATCAAGTGAGCTGTAATCTGCAGGATTAAACGTGCCCGTATTTGCGTAGGTGACAAAGAATGAATAGGTATTCCACAACGTCGATAAAAACTTTCTCGATGTCTCTTGCACTAAGTCNGCCGAAAACCTTCTNGAATTTCCAGGGGGAGAAGCCGTATACATCGTCCAACGCACCGCATCCGCTCCATAGTCATCCAAAACTGACCACGGGTTAATCACATTTCCCACAGATTTTGACATCTTTGAACCTTCGCCATCAAGAATATGACCNAGNCAAATCACATTCTCAAAAGACCGCTCGGCGTGAGTATCACCNGTGCTATGCAATAACGTTGCTAGAGCATGCAGTGTATAAAACCAACCTCTTGTCTGATCAACTGCCTCACAAATAAAGTCNGCGGGAAATTGCTCAGCAAAAACATCTTCGTTCTCAAAAGGGTAATGGNGCTGTGCATAAGGCATGGCACCTGAATCAAACCACGCGTCTGCCACCTCAGGAGTCCGATTCATTCGGCCANCACANTTTGAACANCCAATAATCACGTCATCCACAAATGGTCTGTGCGGATCTATTTCGCCACTAGGGCGCCGAATTGCGTCACCCGTGCNGTCTATTGCTCTCTCAAAAAGCTCGTCAAAGGACCCAACAGCATCGGTAGAGCCACANGCTTCACAGGACCATATAGGTAGAGGAGTGCCCCAGTANCGCTCGCGTGACACCGCCCAGTCCACATTATCAGAAAGCCACTCACCAAATCGACCATCTTTTATATGATTAGGAACCCAACCAATTCTCTGATTCGAAGAAACCAGATCATCGCGCACCGCAGTCGTACGTATATACCAAGACGGTTTTGCGTAGTAAAGAATCGGCTGATCACATCTCCAACAGAAAGGATATGTGTGTCGAATCTGCTCAGATTTGAATAAAAGACCTCGTTGACGCAGATCAGCAGTAACCGCTTTATCAGCGTCCTTGGCAAATAGTCCATCTCCAGGACCACCCAAGACAACTCCATCTGGACGTACGGGTTGCAAAAACATCAAATCATTAGCTCGACCGATTCCATAGTCCTCTGCGCCAAAAGCTGGAGCCACGTGAAGAATACCTGTTCCTTCATCAGTCGTTACCTCATCTGAAGCTACAACTTTGCGGTTAGGAAGATCTTCTAGGGAGGCGGGCCTCACGGCAACACCATCCACAAACATATATGGATCTGTATCATCCCAGAGCTCAGCTGGCCACAGTTCTTCGTAATGCGCATCAAGTAAGCTAGCTCCCTTAAACCGAGCTAAAACCTCACCATCTGGGGCAAGATCAGGCACTCTATCTGTGGCGACGATAATTCGCTCGACACCAATATGTTGATCTTCTCTTTCAACCAAGGAATACTCAGCATTCACAGAAACCGCTAACGCGGCTGAACCGGAAAGTGTCCAAGGCGTAGTCGTCCAAGCCAGCAAAGATGTCTTGATTCCTTGTCCGAGTTGCAGAAACTCAACAGATTCATCGCTCAGATTACTAGACTCACTAGGCAGAACGAAACGAATAGTTACGCCGGGATCCGGAGTGTCTTCTTTGTAACCGAGAGAAATCTCATGACTCGAGAGAGAAGTTTGACACCTGGGGCAGTGGGGCGTGACCCTGAAATCTTGGAACATTAAACCGTTATCCCACAAACGCTTAAATATCCACCAGCAGGACTCAACATAATTCGCGTCATAGGTCACGTAGGGGTCACTCATGTCTACCCAGTAGCCAATCCGATCTGTTAAGCGTTCCCAGTCCTGCACATAATTAAAAACAGATTCTCTACATCTTCGGTTAAATTCCTCAACTCCAAAACTCTCTATTTCTTTCTTTTCTTTAAGCCCCAGCTGCTTTTCAACTTCTAGTTCAACCGGAAGTCCGTGCGTATCCCAACCGCCTTTTCTTGGCACACGATACCCACGCATGGTGCGATATCTGGGAATCAAATCCTTAAACGCACGAGCGAGTACGTGATGAATTCCGGGATTTCCGTTGGCAGTAGGAGGGCCTTCATAAAAAATGAATTTATTGTCGATCGGTCTTTCTTCGACCGATCGTTTAAAGACATCCAATTCTTTCCACAATGCCAGAATATCCTGCTCTTGTGCAGGAAAAGAAACTCGAGAGTTGACTTCTTGAAAGAGTCCCAAACCTATGCCCCTAATCAATCACTTAGTTACATATTTTTCTAAAAACCGAGATATTTAACATAGTATGTACTCTGCATATCCCCACGACACCTTTGGCTTCGTCGTTTAATTAATGACGTCCAACTGACACTATTCCATCCGAAACACTAACAGTCTAATTCAACCTTATCTACAAAGGCCCGAACAGATGAATTCCAAACCGACGGATTTTCAAAATAAGCTGAGTGCCCCGCTGCAGGGACACCTACATATTGGGAACCAGGAGTTAGTTTGTGAGATATTTGAATTAAATCAGGATGAACGACACGATCATAATTTCCACAGATCCAGAGTATAGGTAGTCGACTTTCACTCAACCGCTGAGCAGTTGTTCCTTTGTAATTAATCATTCTGGCCGTAGGAGCCAAAAAATCTTTTGGCCGTTTCGGATTCAAACCACGCAGCTGCCTNTATAAAAACTGTCGTTCAGGATTAGTTTTAGCGAAATCAGGNGCCATCGCTCTCTGCAATAANGAGCCCGCTAGCGTNCCATCTTGCTCTAATTGTGATTTTAATNCCCTGTATGATTCGTCAACGCACCCTCCATTCGTACCAGAATAAATCAATGATTTAATCATCTCAGGCTCTCGTGAAAANAATCCAAAAGCCGTGCGTCCTCCCATGGAATGAGCCACAAAATGAACATTATCGACTTTAAGGTGTTTTAATAATGCTCGNGTATCGGCCCCNAAAGCAATCCGNCCNGGNCCGTCCGTAATATCNGGGGANCGCCCGAACGCNCGATGGTCAAATGTAATAACTGGATATTTGTCTGANAAGGCTTGAATATTTTGCCACCAAACCGCAGCATTCCCTCCCGCCCCGTGAGCCAATAATATTGGCGACAGAGTACTNGTAGCTATATCTGGTCCATGGGTCTCATAATATAGTGAAAAGCCATCAGCGAATTCTAGGCGGGGCATATTCCTTCAACTCCTCGTCCCATGGCTCTCCAGTTGCCTTGGCTACAACGTCTAGCATATCCTCAACGTCGCCTTTAAGTGCATCGTCTGGTTGCTCAGCCAAAATCGCTAATGCATCTAGNAATAGCGTACGNGCNTGTTTATAAAGCGCTTGTGGCCCCTCTATCGGGGTCTGAAACGAAAATTTCGGACGTTCTAATGCATTNGCGATGTACTCNGAACACCAACCGGCTGTATANAAAATGTACGCATCTGAAGAATCGGACTTCACAGCCATCTTCAAATAATCCAAACCTTCTTTGAACTTACGTTGNCTNGTGATTAACGTCTGCCCNAGATACGAATATCCNGCTGCGAACTCAGGATGATTTGAAATAATTTCAAGAACCTGTTCAACCGCCCTNGAAATATCTCCAGCTGCATGCAGTTGCATGGCTTCACGCAACAGGGTGTTCGGATCAAAATTTGNCATACATATAACTCTAACCGGCATAACGCCTAAATTTATTANTTAGCAGAGCTAAAATTAAAATAATGCGCTAATATGCGTTATTACTGGGGAGGTATATTAAATATGACTGATGAGTTAGAACTAACACAGGATATGAAAGATGCGATTGACCGAGAAGGCGATCCTGTTCTGTACGAGGTCACAACGCTGGGGATTCGAACGTTTGCTCGAGCCGTCGGCTATACAAATACTAAATATTATGACGAAGATGCAGCTCAAGCGGCTGGCCATTCGGCCTTGCCATCACCACCAGGCTACCTAGGTATGCCGATATGGAACCCAAACAAAGAGCCCTCNCGACAGCCTACCTTCAATAATCCATTTACAAGGAATTTNAACGGTGGAACTCAAGTTCANCCGATTCAACANGTATATGCNGGAGACGTACTCAGTGCCGTTTCACGAATCACCAACCTGACCTTGAGTCCAAGTAAATCCCTCGGGAAGATGCTGATTCGCGAGACTGAAACTGTCTATACGCGACAATCAGATGGTGTTGTTGTAGCCAAAACTCAAGGTCAAGGAATTTCTTACTAGGATATTTATACNTTAACGAAGGAGANAAACATGGTATCTGCACAAAACTGGAANGAAGTAAGTGAAGGGCAAGTGTTCACGCTTACCGAGCCAATGGACTCGCAACGACTTGTCATATGGGCTGCGGCTTCGGGCGATTTTTACCAAATTCACTACGACGATGACTTTGCAAAAGGAAATAATCTNCCTGACATCATTGTNCACGGAGCACTGAAAGGAATGCTNGTNGGACGATTACTCGACGAGATTTGTGGCGACTCGGGAAGAATTACAAACTTTGGAGTNTCCTATCGAGGGATGGACCCAGCACGNCAAGATTTAACAGTGCATGCGACCGTGACAAAAAAGTATGAAGAAAACGGTGAACACCTATTAGATCTTNAAGTCGGAGTAAAACAAGAAGACGGATCCACTGAAACTACGCCAGGAACNGCCACTATATCTATACCNGCCTAGTCACAATTCGATANTATGAACAGCAGGGATTTTGAACGGGGCGTCCGACTTGCTGGACTGCCAGTTCCAGACTCGGACATCAANCTGATTGGTAGCGATCCCNTCTACTACTCCCCTTTCCACCTTGGAGAGGGAGCNGCCATAGCTCACGCATTAATAGGGTCAAAAATTGACCAGATGTGGCGGGANCAGGGACACAAGGCTCAGCAAATTACCGTCGATGTCCGACACGCCGCTGCATCACTGAATTCCTACCGCTGGCTGGAAATTAAGAATAAGTCAGCAACNGANGGTCTACCCGCGGCGAGAAATATGACCCGAATCTNTANGTGTAAAGATGGCAGGTTCATCCACCTACATAAATCATTTCGCGACGGGCCATCTATTGCAGTCGAACTAGGAATAGAGCCAGAAGCTGATGTTTCAACTATTGCTGAAGCGNTCTCACGTCGGGGCTCTTTTGAGTTAGAGGCTGCACTAACTCGACAAGATCTCACAGGAGCCGTCGTTAGAAATCCATCCGAATGGGTAAAACATCCGCAAGGAAAAAAGTTGCTTCGAAGACCTGTGGTTGAAATTACAAAAATTGGTGATGCCCCTCCTGAACCNATNAAAATTGGCTCTCGACCGCTTTCAGACCTGCGGGTTCTTGACCTCACGCGTGTTTTAGCTGGCCCGACAAGCGCTCGTACGTTAGCTGAACACGGAGCAAATGTGGTACACGTAGCATCACCAAAATTGCCGACCTTTGACCTTTTTGAAATGGACACCGGCCATGGAAAACGTCAGATACACATTGACTTAGATATGGAGAATGACGTCAATATACTCACTTCAATGGCAAAACACACTGACGTCTTTAGTCAAGGTTTTCGGAAAGGTGCGCTCGATAGGCGTGGATTTGGCCCACAGCAACTGGCTAAGTTGCGGCCCGGTGTCATCTATGTGTCTGAAAATTGTTACGGACATCACGGACCATGGGCTAACAGGCCAGGNTGGGAACAGTTTGCGCAGACAGTCTCTGGAGTNGCTGAGATTCAAGGTCAAATGAGCCCNTTAAGTCCGGACAATGCAGACTCGATCGCTGCCGGTACCGATCCTCATACACCTCGACTAGCGCCGGCGGCTATGAATGATTACGTAACAGCATCATTCGCCACCTATGGTGTACTCGAAGCGCTACGACGACGAGCTGAAGAAGGCGGGTCATGGCACGTGCAAGTCTCACTTACCCAGACATCAATGTGGTTTGTACGACTAGGATTACTGCAAGGCNTTAGTCACGAACAAGATATAGGTACGGTAGATAATTTTCTCGAATCNCATGACACCCCGTATGGTGAAATGCTACATCTGGCCCCTGTACTNCAAATGTCTGATACACNNCCATATTGGGCCTTTGGTACTAGACCACTAGGAAGCGACGTAGCTGAGTGGACCTAATCTAACCACACACAAATTAGATATATTTATCGAAAAGTATATCTATGGTCTGTGAATATAGAAAAACTAATAAGAGGGGGGCAGACATCTGCCCCCCTCTTATAGTTTGTATTTTTAAAACAGTACTTTAGCCACAAGTAGTCTGAACAATCAGACGTGTCACCAAATATGGNTCCATATTTGAAGCCGGACGGCGATCTTCTAAATAGCCCTTTTGGTCAACCTCAACTTGCCACGGTATTCGTATAGACGCACCTCTGTCAGACACACCGTAACTGAACTGATCTATCCGTTGTGTCTCGTGGGCTCCAGTTAAACGATTTTCATTACCAGCCCCATAGTTAACTATATGCTCCTCTATATTTTTTCCGAGCGCCTCACANGCATCAACAATTGGTTGGTATGACTCTCTCATCGACTTAGTGGAATAATTCGTGTGACACCCCGCACCATTCCAATCACCCAATACTGGCTTTGGATCAATAGATACGACCACNTCNTACTCTTCTGCTACGCGGTGTAAAAGCCAACGNGATACCCACAACTGATCAGANACNTCCANAGGTCCTANNGGACCAACNTGGAATTCCCATTGTCCNGGCATAACTTCAGCATTTGTTCCTGCGATNCCAATCCCTGCNTCGATACAGGCTGAAGCGTGCGCNTCGGATATTTCTCGACCAAAAATATTATTNGCNCCTACTGCACANTAATAGGGACCTTGTGGTCCAGGAAATCCGCCCTCCGGAAANCCAAGTGGCTGTTGACCATCAGCCTCAAACAGAGTGTATTCCTGCTCAATACCAAACCATGCCTCCTCATCAGCAAATTTCTCTGCCACATCGGCGCAGGCTGCTCGGGTATTAGTNGGATGAGGNGTCATGTCGGGCAACAAAACTTCACACATCACTAATACATCGTNACCNCCTCTAATCGGATCAGGACAGCTATAGACAGGTCTGAGAACACAATCCGAGTTTTCGCCAGGNGCCTGATTAGTACTTGAACCATCAAACCCCCATATAGGAAAATCAGTTGTGCCATCCGCCAGTACTCGTGTCTTTGANCGCATAGAGGGGCTCGGATCAGTCCCGTCAATCCAAATATANTCTGCCTTAAACGCCATAATCCCCGCCTTTCGCTGCACCTCCCATTNAAGGAAGTTTGATTAAACATGCTCCACTCAAATTATTTCGCGACAATGTTTCACCCATATTATCAATTCAAGTCGNAAATATTAAACTATTCAAGCCNNATAATTANGNAATGANTATNNCTCACCTATAACGNTCCACGAAACGATACCCCACGTTGCGGACAGTTTCNACAAATTCCTCTTCTGACTCAATCTTNGCNCGAATACGGCGAACATGGACATCCACTGTACGAACACCTCCAAAATAGTCGTATCCCCACACCTGATTCAGCAGCACTTCTCGGGTATACGGNCGACCAGGGCTAGATGCCAAAAACCGTAAAAGTGAATATTCTTTATAAGTAAGATCTATTGGCTCATTTGCGAGGGTAACTCGATACCTGTCTAAATCAATGATCAATGGGCCGTGACGAAGCCTGTTATCAACGTCTGTCCCAAGACTTCTTGTTATTTGTTTCGAAATTCGTACGCGAAGCTCTTCCTGNGAAANCGGAGCTTCCACGAAGTCATCTACCTCAAGAGATCGAAGATCGGGATAGGAACTCNNGGTAACGATCAAAATAACCGACGGTGTNGCCAAAACGGCCTCGTCCCTCAAAAGTGCNGCAATACCCCCCATCGATAANCCCATATCTAAATCAATCAGTATAGA
>NZWK01000025.1 GCA_002701625.1 Chloroflexota bacterium
GGCTGGTAAGCAGATCAAATATGGAAATGAGCTGCTAACGGTTCTTGAGACAAACGAAGATGCTCTCGAAGGAGTTGATCTTGTTTTTTGTTCGGCGTCGTCAGAGGTCTCAAAAGTATGGGGTGCTTGGTGCCGTGAGCGGGAAATAATAATGATCGACGATGGCAGTGCCTACAGAATGGATGATGACGTTCCGCTTGTAATTCCAGAAGTTAACGCGAATGATCTCGACACTCATAACTGGATAATTTCTATCCCCAACTGTACGACTACTCCGTTGGTGATGGCATTGGATGCCATGCGGCGAGTTAGTCCCATCAAGAGAGTCACTGCGGCAACTTACCAAGCGGTGTCGGGAACAGGAGCTGCAGCGGTTCAAGAATTGATAGATCAGAATACCTCTCTTAGTCAAGGAAGTAATATCGCAACCCCTGAGGCATACCCCGTACAAATAGCACGAAATGTCTTGCCGCACGTAGATGATTTTGGTGAAGATGGTTTTACAAAAGAAGAACTTAAAATGCGAAATGAAACTCGAAAAATTCTTCACGATTACGATTTGCCGTTTGCGGCGACCTGTGTTCGTGTCCCAGTGCTTTATGGGCATTCAGAGGTGGTACACGTAGAATTTGCTTCAGAAGTATCTCTAGTCGATCTAGGGAATGCGCTTAAGTTGAAAGAGGGCTTAGTGTTTGATGATGATCAAACCAATTATGTTACGCCACTTGAGGCAGCAGATCGTGACGATACTTTCGTTTCCAGACTTCGTTCTGATCCGTCTGTCGATAATGGCGTGGTGTTTTGGTGTGTCAGTGATAATTTGCGAAAAGGTGCTGCCACGAACGCGATTCAGATTGCTGAATCTCTGCTCGAGCGTGGGATATTGTCTGAATCTTAAGGCTATGGGTGTGCAGTTACATCTGTCTAGATGTTATATAAAGCTCATCTGTTGGGCTGAGCATAGTTCTTTCTATTGCAGGTGCATATTCTACGGCCGCGGCCGCTCCACGAACCACGGCTTTATCGGGTTCGTCAACGACGTAGCATGCAATATGTAAGATTTCTCTGAGAAATACATCTATGCCACTTAGTTGCGCAGTTCCACCTGTGATCAGGACTCCTCTTTGAATAATGTCGGACGAAAGTTCAGGCTCTGTTTGTTCCAGAACTGTCCTTATTAGCTGAGTTATTTGTGTAAGCGAGTCTCTCAGTGCCATCGCTATCTCGTTAGAATTGATGATTACCACCCTGGGCTGTCCAGTGACATGTTTCCCTCTCACCCGAATTTTGTCAGGCGAGTCTGTCGTGATTGCAGATCCTATTTGGATTTTTATTTGTTCGGCAGTTCGTTCACCAATAACTAGTTCATGGTGAGCTACTAGATAGCGCTGAATCGCTTGATCTAGCTTATCTCCACCCACTCGTATTGAGCCNTTNGCCACCATGCCAAACATAGATATCACGGCGGCTTCTGCTCTTCCACCNCCAATGTCAANAACCATTGCACCGTCCGCAGATCCTATCGGTACTTCGGCACCTATTGCTGCTGCGAGTGGTTCCGGAATAATGTGAGTAGGCTGTCTTGCTCCCGCAGCCTCCGCTGCCTCTTTCACGCTATCTCTGTGTACGGGGGTTATACCCACTGGGGCCGCAATCATGGCCTCAGGCTTTACTAACACTGTTCCTATTGTTTGTTTTAGACAATGTTGTAGTAGAGCCTGTGTGATTAGATAATCTGCAATCGCACCATCTTTCATTGGTCTAATTACTGAGATTGTTTCGGGTGCCCGACCAATCATTGATTGCGCTTCTTCACCTACTGCAATAACGATATTATCGCGCCTACTAATAGCGACAACCGTTGGTTGTTGATAGAGAATATTTCCATCTGGAGAACTTACTTTTATGGTGGAAGTCCCGAGGTCTATTCCAATTTGAGATCCAAATAGGTTTTTTAAGTTTGGCATCTAAAGATCAATCCTTATTTTTTTAAGTTTAGTAAGCTTAACTCCTGATGCCTTAGTCTGTTGCTTATGTATTTCTAGAGGCGTCGAGATAATTTCGATTGGTGATAGTTTTGACAAACGATACCGAACAAGTTAGTTCCCGTTCCAGCAATATCGCGATTATTACTGGCATTGTTGCAGGAGGTTATGTACTTTCAAGAGTGCTAGGACTTTTCCGACAGGTTGTGATTAGTCAAGAATTTGGCGTAGACAATCCGGCACTTTCGGCTTATTTTGTGGCTTTTCGTATTCCGGATAGTCTTTTTCAACTTATAGCTGGGGCAACTCTTTCAGCTGCACTTATTCCTGTTTTTACCAAGGTATGGACTCAGCAAGGAGAAGATCGGGCTTGGCAGCTGGCCTCATCAGTGCTCAATTTATTGTTTCTAGTAACGTTGCTTTTATCTATTCTGAGTTTTATTTGTGCGCCTTGGTTGGTACCTTTAGTCGCGCCAGGACTTGGTGATAACTCGGGTTCGAGTGCCGAATTATTAGAGATGGCTGTCCGGCTGACCAGATTGATGTTAATTACTCCGATTATCTTTTGTGTNTCGGGCGTGTTGACNGGAATATTGAACGCTCGNCNCCATTTTGTNGCATCNGCAATCGCGCCTGGGCTNTANAACGTGGGTATTATTTTCGGNGGNCTGTGGTTGGTCGANCTTTGGGGAATTGAGGGTCTGGCGTACGGGGTTATTTTGGGANCAGCTCTNCACTTGGNCGTTCAAATTCCGAGTGTGATNTTTTTAAGGNTGCGTTGGNCACCCAGCNTAAANATNAGGAGCGTATTCGTTCGATCGGTATTTAAATTAGCCGGACCNAGAGTTTTGGGTCTNGCCGCAGCACANCTGAACCTTTTNATTTTGATATTGTTTGCATCTTTAATTTCNGATGAATCTATTAACNTAATTATGTTCGCGTTCATGGTAATGATGCTNCCCGTNGGNTTGGCTGGNATGTCANTTGCNACNGCTATATTTCCNACTCTAGTGGACGATATATCGCAGGATGACANCNTTCAGTTTAGTNAAGAGNTGTTTATGGCTTTTCGAATGACTCTNTGGCTNGTAGCACCNATGGCTGNGGTTTTGATATTTCTAGCTGANGGAATCATTCGAGTACTCTTGGAGTATGGCGNATTTGACANCGAGGCNACTCGTTTGGTTGCTCAAACGGCACAGATTTTAGCGATCGGGGCCGTTGGGTATNCNCTTGTNGAGGTTTTGAGTCGAGGTTTTTACGCATTNTCCAATACGCGCATACCGGTTTTACTATCGGCAATCGCAGTGGCTTTAAATTTAATANTGGCTNTTTTGTTTGTACANGTNNGTCATTTTGGTCTGACNGGCCTNGCGCTNGCACTCTCTATATCTGGTTTGTTTGAGGCAATTCTATTAGCGATTATCTTNGANAAGAGNAATCATTTTATTTTNAAGCAANAATTNATNAGATCTTTNGGGTCTATTTTTCTGGGCNTGGCTNCGANGNTTCCNTTNATTTTATTGCCTAACTATTTCTTTGTGGANGCCCCNTCGATATTTAAGTTAATNCTTCAGTTGNGCCTNGCAACCTTAATTTATTTGGNAGTTACAACTCAACTGGATCCNCAACTTTTCGAACCCGTCNNGCNATGGCGCTCTAAGATATTCCGGGNGTAGGGAATTCNTNNAGNAGTGTTCNAATTTCTTNATTAATNACTTTAAGTTCNTCTTCATTATTAACGTCATGAAGTACTCGCATAATCCAGTCNGCTACAAGGCTCATATGTTTAGATTTGAGCCCTCGTGAGGTTATTGCNGGCGTTCCAAGNCTAATTCCGCCACCTTCTCGTACTGGTCTGTCATCAAACGGAACAGAATTAAAGTTACATACAATCCCTGCCTTTTCGAGTGCGTTTGCAGCGTCACGGCCAGTTATTTCNCGATCGCGAATGTCTAAAAGTAGTAAATGATTGTCAGTNCCACCCGTAACTAAGTTNAAGCCACTGTCGATTAGATGNGTTGCNAGNTGCTTNGCGTTAGTGACCACTTGTTGTGCATAGTCCCTGAATTCAGTNGTGTTGGCTTCNTTGAGCATTACAGCTTTTCCTGCAATTACATGCATCATGGGTCCACCTTGGGTTCCAGGAAAGACTCCAGAATTAATTTTTTTCCGATAATCTTCATCACAGAGAATTATGCCTCCACGTGGACCCCGAAGTGTTTTATGAGTGGAGGATGTTATGACTTGAGCATGCCCAACTGGAGTGGGGTGTACTTTAGCAGCTACTAGTCCAGATATATGTGCTATATCTGCTAGCAGCACCGCTCCTATTTCATCTGCGATTTGACGTGCCCTTTCAAAATCCCAGATTCGTGGGTATGCTGTGGCGCCCACAATAATTAATTTAGGACGAGCTTTCTTTGCTTGGGCCAACATTGATTCGTAATCGACTAATTGTGATTCTTTATCGACTTCGTAAGAGACAAAATTATAGATTTTCCCTGATGCGTTGACCGGTGATCCGTGGGTTAGATGTCCACCTGAGTCTAGCTTCAATCCCATCACCGTATCTCCGGGGTTAAGCAGAGCAAGATATGCAGCAAGATTTGCTTGAGCACCAGAGTGAGGCTGTAGGTTTGCATGATCAGCACCAAAAAGATCCTTAGCCCGTGATCTGGCCAACCTCTCTACATCATCTGCTAGGGCATTTCCGTTGTAATAGCGTGCACCTGGATAACCCTCAGAATATTTATTGGTTAATACCGATCCGACTGCTTCTAATACCGCTCTTGATGCGTAATTTTCAGACGCGATCATTTCCAACACTGTACTTTGTCTATATTCTTCTTGGTTTATAGCGTTTGCAATTTCAGGATCTACGTTGATGAGTGCTGACATGATCTAAACTTTCTATAATTTTGCCTTGAAAGTAGATGAGTATGAATCCTTTATTGGGCTCGGAATCAAATTATCTGCTACATCCCATACTAATTGATTTAGTATCTCCAGACTTGAACTTACTAATGAGTGCCCACCTACTGCTATCGGTATAGGTGATTCGGTAATTGCGACAATTATTTCTTTTAGTAGTTCATTCTCGATGTCATGGTGGTGTAGTAAGTAAGCCGAAAACCGATCGCTTCTGCTACAGGTGAGTTCCATATGCTCGATAATTGGTATTAAGTCGATGAATGCGGCTGAACAAAACTGCGGAAGCAATCTACAAAAAAATTCTTGTGCTCCGTATACCTGAATTAAATATGCAAGAATTGATCGAGCTCGATGCCCTTCTGGCGCGCTTTTGAGACCGCGCTCCTCAGATATTATTCTTATTTTGCAGGCAGTTTCAGTTTCCAGATACGACCAAACCCGGGAAGAGGTTCGGCCGTAAATAAAAACTTCTGAGTCTTTTCTAAGAAAATGCTGCGATGCACGCCATTGGGCGCTTGCTGCATGATTGAGTACTGCATTTTTTTGTGCAATAAATGCTTTTAGTTCTGGGCCCGAGCTCTTTATGAGGGATAGTGTTGCCAAATCAGATGGGACATCAATATTGAACTGAGTTATAGCAGATCGTTTCATTTCAATCACTGAGGTTTTATTTTCGTCGATCAATCGAATAGGTACATTATTATCACTTACCGGCGGTGGATTGAGTGATTCCAGGATGTTAGTCGGTCTAACGCCAAAAAAATCGGCAGAGTAACGATTGTTGGTGACACAGCTATTTGGATCGGCATTACTTAATAATTTAGAAAGTATCTGAATATCATCTGAAGTCAGTAAAGGACCGCTTCCGGCTCCGAAGTATACGTACCCATCTACTTTTGTTGTCTTTTGACTAAGGGATTGTGAAAATTGATTAATGAGATTCCCGAAAGTAGCATGCGGGCGGGATAGTTGCAGCGATACAGCTTCGTCATCTGGAGTGTTTATATTTGAGTCAGCAACTATAGTAATTTCAGCGAACTCTCCACTTTCGTGACAGATTTGAGCTAAATCAAATGCTGCGGCTTCTAGAGCCTTTTGCATTAATGTTTCTGCAGGATTTTGACCCATGCCGCCCAACATGATTAAGGCTTCAATTGTTGGTTGTTGATTTGTGAGCTGAGTCAAAACAATTCTCTCAATTTACGGACTTTTCGTTATTCTCTTTTATTCATTCTAGGGACTAAGGTTTCAGGAGGTGTTACCGTTATTGAATAGTTGGTCAGTTTCGTGTAACAGCTGATCTTTACTTTACTTAGATTTTACAGAAAATGACTTGTATCGATGATAAATGAACCGGCCAAGCGGCTGCGATCTGTTTTTAATTTTCGTGATTTCAGACTTTTGCTTGCCGCACAACTTTTCGTTGGATTTACTCAGCCGATGATGTTTATTACTCAGTCTTGGTATGTCAGTCAGAGTGCCCCTGAGAACTTTAGCGCAATGTTTCTGGGCATTGCAGCCGCTTTTCGTGGACTAGTCTTTCTCAGCTACATTGTGATTGCGGGTACTTTAGTCGATCGTTTCCCTAGACGAACAGTAATGAGAACGAACCAAGGCGTGACCCTTTTTTTGATTATCATCGTCAGTGCAGTACTTTATCTATTTGAAAATACTGAGCCAACTTTATTTCGCTTATTCGCTACTATTTTGCTTTTCGGATCTTTTGGAATTGTGTTAGCACAAGATCAGCCGAATAAAGTTGCACTCGTGAGGAATTCAGTAAATTCTCAGTATTCGGCGATGGCGATCAGCTTATTTTTTGCGGCTATGTCTCTTGGTGCACTGGCGTCAGGTCCCGTTGCCGGTTGGATGATCGAACATCACAGTTACACCTTAGCTTATCTATTTTCAGGTTTTGGTCCGGCCCTTGGTTTAATAGTTGCCTTGTCGATCAAAACTGGTCGTACTGCAGCCGATACTCAATCCACTGATATGAGCCTGAGAGAGAGCGTTTTTCAGGGTATACGTGTTTTGAAAGAGCATGAAATACTACGCTTAGTTTTGATGTTGAATTGGATTTCAATAGCTTTGGGCTCTGGTGTCATGGGGCAACTTATCGCGATATGGGTAGACGAAATGCTTGGTTTTACGGCGTTTGATTGGGGGATAATGATCGTTTCATGGAATGTTGGTGCAACTTTATCAACCTTAGCCTTGGCCTATAAAGGTTATAAGCTTCCGCGAGGCCTCGCACTTATTTCGGCTGTAGCAATTTTAGGATTAAGTATTTTCTTTTACAGTTGGTCGAGAACTCTAATTTTTGTATTCTCTTTCAACTTAATTTGTGGAGCTAGCTTAATGGCGATTAACGCACTGAGTTCTAGCATGGTCCAGTCAGTAGTTGAGAATCGTGTGTTGGGGAGAATCAACAGTTTTATATTTATGTCACAAGGTTTTATGCAAATTGGAGCACTTTTTCTCGGGTTTTTTGCCACCATGTTAGGGCTTCAGACAGTATTTTCTGCAGTCGGATTAATTATTTTATCAACTGCTTGTTTCGTGATGATTCGACGACCTCTTATTAGGAGTTTTATTTAGTTATACTTAACATGCAAATCTTGGGAAAGTTATGAAAATATCAATACAATTGTTCGCGGGTTTAAGAGAAGTCATGGGGAGTGATCTTTTAACGGTAAACCTTGACCAAGATCTAGTTTCTGTCGCCGCTTTGCGACAAGCCTTGGAAACAGAATATCCCAAATTAAAACCCTACTTGTCAGGGGTAGCGATTGCAGTCAACGAAGAATATATACTCTCCGACGAATCGGAGCTTTCAGATGGAGATTCTGTGGCATTAGTGCCACCTATTGCTGGTGGATCACAATGAGTGAAATTCCTTTAGTCACCGAGAATGTACTTGATAGCAGTGTGATTAGGTCTTCGATTCAGACAGACGAGTCAGGTGCAGTCGTCGTTTTTGAGGGCGTCGTGAGAAATCATCATGAGGGTCACAGTGTAGTTCGTCTCGAATACGAGGCCTATGTTGAAATGGCGGCTACACAAATTTCACATGTGCGAGATGAGATACTTTCTTTTTTTTGTGAACGTGAGGTTTATGAAGTTATGATTCAGCACCGAGTTGGTACGTTAGAGGTAGGAGACACATCTTTAATTGTTGGTGTTTCGGCCGCACATCGGGCGGATGCTTTTGAAGCAGCTCTCCGCGCTGTTGATCGCGTCAAAGAGACGGTCCCCGTGTGGAAAAAAGAATGGAGCGTAGACGGTGCGCAATGGCAGGAAGGCATAAAGCCTAAACCCTAGCTAGCTTCAGTTTTCTGGCCGCAGTGTTCTGAAATCTTGTGCGTCTACTCTGTACACTTCAGAAAGTTCGGTAAAAGTCAGTCTACTTGCTAGACGTGGTTCTAGCTCACTTGGTTTTCCGTTCATTGTTATGACGGTCCAGCTCCGGGCAAGATATCGATGATTTATTAGTTGATATATCTTTTCTTCGGCCCAATCAGATGACTTATGAGCTCCCAGATCATCCAGAATAAGTAATTGAACTTCCAATAGGCGCCGGAATACCTGATCATATGAGTCTTGTGAGTCTAGGTTGTATGACGCCCGGAGGTGGTCCAGAAGATCTGGTACGGTGGCAAACGCAACTCGATCACCTTGATTTAAGCGTACATTTGCTATGGCTGACGCAAGATGTGTTTTCCCTACACCATGGTTACCTGTGAGCACGATCCAACCATCAGGTTCAACTGACCACTCACGTAACCGTGATTCTAGTCCTATCAGTTCACTGCTTTGTTGGGGAGACAAGCCAATCCCATCCGAAAGAAAATTATCAAAAGTGTATTGCTTGATAACTTGTTCTGTCATAGCACCTAACGAGCTATAGGTGCTTGCTTCCCAAATCCCAAGATCCAAAATGTCTGAAGACTCGCTATCTAAAAGCCTGATATTCAGGCGGGTGCTTATACTTTCGTCCAGAGACGGTGTGGTAAAAACTGTGGGTAGCTGTGCGTTCCATCGGTGATTAAGAAGTTGGTTAAATTTTTCTTGTGCCCAGCTTGTATTTATTTTGGAGTGACAATCATCAATAATTAATAGTGGTATGTTGAATATTCGATCGACCATCATTCCTTCAGACTCGGGGAAATCTCTACTAAGCGATTCTCTCCGGAAATGCTCCATCAAATCGGGTATGGAAAAGAACAAAGTTGGTCGTCCGAGGTTGAGGGAGGCGTTCGCAATTGCAGCAGCTATGTGGGTCTTACCACTTCCATGCTCGCCAATAATTGTGAGCCACCTATTCGGATCAGTCGCATATTTTTTTGCATCTGTTACGGCTAGCTGGTATTGATCACGATTTTTTGCATCTAGAGTTCTTCCGTGACTACTAAGATTTTCAAAGTTCAGACGGCGAAGAGATCCTAAACCTGATTGATTTAGAAGCTGTTTACTAGTTTTTTCATGTCTAGCGGCGATAGTGCAGCTGCATGGATAAGATTGCCCGAAGCGAGGATCATCAATATTATTTGTCACTCGGACGAAACCCATACCATCACAAACTGCGCAGATATCTACGTGTTCATGATTTGATGCGATCGTTGCCTTTTCGAATGAGGTCGTCGTAGGGACTTTTATGTCTTCCTGATTTTGCGGTAGGAACTCGTGTAGCTTTCTTGTTGCCATTATTT
>NZWK01000026.1 GCA_002701625.1 Chloroflexota bacterium
GGTGGCAACGCCCGACCCCGTACCCCGTCGTTTATATGAGCGTCAATTACTCAGACGGTGGCCAAGTGTCGCCTAGCTTTGGCTCGGGTATTTGTTCAGGTTGTTTGGTGTCGGGCTGAAGCCAGAACCAGTCCCGCTCGGGGTTCGAACCCAGCCCTCTAAGTCTTTAAAGAAAACAGTGGTAACGCGCTAATTGTTAGATTAAGTCTACCAATTTCGATCGGAGGGCAAGCTTAATTCCAGCAAGCACCGCCAACGCGATTAATAGGGAGATGATAATGGTTGGATCGATTTCTCTTTCACAGAGTCCAAGCAGCATGCCAGCAGCTGGAGGATGTTCCGTGTCAGTGATCGCCATCGCCAAGAAAAGCACGCCGCAGGCAATACCAAGCAACACCACGTGAATATGTGGGATGGAATCCCGTATAGACTCACCGACCGAAGAATAAAAGAAAACCGAGATTATGCATCCGAAAAGCATAGCGAGGCTGTGTCCACCAACTAGTGAACGGATACGTGAAATTCGACCAGATGGACTAATAAATAGGCCTATACATGTGGCCCCAAGCGCGGCACCGACAATCGCATTGTAAAATAGATCAATAAAGAACAGAACTAGACAAATCGTGACTGCAGCGAGTACACCCTGTATTAAGAAAGCCGATATTCTATACCTGAAAGTTGGGTCAAAAAAATTAGTCCCGATCTCTTCCTTAAGTATTCGTTTAAGTTTCAGAATTTCCACACCGTGATTACCCTAGAGAGTACGTTTCTAGTCGGAGTGTATAACTTATGGTTAATAAAATCTTGTTTTATGACGGGTTGGCTTGTGCAAGAAGATTTAGAGAAGTCTGCGGAAGAGAAGAAAAAGAATGTTAGCCGTAATTGGTGAAAATCGCAAAGTAGAGATCGCGCGACTACGATCCAGTAAAGAGATTGACTCATTTATAGAATTTTTTGACTAATTCTCGGTTTGTCTTCAGCATCAATCGCTAGGTGTTCGTTCTGACAGTCCCTCAATCAGGCCCTACGCGTTTTGTTCAACTTCAAGCTCTTGGTACACGCTCTCCGCCAAATTGAGTAACGACTGATCGCGCTGTAAGATGTCTCGCCCATATATTTCATAAAAGCGACGTTGTCCAGATTGCTCTAACAATCGTTTCCATTGATGTCGGAATCGATCTAGATTGTCACCATCACGTCTCAGTCGCCAAGCAGTCCAACTACCCAAATAAAACTGCTCGTAGAGAAATCTAAAGCTAGTTAACTCTTCTGGCGTAAGCGAATCCCAGTCATAAAGCGCCTTCCAATAAAGTTTTCTTGTAGATTCATCAGCAAATATTGAAACTGTCAAAGCCTGTTGTCTGTTTTCAAAGGCAAACGCAAAATCCCTCTCTGAGTCTTTGTGCTGTACTCGCAACTGGCTGGCCAAGAAAACAGCGACAGCTAATGTAGCTGCACCTGTCACAATTTGAGCAATGATTGTTACTTGTTCCCAGTCCATGTTCTGTCCTTTCCAGTACGGACAGAGAGTAACGGTTCCCACAGAAATGATATATGAGATTTATTCGTTCCGACGGTCCCTTGGTCCGATCTAGCGCTAGAGTGCCATGAGGTTACCTAAGTAACGGACAATAAACCAAACCATCCCGATTGCAATGCCGCCCAACATAAGGTAAATGACTGCAAACATAGGAACAAGAATTATTTTTTCTTGTAATTCCAAATAGTTCTTCTCGTTTTCCGTGAGAAGTTTCGGTTTCTTATTACGAGGATCTTTGATCATGCCCCGAGTGTAACCATTTCTCTCATAGATTTGCCTACGGTAAGGGTCTACTAATCTCTACTGTTAACTCCTAAAGTCCATGTTGTCTCTACTTTTCGACCTTGTGTAACTAAAAATACCGCATCAAGAGTAGTTCTGAGGTCAGGATCGTACGTATGACTGCGGCCATGACGCTCGTAGTAGGTAGCTATGCCAGGCCAATTATTCCATGCACCTCGCGATTGTTCATAGATTCGACTATCGATGCCACGATCAAGAGAATCATGTCCAGCCCTATAGTTAGTGGCTTGAAAGATCGATGAAATTTGATTCCACATCCTAAACTGAATCTCTTCTTCCTCGGTCAAAGAGTCATAATCACTGGTGCCCTTGAGCCATATAGGAGCAAAGTGAGGATCAACGATTCGACCCATGATGTCTGTATACAGTTCATTAGATGTATAGAGGATTTCACGTTCTGAATCCCTGTGCTGCTGGCGTAATTGGCTTGCCAAAAAAACGGCCACTGCTAGTGTCGCCACACCGGTAGCAATCTGCGCGATGATTGTTAATTGTTCCCAGTCCATATTCTGTCCTTTCCAGTCCCGACAGAGTGTAACCATTTCTCTCAAATATTTTGTATAGAGCTACTCCCCAAACAAAGAGACTAAGGGAAGCAATGCCCGACTCCGTACCCTACTGATACATAACTATTTTCTGGATATCTAAGTATCATAATCTCAGTTACTAATTTAGATGATAAGGATCGAGGGTTCCGATGGTTGATTTTGCTGACAGTCCAGAACAAAAACACTTCAGGGATAGCGTTGAAGAGTTTTTTGCCGACAATTTCCCTACAGCTCTACAGATGTCTCAAAACGAAGATCCACGTACGGCACGAACTATGCCGACAAGTCCTGAAAAGGAGGCTGCGTTGAAGGAGTGGCGGGCTGCCTTGGTTAAAAAAGGCTGGATCGCTCCTGCCTGGCCCAAGACGTATGGCGGAGCTGACCTTTCGACGATGGAGCAATTCATTTTGAATGAGACCATCGCTATACGTGGTGCCCCAAGAGTTGGAGTCCCTGACGTTGGCTCCACCATAATGGTTCACGGAAATGATGAGCAAAAAAAAGAATTCTTGCCGCCAATGGTTAAGGGTGAAACAAGATGGTGCCAGGGTTATTCAGAACCTGGATCGGGATCAGATTTGGCATCTTTGCAGACGCGCGCCGTGCGTGACGGAGATGATTTTGTAATTAACGGACAGAAAATTTGGACGTCCGGAGCGCATCTTGCAAATTGGATGTTTGCTCTCGTGCGTACCGATCCAGAAGCACCAAAACACCGGGGAATTACCTACTTACTTTTCCCAATGGATACTCCGGGAGTTTCTGTGAGGCCTCTAATTCAAATGCATGACCAACACGGGTTCAATGAAACATTCTTTGAAGATGTCCGTGTTCCCGTGAAGAATGCCGTAGGAGAAATTGATCGAGGATGGTACGTGGGAGCGACTCACCTCGATTTCGAAAGATCGTCGATCGGTATGGCTGTCGGACAAGAACGGATACTTGACGGGTTGCGAGACTTTATACGGAATCCTGAGGAAAAAAACTCNGGTCGAAGTCGCTTAGGCCGACCGGATGCGGCTCGATTGGAGCTTGTTGACCGATACATTGAGGCCAACGTTGCGAGAACACTTTCTCAACGTGTCATTTCGATGCAAGCGCGAGGCCTCATCCCGAACTACGAAGCNTCCATGACAAAAGCGTTCAACACTGAGTTCATGCAGCGCATAGCAAGAACCGCCGTTCAGCTGCTTGGGAAATATGGTGACTTACGGGACCGTGAACACCATCTCTCGCCTATGAAAGGAAGATGGGCCACAATGTACCTTTCTACCGTATCCGCGACAATCGCTGGAGGAACTAGCGAAATTCAACGAAATGTAATTGCAACTCGGGGACTTGGACTTCCAAGAGGTTAAGACCCTTAACACTAGATCAATAGAGAGGTGTCTAAAAATCATTATTCACTATGAATGGAAAAACGGTTGCTCCAATTTTACGCCTCATTGCAGTCGTTATATCTCAAATAATGAAAAACCAGATAAGTAAACTATCGTGATCGATTAACATCTCCTACATAGGGGGTGGCTTATGAGTGCAGTNGGAGATTTTTCAAAAACAGACATCACAGTGGATCTAGATGGATTCGTAGCTACCGTTGAGATTCACAGGCCACCTCACAATTATTTCAACCAAGCTATGGTCACAGCGATTGCAGATGCNTANGAATTCTTGGCACGAGAGACCGATTGTCGAGTGATTATATTAGCGTCCGAGGGNAAGTCNTTCTGTGCAGGTTCNTCAGTCGTCACCACAGGACAACTAACAACCGAAGAGNAGCAGACTGTTTCTTCCGGGACTACTGCTGGTAGAAATCATATTTACGAACAGGGTGCCCGAATGATGCAGGGAGAAATACCTGTCATAGCGGCTATTCAGGGGGCCGCAATCGGCGGTGGATTGGGTCTCGCGTTAACAGCCGACTTTCGAGTGGCCGTGCCAAAAGCTCGATTTAGCGCGAATTTTGCGCGACTTGGCTTTCATCACGGATTCGGACTCACGGTCACCTTACCTGCACTAGTGGGTAATCAGGCGGCCATGAATCTGCTTCTGACTGGTCGACGAGTGAAGGCAGATGAAGCACTAGCTCTTGGCATGTGTGACGAAGTGGTTGANCCAGTAGATTTAAGAACTAAAGCTCGGGCGCTGGCAGATGAGATCTCTTTGTCAGGTCCGCTTTCTGTGCGTGCTATACGACGCACGATGCGCAGAGGGTTAGTGGAGCGATTTAGAACAGCGGTAGACCACGAACAAGTGGAACAGGAATGGCTCAAACAAACTACGGATTTCCGTGAAGGTATCAATGCTGCGGCCACCAGNCGAGATCCNGAATTTCAAGGGAAATAAACTAATCCTTTTGCGTATGTTGAAAGTGAGTCAGATTTNTTGCTAATCAGNCCGTCTCAGCAAGAACACACCAGATGCCACTACAACAAGCATTGAAATCGCGAATACTAAGAACCCGAAACCAGGATCAAGAAGTATGCCTGGGAGCATTACCACCCCCGCCAATAACAGNAGGCCAGCCAATNCTATCGGTAAAGTACCTTTCTCCAGCAACAATCCCAACCCTAACAAGATATAGCCTAGGCCTAAAAATATAGGGAATCCCATAAAGGTCGATTCAGCCATAAGTTCCACCGAAACAGCGGTATCTGTATACCCCTCAGCAAAAATTTCACCAGCGCTCAAGGANAAGCCCAGAGCGATGACNGGAATTGCCAATACTGCNGTAAAAATCAANGNGGACACAGTCCCTAGNGCAGCNCCATTCCCNTCTANCGACTTTCCNAGAAGAGCAAGCCCNGAAATCGTCCCAAGCATAAATACCACTCCNAGNATATTAACGAAATANCCGGGCACCTCATTGTCACTAAANGTCTCCAGAGTAGCTAATGCTCTCTCNCGAACANCTAAACTCTCGTCAATTTCTCCAATTACCAAAGGTTCAAGAACGATAAACACNACCATCATNGCGATAGGGCAGATTATCAGTAACCAAGAAGTAAAAACTCTAGTATTCACGCTANATCCTTAATCTTNATCCGGCACANACNTAAAANCAGAAGATAGCAGAGTTTGANTTAATTCGNGTGCTGCNTCAGAAGAAAAACTATNGCCGAATGAATACATCCTCGAACTAGGTCTACGGTAAGAGGCTACCTATTTTGTTTAGTTATANGCTCTTGGTAAATCTCCTNCACNAAATCCAACAGAACCAGCGGGGGCAGCGCCTGACTCCNTGCCCTTACTATTGTTCTCATGCCNAGNGAACNANTACAGGCCGCAACGATTGCTNTCGAAGGCATANTCAAGGACGCGCTCGCAATGCAATGTCCACCCNGAAGCAAAAGATTTGAATCGNACGTAACGTAAGGAGATACCAATGCCCGAATTCGAGAACATACTTTATGAGATAGACGGACCAGTCTTAACTATTACCTGGAACCGGCCAGATGCACTCAATGCCATTTCTCAGGATCTCGAGCGCGAATTTCATCAGGCGCTCGATCTCGCTGCAGAAAACGAAGCAATCCGGTCCATTATCGTCACCGGCAGCGGACGAGCGTTCTCATCTGGCTATGATATCTCGGGCGACAGCAGCAAACGACCTCGTATTCCAACAAGCGCTCATTTGAAGCGGCAATGGGGTTCATCAATGCTCAGCACGGGCGGACCTCAACACATCATGCACCTAATGGAACATCCAAAACCCATCATCGCTGCAGTTAACGGCTGGTGTATTGGAGGAGGCTTCTGGTACTCACTTGCTTGTGACATCACGATNGCTTCAGATCAGGCGACTTTCGGTCAACCAGAGATCCGCATGACGTCAAATACAACTGTTCTGTTTGCACTGCTCTGTGGATGGAAAAATGCCCATCGGTACGCACTAACAGGGGACCATTTCGACGCGCAAGAGGCGCTACGCATTGGCGCGATCAACGAAGTGGTNCCGCATGATCAACTGTTAGAAAAAGCTCAAGCATTAGCATTGCGACTTGCACAGGTGCCGTCTGAATCCGTTCGACTCAACAAGGCAATCACCACNTACGGGCTCGACGCAATGGGCCTGCGTTCTGCCCTAAATATGAACGGTGCGCTATCCACAATNGTTGAGGCTGCAAACGACGGTCCGGATGTTGAACATCTTGATCGAGCGCAGGCAGAAGGAGGTTTTGGTGCATTCCTTAAAGCACGGGATGAACCTTTCCTGCCGGAGCCGTTCGGACCGCGAAGCAAGCCACGTGGTTGAAAATCTGGATTCTTTATACTCCAACGTTTCGATCTTCCTGACTAGGAAGAAAACTTAGAGTCTAATCTGATGTTTTCGGATCGCCAGGAATTTTCTAATGACAGCAGGCATTATGCAAAGGCAAGTTCTATGAACCTCCGCGCTAATACTATTTGACGTGGCAAAGGGTAACCTCACCCTCTAATACCTCAACGCCCTTGATCTTATCTTGATTATTTCCCATTCTGGCGGCCCTAGCTGCAGCTGACCGTTCAAAAGCGTCTTTGTCAGGATAAATTGAAATAACCACTGCACTCTCGTTACCGGTCGCCACGCTTAGCAGAATTTCTGCTTCCGGGAATTCAGCAGCAGCGTTCTCAGCGTAATCCCCTGCGGACACCACTGCATCTTCTGCTGAATTGAATTCAACCATATTAATCCTCGCGTAACTCATATTCGCCTCCTTGCTGTAATTTATCCCGAAAGTGTAACCAATTTTCTCAGATGNTTTATATCNGAGAGGCATCANNCACNAAAAGNNTCGANAAGCGAACTGNTTCCCTNANNCCCGCAACGTGTAGCAATGCCTATAAATTTATCTGTAATGAGTTNAGTGGTTAATGNGCGTTTACCAATGTNAACACTNATAAGTTCCAACANATTGAATGCTATAGGAAGAAGTATGGTATCTGTGGTGGGCGATGACGGGCTCGAACCGCCGACATCCTCGGTGTAAACGAGACGCTCTACCAACTGAGCTAATCGCCCACAGGANTATTATTCTACTCGACTTTCTAATTAATTGAAGTGNCTTGTTAGACCTCGTCCTCAGAATCCTCCGACGAATCCTTGCTAAAGGGCCACACACGAATAACNAATGCAAGATACCCAAATATAAGTAATGACTCAAAAATCAACTTAAATACACCGCCGACATATATCTCCAGCAACAGTCCGCCAACCCATAAATTAAATATCAGTGCTATGAAAATAAGAAAATGCTGAACTAAGGGGTCTAGTTTTATGTTGAACTTCATATAAAAATTCTCAACGGTGATCCTGAAATCATATAATTTGAAAGTCTAGCTGATTATGTGCCTCTCTTAACGACTTCTCCACNATCTGTGCTGTCGTACCTTTGGCAAAAATGAANCCTAGATATTCGTTGCCATCCGGCAATGGGATGAGCTCATCNCCACTTGTCGGGACTATAGACACCGACTCAATACCACTTATCTTTTCAGCCTTATCCACTCCAGATACTTTTTGGAAAATACCCGCAGCTGGTATAGGAATCATCATCACACCAGCAGCCGACGATTCCCTATTTAATTGATTAATATCATCTCCAACTGCGTGAGTGAGAATAATTTCNTCAAGNCTCAATCCAGANCCNAATGAAAGAGTACGCGCACATTGGCCACCTATAGATCGTCCNGCTAAATCAATCAAAANAACCTTGTCACCATCGAGCCGTACTTCTGCGTGTACCGGTCCATGTGTTAAGCCCAACGCACCACAAGCAGATTGCACCGTTGAGATAATCTGTGATTGCACATCATCTGGATAGCTCGTTGGTGTGACNTATATNGTTTCCTCAAAAAACGGACCNANCANAGGGTCTGGCTTGTCAAACAACGCGAGAACAGTTAGGTTTCCTTTGTCCAAAACACCCTCAATTGCGAACTCAGGTCCCGGCACATAATCTTCTACAAGGATCGTCGTCAGCAAATCNGCGTCGCATTCATCTCGAGAACTCTCCAACTNAAGTATCTTCTTTATTCTGTTNAATCCATCTATAAATTCGATGCTCGTATTNGCTCTAATTACTCCTTGACTTCCTGATAAACCTCGCGGTTTTAGCACCACAGGNTANTCGATCGAATCAGCGATGTGTTCTAACTCANCTTGAGACTGAGTTGCTTCAAATAATTTATAGCCAGGAGACGGAAGCTTNGATCTTGAAAGTGCGACACGCAAGGCATATTTATCNCGGGTTAACTCAACAGAACTAACTGAATTATGAGGTAGTTCAAGCATCTGTGATGCTTTCGCCGCAACAAGTGTTCCTGCGTCATCGACNGCCAATATCGCATCAAGAGATATATCAGGTCTGAATTCAGAAATAGCTTCGGCNGCCTCNTCGGGATCAGAAAAATTCAGAGCTATAACGTTTTNCTGATCGGCGNTGATAANAAACTCAGTGTCAATTCCAACGATCACGGANATATCNAGATCACTTGCCGCACGCATAAANTCGGATGTNCGGTAAGAATGAGATGGAATCAACAGAAGTACAGTTGCGGAGTCGTCACGCACTTTANCAAACTCTCATTCCCATGAAAAGTAATGTCACTAAATAGGGTATGTCGNGATTATNAATAGAATCTCGGTCGGTCTTAGTGACCTCCGCCACCACAACCACAGCCCCCTCCACCACCACCGCCACCTTGCGGCGCGTTAGGTGCCTCAATCTTAAAGCCCTGCTGCATCACATCCTCGACATAGTCGATTGATGCACCCTCTAAAGATTCACTCGAATCNCCATCAATTATAAAATTTAAGTCACCAATCGAAATNAGCGTGTCTTCATCGGTTTTAGTGTCGACACCCATACCGAAGCTTGGTCCGGAACAACCACAGCCTCCACCACCTAGAAATACTCGGATAGCTTGCCCATCCTGAATGTGTTCNCCGACTAATTCATTTAGTCGCGTTTGAGCTATGTCNGTGACTGTAATTTCCATTGTAAATTGGCTCCTCGAATAAAATTGAGTACAACGAGATAATAACACCAAAGTNNGACTTTAGTTCAATNGACTATTTCTTTGAGGGCTTGTAATAAGGATTGTCACCGGACTGATGATCCGTCACGTCAACCACTTTTTCAATCTCAGGCACAAATTCCTTAACCGCCGTTTCGACTCCCTGTTTCAAAGTGACATCGAGCATTCCACACCCAACGCAGCCACCACCAAACTCAACATAGACAGTCGTATCCTCCACTGACAGCAAGCTGATCATGCCGCCATGCTGAGCTAGCTGGGGATTTAGATGCTCTTCAAAGAGTTCATATATGGTGGATTCCCTGTTGTCACGCCATAACGGGTTGGGGTTTTTAAAAATTATACTCGGTGTGCCATCTTCAGCAGTTTCCCAATCAACTACCAACCCATTCAAGTAAAACGCGTCACGTTTTGGGTAAAATACCTCGATCGTACCGTCGAAGTTCTCAATATTAACCTCTACNGACAAGTCATCACCAAGCTCGGCACCTTGTTCAACTAAGCTGAGCAAATGCTGTAGCTTCCCGTCCGAGCGACCCTGAATCTGCATCTTTAAACCAGCTACTGGATTTTGATGATTCTCTATTACGCCAGCTATCTGCTCAGCTGCCGCAGCCGAGATATTCAATTCAGGCTTGATTTCGTTCTCATCATTATTGTCGNNTGTTGTTGTCATACTGNNCCCATTCTACACGGTATNGAACGTTATTGAGACATNTCGAAAATATGTTTGGCNATAAGTTGCGGNTCTTGCATCGGAATAAAATGTGTGAATTCTGGAAGAAATACNTCTTCGGCGTTGGTNAAAGCNTCGACNAANTCGGGGCTAGTTGGAGAATATAAAAANCCACCTTTATAACCAGCNGGCGGNGGAGCCGCACGTANTATTCGAACAGGAGAGNNTATTTTTTTAAGNGATTCNCCAAGCCAGCTGTCGCCCGAATCTGAATAGACGGAGGCTTCAATTTCAGGAGGGCAAGCAAGTTCAAACTGGTCATCATCACCGGTCTCTGCGTGAGGGTTTGGCAAAAGACCGTATGTCGCATAATCATGAAGCACCCTGGAATCCCACAAGGAATGAGGCGCTCGTGATTGAAATCTCTCGACTAATTCATCAGGAGACGACCAAATGTTTCGGCGCTTAGCNACAAATGAAGTGGTNNNTTTTGGATCTCTTTTTNCTTCAGTTGGTTTCTTATTTTGNATCACTGGATCAATCAGAAGGAGTTTTGAAAAAAAATTCGATTCAAGATGAGATGCGGCGAAAGCAACTGAATGCCCTCCCATGGAATGCCCCACACCCAGTATCTNTTCGAGCTTTAGGTANTCAATAAGAGCAATCAAGTCGTTTCCAAAATTTTCCCACAGGTATGGACCTTCGGGACGACCACTTCGGCCATGNCCTCTAAAATCAACTGCNATTACACGATAATNCGGTAAATAACGAGCNACCTCATCCCAACAGCGTCCATGAAAACCTGTNGCATGGGCCAACAATACCGTTGGTTGGTTTGATTCACTCTCGGGTNACCAATCAAACCAGCAATAATCCACACCATGAAACACACCACGATGCTCTAGCGGTTGATAAGATTCGTCNCGACGGATACCAAATTTCAAATNTAGTTCACTCCAAATCGCTCGCTGAGCACAGCCGTTCGGTAGGTAAATATCTCCGAAATCCGATCTCGNACAAAAANTNGATCTACAACGTCCCCTATCGGACCAAANCCNACATCATAATGCACGATGTCCTGCATTAACACACCATTTGCAGTCTCNTGAAAATGATGTTGATGATGCCAAAATCGATAAGGACCGAAACGCTGTTCATCCACAAACATCCGTCGGTCTACATAGTGCGTGATCTCAGTGACCCAAGTAACNGGAATAGAAAACATTGGTCTGACTTGATGAACAATTATTTGNCCCGCGTACGTTTCATGTGCGGTCTCGTTAATTACCTTAAAGCCCATATCAGGNGGCGTCATATCTTTGAGNTTATGGGGATCAGAAAAAAAAGCCCAGGCCTCATCCAGACCCACTGCAAGTTCGAGTTCCCCTGCAAATCGATGTAAAGTCAACTTAACACCTCCAGCAATGAATTAGCTTTTTTCGAAGGATTCCTTAAGTGCNGGTTCAATAAGTGGTTGTTCCCACTGATAACCACGCTCCTCTAANCGCATCGGCTGAATGCGTTGACTGGCAAATATCAACCAATCTGCCATTTCGCCAAATGCCAGGCGCAGGGGAAGCTTAGGAGTGGGAGGGAACAGTGTTGGTCTCCCCAGCACTCTTCCCATAGCTTTGACTAAGTCCTTATTCCGAACACTGTCAGGCGCGACTACGTTGTACGCACCCGTGAAACTTTCGTCAGACATAGCTTCAGTTATAACCTTTACGACGTCAGATAGATGAACCCANGGTGCCCACTGCGCCCCACTACCTACCGGACCACCAACAAACATCTTGACCGGAAGTGCTTGGCGGGTAAGCACCTCTGCATCTTTTCCNAAAATTGGAGCCAAGCGCAGTTTAACGACTCGCATGCTNGATGCGGCAAGTTCAGCNGATGCTTCCCAAGCCTGACAAATATCCACCAAGGGCCCCGACCCAATATCTGAATCTTCTGTCAATAATTCTTCTCCCCTGTCACCGTAGATTCCAACAGCACTTGCTGAAATAAATACCTTCGGAGGCGAATCAAGTGCTTGCAAGTGGTTTACTAAAAGTTTTGTTGCGTCTCGACGNGAAGTCATTAAGGCCTCGCGTCTTTCTTTTGTCCAGCGACTACCAATATTTTCGCCAGCCAGGTGTATAACTACATCTACGTTGTCCAAAGCATCAGGTCGTATCCACCCTAACTGAGGATTCCAAATTGATTCAGGATCTTGACTATCCCCTCGTACAACAGGAATCACTTCGTGCCCCTGAGTTGGAAGGATTCGACTTAGTTCGGAACCCAAATATCCAGTACTTCCTGTAATTGCGACTCGCATCATATCCTCCGCATTGAGATTCGATTAACACATAATCCAAACTTAAAAAGCTATTATTCTATCCTGCCGACTATAATCCCTAAGCGCTAGACATAAGTATTGTTTACAGGGCAATATATATAAGCTAGTAATCTGTTTGGCTGGGTAGCTCAGGGGTAGAGCAGCGGATTCATAAGCCGCAGGTCGTGGGTTCGAACCCCACCCCAGCCACCANCATTCTCTAAGGCNGGCACGACCAAAGAGAAAAAACCTTTGACGNCTACGAGNTTTTTTTGCNTGATGGAAAGTATGACAATGTCTCAAACTGAAGGNTAATGTTCTACCTCTAGCTCTCTNTCAATTTTAGTTATTCGCGTATTTGCTGGTTCCACGCACTTCAGCAACGATAGTAAAGACGTTCAGTACCATCGTGAATAACCAGAATGGAGCGATTACATATACGAAGTATCCGATATCGTCATCTGGCCCACTTGTTAATGCGTCAATNAAGTCCGGTATAACAAGCAGATATCCGAGTGTTGGAAGAGCAAGTAAGGCGGCTCCTATTTTGCCTTTGACAAAATAGGACGCGGCAATCAGAGCGCCAACAGGAAGNACTATAACGAGGAAATCTAATCCCTCTATAGCGAACGCGATGTATATGTGAAATACAACAATTACNGCATTAGCAATTGCCGCATTTCGGATGTCCGAAAGAAAATTCCCTATAGTCATATTTCTGCTCCTCGTTACCTACGCTGGAAGTGTAACTGTTCACGATACTTTTTGAAATTCTACTNAATACTGTATCCGTAACGACCTCACAAAGGAGAAGTAGGNACCACATNTGGCCCAAATATCTCTTCGACATCATAAAGCCTAGTAAATGGGTATCCAATTTTCTGGCTGGGTTCTAAAAAAATTCTGATAGCAACCACTTTACCGCTCCCGGAACAAGTACAAACTATACTTATTGCTAATTACCCAAAAAGGAGCAGCACATGAGTCTGGAATATCAAGAAATCACCTCTGGACTCAGATTCCCAGAGGGTCCCATAGCTATGCCCGATGGCAGCATAATTCTTGTTGAAATAGAGAGACAAACTCTCAGTCGCGTAAGCGCCGATGGGAACACTGAGATCATNGCTAATCTTGGAGGCGGGCCTAATGGAGCTGCCTTAGGACCAGATAACGCAATTTATGTCTGTAACAATGGTGGGTTCGATTGGAGATATGTCGATGACCGGATATTTCCTGGGCCACAAGCTGCAAATTATCAAGGTGGAAGTATTCAAAAAGTGGCACTAGAAACCGGAGAAGTCACAACTCTTTACACCGAATGCAACGGCATCCCGCTGCGCGGACCCAACGACATCGTTTTTGATCGAGAGGGAGGATTTTGGTTCACTGACCTCGGAAAAAACAGGTNGAGAGATCGTGATTTNGGTGGTCTCTACTATGCATCTATTGACGGTTCAANTATCCATGAAGCAGTCTATCCAATACCNGGTGGNGGAAACGGAGTAGGTCTTTCACCTGACGAAAGTGTCGTTTATGCCGCTGAAACTCCCACTGGACGATTATTCGGCTGGAACGTTAGTTCACCTGGCCTACTANTAGAAGGNCAGACAGCTGGCTTTTCTAATTTGGTACAAAGTGCCTCTGGTTATGTGAGTTTTGACTCCATCGCACTTGAAGAAAATGGCAACATTTGTGTAGCAACCATCGGGCCCGGAGGGATCACTGTTATAAGTCCGGACGGACAATCGATTGAACACGTTGCTGTTGGGAACGATCCCTTTACGACAAACATATGTTTTGGAGGGCACGATATGAAAACAGCCTTCATTACACTCTCTTCTATAGGGTCGCTGATAAGTTGCTCGTGGCCACGNNCGGGCCTCAAACTTAATTTCCAAACAAACTGATTAGTACTGGCGCTCTTGAGCAAGAAACGCTAGCCTGACTACGACAAGCATCTAGACAACTACGGGAGGGTTTCAAGTGACATTTGTAATCACTCAGCCATGCATCGATACGATGGACAAAGCCTGCGTTGAGGTGTGTCCAGTAGACTGCATTCATTTCGAAGAAGGCTCTGAC
>NZWK01000027.1 GCA_002701625.1 Chloroflexota bacterium
GGTGCGGATGATCAAGGGACGCACCCGTGGCGCGCGCTAGGTACCTTCGAACAAATTTGTGATGGTGTATGGTTTGCCTCCTCATTCGCCAACCTCAGTCTGATCGATGGTGGAACGGAACTTCTCGTAGTTGATCCTGGAGCAAAAAATAATGAAGAACGTAAGTTTAACCAAATTATGACGGTCTTCCCTAATACTCCCGTTTCAACAATTCTCTATACCCACGGGCACCATGACCATTGCTTCGGTGCAGAACGCTACAAAGCTCACGCCAAGAGAAACGGACTATTGGAACCAACGATCATCGGACATAAAGCACTTGATTACCGATTCGACAGATATGCAAAGACAATCGGTTTTAATGAGATAATTAATGCCAGACAATTCCGAGGTGGAGGAGGGAATATATCGTGGGAGGCGGATTACATTCGTCCAGATCTGTACATTGATGACCATAGGGAAATACAAGTCGGAAACGTTACAGTCTCGGTTACACACAGCCGTGGTGAAACTGATGACTCATTGTGGCTGTATATTCCCCAGTACGAAGCCCTTTGTACTGGGGACCTTTTCATATGGACTACTCCGAATGCTGGAAATCCACAGAAAGTGCAACGCTATTCTGGGGAGTGGGCTGTCGCTCTCGGAGAAATGCATGCTAAGAATGCAACTATCCTACTGCCGGGACATGGTCCACCAATCATAGGAAAAGATCGTGTGGAAGAAGCATTAGACTCTACTCGAAAATATCTGGAATCTTTAGAAACTCAAACGCTTCAACTAATGAACTTGGGAGCTTCGTTGGATGAAATCCTTTCAAAAGTTAAGCCACCAGAGGAACTAACAAGGAAACATTTCCTCCAGCCTGTTTATGATGAGCCTGAATTCATCATCAGGAATATTTGGAGACTCTATGGCGGCTGGTATGACGGCCAAGCAAGTAACCTAAAACCTCCTCGTGAAGAGTCGGTTGCTAGCGAAATTGCCAATCTAGTCACTGGAGGGACAGAAAGCTTGGTTGAAAGAGCCCGGACACTAGCTGAATCAGGAGATTGGCGACTTGCCTGTAAATTAGCAGACTGGGCTCATCATGCAGCTCCAAACGACACCAAGATTAAGTTATTCCGAGGTCACCTTTATCAAGCACGCGCCGCTGAAGAAACCTCCACGATGACTGTCGGAATATATAATTCTGTTGCACGAGAAATGGGTATTGAAATGAAGAATCAGGCTACATTTTCAGCTCAGGAAAAAAATTAATGCGAGATAAATTCCCGTTAAATCGCAAACAGGTGTACATTCGGCTCACAGATTTAGACAGGAGACATTTATGGCTGCACTAACTGGGATTCGTGTCCTCGATATGACTCAATATGAAGCAGGTACTTCGTGTACGCAATATCTGGCTTGGCTAGGTGCCGAAATTATAAAAATCGAGCCTCCAAATGGGGATCCTGGTCGATCTACCGGTGTTAATTTAGCAGGTGACTCTCAATATTTCATGAACTATAACAGCGGAAAAAAGTCGGTAGTGATTGATTTAAAGAATAGTTCTGGTCGGAACTTACTTCTGGATCTTGCAAAAAAGTGCGATATATTCGTCGAAAATTATGGACCCGATGTAATGGAATCCCTAAATATCGGTCCTGATGTTTTAGCTGAAATAAATCAGAAATTGATCTACGGGCGCATTAAGGGTTTTGGTCTCTCAGGCCCCTACGCCAAGTACAACGCGTACGACTGGGTTGCTCAGGCATCTGCTGGGAGTTTTTCGGTCACTGGGGATCCGCTCGGACCACCTCAAATAGTTGGTCCGACATATGGTGACAGTGGCACTGGAATACAGATGGCCCTCGGAATACTTGCAGCCTACATCGAGAGTGAGCGAACTGGTCTCGGTCAAATGATCGAAATTTCGATGCAGGAAGCAGTCGCAATATTTATGAAAACTTTAGATCTTTTGACCTGGGGAAAGGAACCGGCGCAGCGCTATGGAACCAAGCGGGGCCGAACAGGTGGAGGCCTGTATCGATCCAAAGGAGAGGGTGAAAATGACTATGTAATGATTTTTCCCGTGACACTAAAACAGCAAGATACCGTATTCACGGTCATAGGCAAGCCTGAGCTTCTCGTTGATCCACGGTTTAATACACTAGAAGACCGAGTTAAAAATGAATCAATTCTACGTGAAATCATTCAGGACTGGGCACTACAACACACAAAACAAGAGGCAATGACTTTGCTAGCTGAAGCCGGAGTACCAGCCTCATATGTCTTCGATTCATTGGATCTTTTCAAAGATCCGCATCTTAAAGAACGTAATTTCATCGTTNATGTCGAACATCCGNTCAATGGCGCGGTNCAACTTATGAGACACCCATTACGAATGCCAGGTGCACTTGAGCCCACTCGCTCNCCGATCCTTGGTGAACACACACAAGAAGTCCTAGAAGAATACTTAGACTTANACGAATCAAAACTCTCNGAATTGNTNTCNCAAAAGGTAATACGAAAAGCAAATTGAATTGGTNTCTANCTTATNCATCAGCAGCCATCAACGCGCGAGCCTCTTGCTCTGAAGCCACCGCATCAATCAGCACATCAATTTCGCCATCTAAAACCTTGGGGATCCCGTGAGTCGTTAAACTAATGCGGTGATCTGTTATTCGATCTTGTGGAAAATTGTAAGTGCGAATCTTTTCAGACCGATCGCCTGATCCGACTTGAAGTTTACGAGCACTCGCTTGTTCACTAACAATTTTCTCTTGTTCGACCTCATACAATCGCGCTCGAAGCACAGTTTCAGCTTTCGCCCTATTTTTCAACTGAGATCTTTCGTCCTGACAGGTAACTACAATTCCGGTTGGCTCATGAGTGAATCGCACAGCTGAAGAAGTCTTATTAACGTGCTGTCCGCCAGCACCACCCGCACGATAAGTATCAATCCTAACTTCATCCCAGTTGATTTCCATGTCTACCTCATCCACCTGCGCCAAAACTGCAACAGTTGCGGTCGATGTGTGAATACGACCCTGTGTTTCAGTATCTGGTACTCGCTGGACACGGTGAACACCCGACTCATACTTAAGACGGCTGTAGACCCCCTCACCCACTAGTTCGAAAGTGATTTCTCTAAAGCCGCCAGCGTCGTTGGCGGAAGTATTAAGAATTGAGAGCTGCCATCGATGACGCTCAGCATAACGCTGATACATCCTATACAAATCATGAGCAAATAAGCCAGCCTCATCCCCTCCCGCTCCAGCACGTATTTCCATTATGACATCCTTCGAGTCAGAAGGATCTTGTGGAAGTAGAGACAGTTTCAGCTGGTATTCAATTTCTGTGTAGTCAGGCTCAAGTGTCTCGATTTCACTTCTTGCAAACTCTCGAACATCCTCATCCTCATCTCGCAGCATCAAACGTGCATCATCTAATGCGGCCTGTACCGACATAAGTCGATGGTAATTATCGACAATAGCCTCAAGTCCAGATCGTTCCTGCGAAATCTCACGTATTTTCTTGTGATCAGCTAGTACTTCGGGATCAGCCAACTGACTTCCAAGATACTCATAATGAGCCACTAATTCGTTTATTCGTTGGAGCATTTGTACAGGATACCAAGCATCCGAGTTTCATACATTTCTATACATAGCCTGCGCCAGAAAGCACAATATTAGTGATTGCACTGAGACGAAGATCAGCAGAGACTATAGACATCGCACGGAGTCTAACTAATGCTAGATATCAGCTCAATTATCACATCAACCAGAAACCCACGAATCGTACAAATCCGATCGCTGAAAATGCGTAAGCGTAGAGATCAGTATCAACTAGCCTACGTTGAAGGACTTAAGGCCACGGTGGAGGCGATTAATTCAGATGCATTAATCCATGAACTAATAGTTTGCCCGGAACTTCTGACCTCCTCTGCGGCACTCGAACGTGTTCGGTCCTCAAGTTATTCAGCATTAGTCGTATCTGAGCGCGTGTTCCGATCGTTGTCGAAACGTGACGGACCGCAAGGGTTGGCCGCAGTGGTTCAGCAGTCATGGACCACACTCGCTGAACTCGAAATTGGCAAAGATAATCTTTGGGTAGCACTTGATTCAATTGCCGATGCCGGCAATATTGGCACAATTCTCAGAAGCTCTGAGGCTACTGGCGTGGCAGGCATTATTTTTGTTGGTGATACGGCCGATCCATATGATCCTGTAGCTATTCGAGCCAGCACAGGAACTATATTTTCGCAAACTCTTGTTCGAACTGAGTGGTCAAAACTAATGGCATGGGCAAGTTCTGCTGGCATCAAAACATTCGGTACGTCTGGCGGAGCAAAGCAGGACTATCGGCGGGCGAAATATGCAGCACAAAATCTCATTGTCATGGGCGCGGAACGATCTGGTTTAACTGATAAGCAATTAGCAGACTGCGATCAACTCCTGTCGATCCCGATGCTGGGACAGATAGATTCACTAAATGTGGCAAGCGCGTCCACTCTAATCCTCTATGAATTTTCTAATAACCGAAGTGCATGGTCTTTATGACAACTGTGAGTATTCGCGAACTATTACGCACTGCGGCCAATCAGTTAATCACGACCAAACAGGCTGTCGATTTAGACGATGCATTGCTGCAAGTTCAGCTCCTTTTCGGACTGGCCGCATCATTGGAACGATCCGCTGTGCTCGGGCTTGGTATAGAAAAACCAACTCCGATGGTCTATAAAAAATTTCAAGCTCTTCTAAATCGAAGACTTACACATGAACCATTGGCATATATTCTCGGGGAAAAAGAATTCTTTGGCTTACCTTTTTACGTGGGGTCGGGTGCCTTAGTTCCCCGTTCCGAGACTGAGGTGCTAGTGGAAATTGCGATTAAAAAAGCAGGCGTCTTAGAGCAACAAAAAGCCATACCTCGATTCGCTGATATTGGGACAGGATCAGGCATACTAGCGATATGCATCGCAAGAGCATTCCCTAATGCGTTAGTACACGGAATTGACATTTCAAACAGCGCGCTCCGCTGGGCCAAAAAAAACGCGACTCGGCTTGTCACCGCAAAAAACTTAACCTTGCATCAAGGAAGTCTATTAGAGCCCCTTCAAAAATCAGGAATCCATGATCTAGATATATTAGTATCCAATCTTCCATATATTCCATCTGAGGAAGTTCTAGATTTGCCAGAAGAAATACGACAACAAGAACCATTAATTGCAATAGATGGAGGAATTGACGGCCTCGAGTTATACCGAAGCTTAAGTCTACAACTTAAAGGAATACTTTCACCCGAACGTGCCGTAATACTGCTTGAAGTTGGTGCCGGACAAATCAGCTGGGTGGAAGAAATAATCATGTCAGCAGTGAAAACTTTTACCGACCGTCCTATTACGTCAGCAAAACATCGAGACATTCGAAAAATACGTCGAGTACTGGAAGTTAGTTACGGCGGCGATTGACGTTAATCCGATGAATTATATACCGGCCGGTCTAGTCTGAGAAATTTGATAAATCTTGCCTTCAGTTTTAATACTGGGAGCAATAATCATTCGTGTGGAATGGAAATCTTTAATNGTCTGCGCACCACACGTACCCATAGATGTTTTTAGGGCNCCTACTAAATTTTCGGTNCCNTCAGTCTTAGAAGTNGGGCCAAAAAGCAATTTTTCCAGAGTTGTATTCTGGTTTACCTGAACNCGCACGCCACGTGGCAAATCAGCATTCGGTGTAGCCATTCCCCAATGGTAACCTCGGCCAGGTGCACCAACGCANGACGCAAACGGAGATCCAATCATNACNGCATCTGCTCCAGCACAGATAGCTTTGGANACATCACCACCAGTTCNCAATCCGCCATCAGTTATNATGGGCACATAACGTCCAGTNTCAGCAAAATGAATATCCCGCGCGTGAGCNGTCTCCAAAGTTGCCGATACTTGCGGCATTCCCACGCCCAGNACTTCCCGAGAAGTACAGGCCGCACCAGGACCAACCCCCACTAGTACNCCNTGAATTCCNGTTNGCATTANCTCNAGAGTTGCCTGCCTATCGACCGTATTTCCTACTAAAACAGGGGTATCCGCCATGACTGATACCAGTTTGTCAAGTTGAAGTCCTTCTAGAGATCTGGAAATGTGCTTCGCAGTGGTCACAGTTGACGCCACCGTCAGAACGTTAACACCTGCCTCTCGAGTAAGAGGCGCAAATCGTTTCGCATTTTGTGGTGCGACTGACACAGCTGATATCCCACCAGCCAAATTAATTTCTTCAATTCGCTGACCAATTAAATTCTCCTTAACGGGCTCGCCATATGCTTTTTGAATGAGAGAAGTTGAAGTTTGCAAGTCTGCTGCAGCTATCTCTTCCAATACCCCGTCAGCATCGGAATAACGCGTCCATAGACCGTCAAGATTCAGAACTGCAAACCCACCTTTCTTAGATATTTGTACAGCAAATTCCGGACTCGTTACTCCATCCATTGCAGCGGCAATAATGGGGGTAGAAAAGGTGTACTGTCCCAACGTAAATTCAGGAGTCACCATGTCAGGATTAGTTGTCACTGCGCCTGGCACGATTGCCACGTCGTCAAAGCCATAGGCACGGTCAAGGGTTTTTAGCGCAGGGTAGTTCGAAGGAGTTGAATGACTATCACTAAGTGTTGGCTCGCCCGCAACCATTTTCTAACTCCGCCTCTTTCGGTTAGGATAGCAAATTAGATGCTATGGGGGCAAATTATTGCCATGCGCTCGAGCCAAACGTACAGCTAGGCATTTAGTAACCACATAGGTAACACTAACGCTATCCTCAAACTAAGACGTGAGACGTAAAAATGCTCCTNAGACTGGATGTACAAGACAAATGCCNGATTCCGTGAAAGATTTTTCAGAAAGAACGATANTAGCCACAGCTGCGTGGCCATATGCCAACAATCATCTGCATATGGGGCACATAGCTGGAGCNTACCTGCCTGCCGATATTTTCTCGCGCTTCCAACGCATGCGAGGTCACCGAGTACTCATGGTCTCGGGGTCCGATTCACACGGTACACCCGTCACGGTCACTGCCGAAAGCGAGGGNATTACNCCNGAAGATGTTTTTAATCGCTACCACCAATCATTCCTAGATACNTTTGAGAGACTTGGAATATCATTCGACTTATTCACNTCTACAAACACACAAAACCANACCGATGTTACGCAGGATTTCTTTCTGACATTGATGAATAAAGGCTTTCTTTACGAAGCAGAACAAACACTTTTNTTTGATCCAGAAGTGCAAAGATTCCTACCTGATCGNTATATAGAAGGAACTTGCCCNATATGNGGGTCACAAGAGGCACGGGGTGACCAATGTGATGATTGTGGTTCAACCCTTGATGCACTCGATCTGATTGNTCCACGGTCTAAATTGTCTAGTGCNACTCCNGTGGAAAANCCNTCAAAACATTGGTTTTTAAAACTCTCTGCGTTTAGCAAAGACATTAGTGAATGGCTAACCACCAAAAATAATTGGAAACCNCAAGTNAANAATTTATCACTGGGAATGATTGGCGANGAGCTNCCCGACCGTTCCATTACCCGAGACTTGACNTGGGGAATCCCGATTCCACTNGATAATTACGAGACCAAACGAATATATGTNTGGTTTGAAGCAGTAATAGGGTACCTTTCTGCGGCAATAGAGTGGTCAGCCTCTGANAGAAACATGACTGGAAACCCAGATCTATGGAAAGACTGGTGGATGNAGGANAATAGTGAGACTTATTACTTTGTTGGTAAAGATAATATTCCCTTCCACGCNATAATTTGGCCGGCTATGTTACTTGGNTACGGAGGGCTAAATCTACCCACGAATGTCCCNGCCAATCAATACCTGATGATGAGTGGAACNAAAGCCTCNAAGAGCCGTGGTACAGCTGTTTGGATGCCTGACGTACTCGACCATTTTCATCCAGATGCAATCAGATATGTGTTGACAGCCTCAATGCCCGAAACAAGTGATTCNGATTTTACTTGGGCAGAATTTGTTCGNCGAAATAATGACGANTTAGTTGCCCGCTGGGGAAATCTTGTAAATCGTGTACTTGCGATGACACACAAAAATTTTGANGGGAAAGTNCCTCCTGCGCCNGTAACCGCTGCGCCAGAGTCAACTACTTTANTGGCGGCCAGCCAAGATGCTTTTCAACGAGTNGGACAAGAATTAGATAAAATTGAGATTCGAAAAGCATTGAATGAGATTATGGAGGTTGCNGCGGCNGCTAANAAATANCTAGAAGATCGNGCTCCATGGNCTGCATTAAANNATGAAAATGGNGGCNNGGCACACGCNGGNGAAACCNTGCATATCGCATTNCAAGTGATAAGTAATNTAGCAATTTTATACANTCCAATTCTNCCCTTTTCTAGTCAAGAAGTCTGGNAAATGATCGGNCATTCTTCCGACAGCTNNCTCACTGATTGGCTTCCNCAANCTATCAATGAAGGAGNTTCNNTACCCNNAGCAAAACCTATCTTCGNCAANCTAGANCTTGATTCGGTNGAAGATATTTTCTTGAACGGTACGACTTAGAAAGTCTCGGACAAATGAAGAACAATAGCGAAAATATACTTTTGTCTAGCGTAACGGATGCACACTCGCATCTCTGGTCTGCAGAATTCGCAAATGACCGAGCACAGGTTCTACAGCGTGCGTCCGACGCAGGATTAGTGTGTATCGTGGATGTTAGTTATGACCTTGATCCAGCACCCAGGAAACAAGAAGCTAAAACTCAAGGAATAAATCTGGTCTGCGTTGCAGGTATTCACCCTCACGATGCTAAAGATTTCGATCAGCTTGAAAGAACTTTATTGCAACAGCTTTCAGGTGGTGCATACGATGCAGTCGGTGAAATCGGTCTGGATTACTACCGAAACCTCTCACCCGTGGACCAGCAAATCACTGCATTTCAAAAGCAATTAGATCTAGCAATTGAATATCAATTACCCGTAGTAATTCATTCACGAGATGCTGACGAAGACACTTACAAAATCCTCAGAGACTGGGTACAGCGAGCTCCACGAAATTATAGATCCGACCGTGAACTCGGCATGATACATTGTTTCTCAAGTGACTATATTCTTGCTGAAAAATACATTGAACTCGGATTCTTAATCTCGATCTCCGGCATCGCAACATTCGATAATGTTAAAGACACCCCCGAAGTCGTGCTGCGAATAGATACTAATAAACTCTTAGTTGAAACTGACGCGCCGTACTTAGCTCCCGTTCCACATCGAGGCACGAGGAACGAACCCGCCTTGGTTGTGGATACGATAAGATTTATAAGCTCATTAAAAAAAGTGCCCCCACAAAAGATTGCCAACTCGACCACGAAGAATGCATATAGACTTTTTAGACTGAATGACGTCAAGGGAGATCTTTAATGAAAGCTGACTCCGATCTGGC
>NZWK01000028.1 GCA_002701625.1 Chloroflexota bacterium
CCCTCTTGAGCAAGTCTCGCCGCAGTCGCTTTCCCAATCCCCTCACTGCCACCCGTCACAATCGCTGATTTTCCCTGAAGACCTAAATCCATGTCACGTTCCTTTTCATCACTACTTCGACCTTAACTTTGTCTCATCACACTTTGTGTCAGCTGTGAGCCCGATGCTGATCAGCTTATGTTCCTATCGATAAGGTATCCTAAAACGAAATAATAGATTCGAGAAGGGACAAAAATGTCAATTCGTACTAGAGTGCAGAACTCCGTCGAGGCCTATCTAGCAAACGATGATAGCCCTGATATCTCAAATCCAATTCACTCCACCGAATTTGCTGCGCAGTTTGGATTTGCTGGTGCACTCGTTGGTGGAGTCACGGTATGGGGTTGGGCGACCGATACCATTCTAGAAGCTCTAGGAGAATCATGGCTGGAAAATGGATGGGCTGAATTTTCATTTCGACAACCTACATTTCCAGGGGATCGCCTTCTAATCGATGCAAGGCGTCAAGAAAACAGTGATGAGAATGTTTGGACTGTTACGTTCATCAACCAACAAAACGTCACTTGCGTAACGGGAAAAGTTGGGCTTGGGCAAGCTGACTGGTACTCAG
The DNA here is from genome assembly GCA_002701625.1 of Chloroflexota bacterium. The sequence continues at coordinate 611 of NZWK01000028.1, forward strand.
ACTTCGAGAGACCATCACTGGATAATATAGTCGAGCCAGTAAAAATTCCTCTCATACTAGAAAATGCCGATATTGGTGGAGACTGGACTCCCATGCAAGTGGAATTTGATTCAGATTTAGCGATGGATATAGCTTCACTAAAACAACATGCCGATAATTCTATCTTTTATGGACCCGATGCTATTGCCCATCCAGCGTGGACCGCAGGATGGGCCGAACAGTTACTGCGGCACAATTTCCTGGTACCGAGCTCAATGCATACAAAGAGCCGAGTGCAGCATCTTCAGAAAATTAAGGTGGGGTCGACGGTCACAGGCGGGGCTCAACTTATCAATGCATATGAGCAAAAGGCACATCATTTTGCAAACTTCGATGTACTACTTCAAGACGAAGCTATGAACGATATGGCCCAGCTTCGGCATTGGACAATTTTTAAAATTGCCACGCCCGAGGAACGAGAAAATGCGGGAGTTGCTCCGCCAGCTAGTTCGTAAAGGTCTTGCCGGTAAAGACCGGATCACGTTTCTCGATAAATGCCTGTCGTGCTTCNTGNCCATCACCNCTNCCTAATGTTTTGCCTATATTGACNAATTCATAGTGAAGTTGTCTCTCCATATCAATTCGAGTCGCGGCACGAATAACTCGCTTTGTACCTCGAGCAGTAATCGGAGATATTTTGGTGAGTGAATCCAGGTAGGAATCNAATCTNNCCTGAAACTCTCCGTCTGGGACTGATTCACTTACCAGTCCTAGCTGCTGAGCTTCTGGNCCAGTCACTGTTCTGTTTTCAAGCAAAAACTTCATGGCTTGTTCATAGCCTATTGCTTGCGTGAGAGTGAATGAAAGNCCACCATCCGGAGAACCTCCNATTCTGGGATAACCNGCNAGTAATCGAGCCGAATCGGACATGATACGAATATCAGTGGCCATCGCAAGTGCTAAGCCNGCCCCTACAGCGACCCCNTTGATGCCTCCAATGATTGGCTTATCACACTCTTCTCGGAGCGTAAGAAAAAACCGACTTACCCAACCCAAATCATCAAGATAACGATCTTGATCAGACAACGGAATAAANTGNTCCTGATTTTCTGTAGTCGTGAGATCTAAACCAGCGCAGAAAGCATCAGCAGTTCCAGTTAANCCAATAACCCAAACATCGTCGTCAGCTTGNGCTTCACGCAGNGCCGTAATNACTCCCCAAGCAAGTTCAAGAGAAACCGCATTCTTCTTATCTGGTCGGTTCATCTGGACTACCCTNACATGACCGCGATCTGTGATTCNTACTAACTCAGTCATATATCCCCCTAGATGGATGACCTCCCCTGAAAAGGTCAAAATGTTATGTCCTGTAATATCTTCNCAATGATAACAGTTCGATGANTGCATAANAAGGATTCTGATTNAATAAATACCATATTTNCCAAAAAATGTACGNTAATCGAAACTNANTTATCGTATAGTCTNNAAANAACTCNNNNCNATTTGATGATTTNNNGGTATTTATNNTGTTGTAGATCTTGATAATATNCACTAACGTANTAGANGTTACTGGATCAAAATAAATGGNATANAAACATAAAATNCCTAGCNCNCCACTTGATNCTGACTGGATCGTGCGCACTGTGCATCGNGAGCAGGTAAAACGATCATTTCTTTACGACGCAGATAATNNACAAANTAGGTGGAAAANNNTCGAATTACCTGANGATTTCTGGCGATCATTCAGTCGNAGAAATCCNAACNTATACGCGGATTATGAAGCATGCCTCGACACCGGCACATGTCGCTGGTGNAAAACTGNAAACAGTATCGTTATGAGGGATATTGATGCCATNTGCTCTTCCTGTGACTATATNTATAGTTCTCCACCGGNNGATTCAGAGAAANNAATCGGTAAATTAAGTGATGGATTNCTGTTTGCAAACGTATCAGATNACGATNAAAATTANACCGAGTTNTTAGAAGACTGGGCTAGAGTTATCCGATCGTTAAATTGGATTCGACAAGCTTACGATCGTTATTTCACTGCTAGTNGTGATGAACAGGGAATTANATTTGATCANGAACCGCTGCCCATGGAACCNGCACTAGGNATAAAAACTGCTCAATGGCTTTCAGGNCAAGCTCTNAANGAATACATAATCCAAATAATTAAGAGCGAGTCGAANAGNNAAAATCTCTGGACTGNTGCNCTCANTGATACTGGTCAACTGGAAGTNGAACCCACCAATCTATACGGGTTTATGCTCACCCAAATNATCAGCAATCTACAAAGTGGAGTTAAATGGCAACAATGCCTTGGCCCCGAAACTTCGAGAGGNGANGCNTGCACCCACGACGTCCCCGTNGGCCCTAAATCCAAGCGCTTCTGCAGTCAAAACTGCTATCGAAAATGGCGNCGCGCAGGCGGTGCTATCAGACCATGGATGGTTGATACTCGTTCAACATCAACTAAACCACCNAGTNCTACGACTACTCTGAANGGACAACTTGGTCTTNATATCTAGACCTCTTTATGCCTCTAAAGTACGTTCCGGTCACCTACTATTTCGCTGGATAGCGAGAAAGTCGATTTTCTTCTGACGTCATGAACTCCAGCAAAGCTGGTCGTCCCTGATCCATTTCAGCAAAGGCGCGTTTAAAAGCTGGAATAATTTGTGACGTATCTGAAACACGTTCCCCATATGCTCCTAAGGCATTCGCGACATTGGCATATTCGCCGTATAACTCGGTAAATCGATAGCCATCAACTGCNTCCTTATAGCGNGCAGGGTAACCCGACAAAACTTGGTTATTTAAAACGATAGTGAGCACTGGAATATTTAGTCGTACGCCTGTCTCTAGATCCATACCTGCCATTCCAATTGCAGCGTCNCCCATNAAATTGATGAACGTTTTCTCAGGAGATGCNAACTTTGCTCCTANTACTAGGCCAAGCGAATAACCCAGTTGCGTCGAATTCCCCCAGCCCAGATAACCACGAGGCACGGTCGACTCCCAGAAAGGAATAAGTTGATCTCGTGGATGACCAGAATCATGCGTAACAACTGTGTTGTCGCGATCAACGGTGTGCATAAGGTCCCATATAATTCGGTACGGGTTAATTGGAACTTCTTCCGATGNCAATANCGGTAACCACTCCTCTAACCACTCATCCTTTACCTTGGCAACTTCGGCCACAATACCTGAGTCTTGACGACCCGCGCCACTACTTTGACTCATTATTTCTTCTATGAGTTGATCAAGCACCAGCTGACAATCTCCAANAANCGCGTGATCGAGATCGTGCTCTTTATTCAGATCTTTCGCATCAATAGTGGTCTGAACAAGTATCTTTCCATCTGGAATGTTCATNGACGCCAGGTTTGTCGTNAANCTNGAACCNATACCAAAGACTAAATCTGCCTCNTCGACNAAGTGNCGCGCCATCTTTGTCACAGTATTNCCAGCNGCACCGAGCGCNAGCGGATGATTTTCCGGAAACGCACTCTTNCCNGAATTGGTCGTGGCAACTGGAGCATTGATAAGTTCAGCAAGNNCTACCAGCTGACTCGTGGCTTCCGCCCAAAGTACGCCTTGNCCCGCGTAAATAACTGGTCGCTTCGACGAAAGTAAAAGNCTGGCTATCTCTTTTATATCAGCNGGATTNCCNGCGCTCTTATAGGTCTTTACTGGTCTATATTCGGAATCAACACCTGCTATCTCCTCCATCGCCACATCAGATGGCACCTCTAAAAGGACAGGNGCNCCTCGTTCAGAGCGCAAAAATGTATGCGCTCTNCGCATAAACTCTGAAATCCGATCGGTTTGATTGATCTGACCAGCCCANTTGGTGATCCCTGAATAATTAGCGACCGCATCAAAATCAGGATTTGAGTTAATTTTATTACGACTTGTGCCGCCGGGAATNACCAGTATCGGCACNGANTCNGCATAGGCATGAGCGATACCACCATATGCATTCTCGATGCCTGGACCAGCCTGAGTNACTACTACACCGTTTGTCCTGCCATTAAGCATCCTNGTATAGCCGTCNGCCATGTTTACCGTAGTNCGNTCTGTTCTAGACATGATGGGNCNAATTCCAGCTGCAGCACAGGCGTTTATTAGTTGATTATCNGGATAGCAGAANAAGTATTCTGTACCTTCCGCCTTTAGTATTGCAGCAATNGCATCGTTTCCACGCATGNTTTAACCTCCANAATTCTGNCTATCNCAGCCATGTGTGGCAGCAATATTCANGCTAGTGTAACCATAATNACNATCGNAATATAGNTATCAGTAAAANGAGCNCGTCCAACCNGCNATTTNGGCTCCCTGCGGTTCTCTANAGATGATATTCTCTCAATCGAAGAATNCGATGATNNGCTCTTCAAAAAACATCATGATTCATCGGCTCCACATNNGGCTCGNNGTCAAATTNGAGAGCATNGAGTCGGTANCNNGGTCTNAANCTAATGANNAATCTGAGAGGGTNAAGGTGTCANAAAATATAGTCGTGCTNGACGGATACACATTAAATCCNGGTGATATCACNTGGNANGGATTCGAAAACATCGGTCCGGTTACTGTGTATGANCGCACACCGACNGACCAAATTATCCAACGCGCNCAAGGCTTCTCAAATATACTCACAAATAAAACCGTGCTNTCTCGGCAGATTCTTCAAAACTTGCCCGAGGCTTCGTATATCGGTGTGTTGGCGACTGGCTATGACAACGTCGACCTAGTCGCTGCAAGAGAACAAAACATTACGGTCACNAATATACCAACNTACGGAACTGACTCCGTTGCTCAACACGCGACTGCCCTTCTTATGGAANTGGTACGGCAGCCTGCGCTTCATGCAAATGCNGTAAAAAATGGACAATGGAGCGCAAGCTCTGATTTTTGCTTTGCGTTAGCGCCTATTACTGAATTATCNGGTAAAACNCTTGGAATAATTGGAATCGGTAGAATNGGACAAGCNTTTGCCCGCATTGGTGCAGCGATGGGAATGACNATCGTNGCACACGATGAGTTTCCACCACCTANCGAAGCACTCAATGGACTAGANGTCAGTTATACNGATATGGATACTGTATTCTCNGAGGCAGACGTAATAAGTCTCCACTGTCCNCTCACNGATTTAACAAAACATCTGGTAAATGAGCGCCGTCTGGCATTAATGAAACCNGATGCAATCTTNATAAATACGAGTAGAGGNCCACTTGTAGATAATGAGGCACTCGCTGCAGCCCTTAATAATGAANAAATCGGTGGTGCNGGGCTGGATGTACTCGATGTAGAGCCTCCACCAGTAGANAANCCTCTGATAANCGCAAAAAATTGTATTATCACACCTCATATTTCTTGGTACTCAAAAGCATCAAGACAACGTCTAATGGATATCGCTGTAGNGAACTTATCAAGTTATCTGAGCGGAGCACATACAAACGTNGTCAATTAGACGTTTNNATTNGTANTCGANNTNCACCTCTGCNGACNNTGATTAATCGTCGCTATTACNTGCAGCNNCTANGCAAAATGGCCTTCGATATCCAATCGNGTTTTTATCCGACTNGTCCCTATNAATGGGATACCTGTCGATCGTCTGGCTAGGTCAGTCAAGATACTTTCACTANTGAATGANCTAAGAGCACGTTCATAGGCTGGCCAATCCTTGAAAAATAAATCAAATACTGCCGTATAATTGCTCAANTGGCCCCCGCCCGGCAAACTNCCNNCGGTAATGCTTCGTAATCCNGCAAATCCGCCTTCGNCATCNACAATCTGTCGCCAANGGNTCGAGTACATCAACTACNTCAAATCTCTCAGCTGAAAACGGCTTTAACTCTGCCGCGACATTAATTGGATATTCCACAAAAATAGAGACTTCTTCTANCTCATCCTCTTCTAAGTCAGTCCATTTCCGACCAAACAACCAACTGATATCGCAATTCCAAGCACTCGTAAGCTGCACCGCAGAACTCCTTGATTCATTCCGTAATCTGCCGCCGGATACCCCAAGATTTCGAAATTGCTTCGTGACTTCACCCATATGAGCATAGCTATGGAATGAAGAGATAAGCTCTAGTGCCCCAAAATTTCTGCCCGTATGCTCGAACCAAAGGGCAACACCGCTTGCGCCCAAATCTTCATGAACTGTCTTAATTTCAAGGATTGAATCAATAGCTGAACTGGTGAACGCAACATCGTCATTCGTAAAATAAAGGGATCGTGTTACCGTCATTGAAGTCTCGCTACCTGCTTTAATTAATTAGTAAGACCCTATTTCACCTTGCACGCCTAGTCAATCATTTGAANTTTTACTGAAGTAANCGTAAATCTTTAGCAAATTTCGATTCATCAGCAACTGCAATTTTGCNCTTAAGCCCTCANAAATNTTGCATNTCAAAACAACTATTGAGTTACCAAAGANTTATCAATAAGCTAGTATGGTTATTGCATCAAGTTAGTCATAATTACNNAANNCGAGAAATTAGATGGATTTACCGCAGGACCTGACTGACATTCAAATCAAAGCGAGAANGAACTTTCTTCTTGCCGCTCTTAGCGAAGATACAAGAAGGGAACTGTTCGGTTTTGCTCGTTTGGAAACGTATAAAAGAGGCGAAATCCTTGCGAATCAAGGACAATCTACGGACGCTGTCTACTTCGTATTATCGGGTCTGATAGTTTCTATCTTTGAAGGTACAGATGGCACTGGTATTGCAAACGGCATGAGAGGTCCCGAGGCTGCGTACGGCGCAATCGGTATGGGAAGAGCGCCTACAACACACAAATCAGAAATAGGAACCGGACGAGTCTTTGCGCAAATTGCCACTGAAGTACTCGNGGTTCNGAGAGCTGATTTCGTCAAGGTACTNACTAAGTCAAATGATTTATTACGGGTTGTTCTCTCTCACGCAGCCGAAGTTGTTCGCAGCCATGAGTTAACCCTCAATTGCAGNCGGCATCATCGAATCGATAACAGATTAGCCCATCTTCTAAGCATGTTGACCTTTTATAACGAAGATAGTGAAATCCCCACTACCCATTCAGAACTTGGTGAGATGCTCGGTGTGCGAAGAGAATCAATTAGTACAGCACTATCAGACTTTGAAAGAAAGANTATGATTCAGGTGAACCGGGGACGAGTTTCTATTCTCGATTCANNACTACTCGAGAACTATAGCTGCGAATGTCATCATGAATTGATTGGACTTAGAGCAAGAAAAGCAACTGGCCCCATCAATTGGACAAATGACTCCTGCTGAATTGNAATNTGNTTTTTNNAANTGATTTCTTCACTTGAGTNAAAGAGGNTTTCTTGAATAATAGTTTNAAAATATCCACAATCGCATCTACAAACGTCAAGGTTACTCAAATCGGGATGGGTGGAGCTCCTCTAGGCAAATTAGATAAATCAATTGCGTACCGGACGCTAGAACAAGCATATGAAAATGGCATCAGATATTTTGACACGGCACCGCTATATGGTGCCGGCAATAGTGAAAATTTCTTCGGGAGTTTTTTATCAAATATCGATAGAGAGCAGTTCACGTTGTCGAGCAAAGTTGGCCGACTAATTCTTTCTGAAGAAGAAGCAAAATCTTTCAAACAGCACGGCCCTGCCACGGCGACGATTCAGGTCAATGACAAAGCATCACGATATAAAAATAATGTCGTCTTCGATTTCTCAAGAAGCGGAATATTAAGGTCTATTGAGGAAACTCTCGAAAGGTTAAAGCTAGATTACATAGACATAGCATTTATCCATGATCCTGACGATCACTATGATCAGGCTTTAAATGAATCGTTCCCAGCACTTGCAGAACTGAAATCACAGGGAGTGATTAAGGCGATTGGCGCAGGAATGAATGAATGGGAAATGCTTTCCAAGTTTGCCGTGGAAGCAGACTTCGACTGTTTTTTGCTCGCGGGGAGATACACACTCCTTGATCAGTCTGCGTTACGTACCCTACTCCCTATATGCGAGCAAAGAGATATTAGTCTGATATTGGGCGGTCCTTACAACAGCGGCATCCTAGCGTCCGATTTGGCATCCAAAACCACCTANTTTTATGACCCNGCTCCGNCAGACATAATTTCTAAAGCTAAAAAAATNAGAGATGTGTGTGAACAATTTGGTGTNCCNCTAAAGGCAGCNGCCCTGCAGTTTGGTTTATTACATNCAGCCGTAGCTTCGACTATCCCTGGTCCAAGTACTCACACAGAGGCTGCCGAGAACGTAGATATGATTACTTTTCCGATTAACCAAGAACTCTGGAAAGAACTCAAATCGAGAAATCTAATCGATTCCAACTGTCCTGTATAGCAAATTCGGTACAGCCATAATTTCTGGACTTANAATAAGGAANCANTCAACGNTCATCGTGAAAGAATNCATACCCCAAAATTCGAACTCAGCAGTATATTAGCTACTGGTTACCATAGTCACTGAGAAATTTTATGAGCAACAACACAAATGCATCAGGTGGTATGAAGCAGAAAACAGTCTTGGCTTTATTTCTTCTCACCATAACCACCTTTGTTTTGGGCTTCTTCAAATTTTCAAATCATGGACTAGAACCTAAGCATGAATCCAAAAATAGGGCAGTGAAAAATTCATCGGAAANCACTACAAATTCATCGCAAGTCAGTAAGAAAAAAGTATTCGGCACCATATTTTTTGTCACATTACTTGCTTTTGCTCTTCGGTTCTTTAATTTTGCAGATCTTGGTATGGGGAATCTTTTTTATGCTGCCGCCATCAGATCAATGGGTGAGTCGTGGCACAACTTTTTCTATGCGGCATACGATCCATTAGCCACCATAGCAGTCGATAAGCCACCNCTNGCGCTTTGGCTTCAAGTGCTCACAACTAAACTATTTGGATTTAATGCATACGGGTTTATCGGTCCAATTGCATTGGCAGGTGCCTTGGCGACTCCACTAATTTTTATCGGAATTTATCGCTGGTTTGGTTTTGGAGTGGCGACAATTGCGGCTGTGATACTCGCAATTTTCCCTGAATCAATAGCCACATCCCGAGACTCAACCATGGACACGTTGTTGATGTTTTTTTCAATATTGAGTGTGCTAACGCTCATTGCTGCTGTTGAGAATCGACCACGACTACTGCTCCTTTGGGGATTNTCTCTTGCTGTACTTTTTAATATCAAATTCTTCGAAGGTCTTATTTTCTTNCCCGCAGCAGCAATTTATATCATAGTTCGCTGGCGAAGCTGTTTTATTGAAAAAGCCGGTTTGCTTTTGGCTACTGGATTTATTTTTGTTGTCTTTTCAATGTTATGGCTCTTAACAGTTGAATTTACAGCTGCCGATGCTCGCCCCTTAATCATGAATGATCCAAACAACAGTCCCCTGAGTCTTGCTTTTTTTTATAATGGCATCGAACGAATATTTCCAGCGGAAGTCACTGTCTTTCAGCCTATTCCTGGCGCACCNCAATATAGTGCTGCCCTGCAAACCATATGGGGGCCAGCTTTCGGTGTGGGCGACTCAGGACCCTTCAGATTATTTTCGGGAGCAAATGGTCCGCTAATGGGCTTCACCTTGTTGTTCGGAATTCTAGGAACANTTTCGATATTAATCGCTAAAAGATCATTACTAAATGGCCCAGCTTTATTTTGGCTCATATGGTTTGTNACCGGATTGATACTCTTTAGTTTTTCGAACCGGGCACCCGCCCATTACATAGAGTCCTTTGCCCCGGCCATCGCGGTAATGGGTGGGCTAGGAATNGCTCGAGGAGCNGGATACTTTGGTGCTATACGGGTAGTGGTTATTCCACTAACAATTTTATTACTCGTGTTATACGGCCTTTGGATCACTGAAGAATATCCGTTACTAAGAACAAGACTTCTATATGCTCTAGCGATCGGCATNNTCCTTTATCTTTGTATATACGTTTCAAGATTCTTCACTAGTAGTCGCTTCACGATACCAATTCTCGCAATATTCCTTTTCTTCCCTCTGTTGACATCGATGTGGATAATATCATTCACGCCACGTGCGCAAATAACCGTACCTAATCCTGTACTCTTCGCCGGAGAGAATTTCAACAGCAGGTCTAATTCAGATGGACAGTCCTGGAGACGGGTTCCTGCAGAGAAATTTCTAAGTCAACTGCCCAACAATTCAACATCACAATATAAATTCGGCATCGATGGAATAAATAATGCTGGTGAAGCAATAGCCTTCACAGGGCAACCCATACTTCCCGTTTGGAATCAATACCGCAGAGAAATCATGTTGCCTCCTGACGCCATGGCCAAATTATTCGAGGACGGTGATTTACCATATCTGATGTTATCGGAAGGGCGATTAGCTACTGGTCTACTCGAGGATCTCATGGCAGTTACTCAGGAATACTGTGGTTATGATCAGAAATTATCTAGAGGATTTAAAGGTTGGGTTATTCTTAAATGCGATAAGTAAATTAAAATACAAAAGGGCTCGGTGGCTATTTTATGAGATCCTGAAGTAGGTGGGGATGGAGTCTCGAGGACATCCAATTCAATCAACGTCCCAATCAATCGATCATNCCAACATCGNGTAATCGTACCTCTCCATTGCAATGTCGACACATAGCTCAACATCACCGACCAAAAGATAGCGTTCCTGCACAAGTTTTTCAGCAGCTTCACGAATAAGTCGAAGATAAGTGCTGCGGTCACCGTACCGCCGCTCGATCTCATCCGCTTCAAAAAACTGCGTAGATCCCACATATTCCACCAGCTGGCCGACACCTCCCGACCTAGGATGGCGNGGGTTAAANCCGGTGTGNGTACCTATCGGCACGCTGATGTCNGGCATCGCAATACCGGCTATCTCATTACCGTCTTCGTTAACTGNCGAAACGATGGACTCGTAGGGCTTACCAACTGAATTAGACGGAAACCAAGCAATCCCCGTCTCACTAGCTGATCCAAGTTCAAGTGGACGGATTCGATTTAATCCAGCCGAGGAAGGAAGTGCCAAACCTACTATCTCGGTGAGAGAACCCAGCAACTGAGGGCGCGTCACGGCGGTTCCATCAGATACACATGGATAGGCACTAGGTGGNGGTTCTAGGTCATCTTTCACCCAGGCAAGCAAATTACTCAACGCGGCCCGNATGAGTGGTCGATANTCGATGATATTCAACCCATTGCCGGTGGGACCATACTTACTCTCNCTCAGCTGNGGTAAGGTTCCCGGCGAATGCTGAGTTGATGCGAAGAGGTAGCGTCGCACGTTTTCCGGAAATGGCACGTCTTCCTGAGTTTCCAATTCAACATGGGTGAGGCCAGCATCTCCACGCCAGTATTCAGCCGAGGTGTCTGTATAGAAAATCTTTGGTACACCGCCCCGCNCACGTTGCGCATCTAAAAGACCNGCAGTAGTGCCAGTCGGATCGGTTTGTGAGTCNTCTGCGTGCGGGAACAAATGACCAAAGCTCGGTGTCGGTTGTACAGAAGGCTGTGCATAACGATGATTGAATTCTCCACGTCGCCCGCCAGCGACATGCACTAACAGTCCATCGAACGCCTGTTTTTNTTCCTCATCCACGTTGAGTCCGTTGTACAAAAAGGTACGTAAAAAACGACCACACTGCGACAGGCCCTCGCCAATTACATGCTTCACTGGACTGACCGGGCTTGTCGATCCTTTTAACCAAACGGCGAAATCTCGCATCGCAATTAGACCAGTGCCGACGACGGGACATTGACCCGGAATGTATAGAAGGTCGTATATCTTGCCAGATTGAAACCCTTTAGCGGCACGTACACGGTCTTCTTTGAGCGTCCATTGATCACGCGGCACCAAGGTAGCTGCACCATAGGGTGTATCGCGCACTAGGAGCTNAGCGCTCGGATCGTTCAGGATCGCTGGAGGGATCGTCACATGGTTTNGCCCTAGCCCTACATGCTGATCCGTCAGCAATAGCTCATCTTGATTCGATGGAATCTGAAATCGCAACTGCATGCGTCCACCATCTGGTTCNGTGACGAGAGGGGCTGAAAGGCCCATGCGGCCTGACTCACGGGGCACATCCCACTGCCAACCACAAAAAGCGACCGTCCACCCACCTCGCAATAAATACCCATCACCCGCTTCGATCACATTTGAATCTTCTGGAAATGGCGCCAGATTGAACAGTCGGGGTGCCACGCGGCCGCCGCGATTTGGCACGTCAAGTAACGCGGCACCATTTCCGCCTTCGAGAGGGGCAAGGATGGTGAAATCACCACTGAACCGAACCAGACCATCAGTGTCGCGTGTCGCATTCTCTAAATCGGTAATAGTTGCATTAGCAGGGTCCTCTGGATCGACCGCATACTTTACGACCCCATCAATGCGCTCGTACGTTAGCTCATCGCCAAATTTCTTGCCATCGCAATACAAATCACGTGAATGAATATCGATATCGGTGACAGTCATGGTATGGATCCTTCGCACTTTGGAAGGAGGATATCACTCATACATCCGCAGACGTGCGACGCTGACTTTCCCCTGCCCTGCAGATGTTGATAATTAATCACTAGCATAGATCTTGAAGCCGTGAATTCAGCATTCAGAGCCCCTCGAACTGGGGCTCTCTTCACATCCTNCGTTCGTGTTTAATCNGGTGACCCGCCACTGGTGGACCAATGANGGGTCAATTTNTCTTAGTCGGTTTTGAACCCTGCAATACTCTATAAAATATGGGTTTTATATCAATTGCCCCTATTTNGAATAGCTGTCTATTCCCCGGAGTTATAACNGAGGNTAATCNCTTGCAATATATAGGNTTTAGNNATGTATGGTGCGCCCGGGAGGATTCGAACCTCCGACCTCTGCCTCCGCAGGGCAGCGCTCTAATCCCCTGAGCTACGAGCGCGCATAGCTATTGATGATACTCGTGTTCAGGGGTTTGCGCCTCTTGGCAAAAATTTGGTGCCGAAGGTGAGACTCGAACTCACACAAGCTATAAGCTCACTACGACCTGAACGTAGCGCGTCTGCCAATTCCGCCACTTCGGCATTACATAATCAGCTTCATTCGACGAAACTAACATGATACCTAGTATTACCAATTAAGCTATATACCGTCAACGTATTTGAAAAAANTCTTTCGGTATAGAGTTCTCTATATGATGCCGTCACGAGCCAAATCGACCAAATCGTCTTTCGAAAAACCCATCTCTNCCAAAATTTCTATGTTGTGCTCTCCTAGCAGAGGTGGTCGTCGCCACATACGGATNGGTGACTTGCTGAATTTATACGGAGCTCCTGGGTACTTCACAGTACCTTCATGCTCAGGCATTTCACCTTCCCACCAAAAATCNCGCTCGTCCCAGTGNGGATCATCTAGATTTTCCTCAGGTCTNCGAACNTCGCCCCAAGGCATGTGTATCGCCTGACCACCACGNTATGACTCTTCAGCCGTCANNGATTTCACAAANGATGCGATNGTATCCGTAATNCTNGTTCGTGCATTCGGATCAAGTCGTGGGTCTTTGAAAAGGACTTCTTGGTAGAGNGGANCGTGCATGTCTCCACTTGCGTCGTGTTCGTCCATCCACTCGAGAAGTTTGTTATAAATTTTACTATCACGGGGGACACCGCCACCCATTAACAAAATATATTTATCGTCAGTGGTCAAATGCTGCCACTCCCCTCATGCGTTCAACCGCTGCATGNCGTCCGGTCTGACGTTGAACCAACTGTCCTAAGAANTCCCAATTCGGGAACGATCCTTCTGTCGTNGCAGATACNGATTCATGAACGGACACGTCCAATAATTGGCCACCAGAGGANGANTTATCTCNTAACCAAAGAGCTGATAAAACGGCAGTCATCGCATATTCATTACTAATATTCATCGAATGTAGGCCATCTGGACGTATCGGAGTAATTGAGTGGTCATCGTAACCAGTACTCATCATTGGTCCACCNAGNGCCATAGAAACTAGGTCTGACCATGGCCAATCCTTACGNGGTCCAGTGAGCCCAAATGGCGTGACGGAACACCAAATCAGGTCTGGGCGTAANTCNTGCAACTGACTGTAGCCNCAATTCAAAGAATTTAGTATGTCTATTCCANTGCTATCTATAACNANATCTACACTTTCNGTTAAGTCNGTGAACATCTGTCGTCCACGTGCATGGTTCAAGTCNAGAGTCAGAGANCGTTTGCTAGTATTTCTGGCGGCAAAAGCAAGCGAGCGATTCACACCGGGTTGATCTGCCACAAATGGACCAAAATGACGTGATGCNGCACCTTTAACTGGTGTTTCAANTCGAATTACGTCCGCTCCGGCATCAGCCAGTAATTTACCGACAATCTCACCCCAGTCACCGATCTCAAGAACGGAGATTCCATCTAGTGGGCCGACTTTATTTTCAAGTTCATCAGGCATGCCGAAATACTAACCTACTCCCGATTGACTGTCATTTTTATTTAATCATTATCTGTCAGTAACTCCCTTAAGAAGCGGCCAGTTACGCAGCCACCGGTCACACTCCTGTAAAAAGTACTCATCTGCACGGGCCGCATTTCCAAGAGATTGAGATGAGTCATGAGGCGTGAGAATCAGATTCGGTGCATCCCATAGTGGTGATTCCGAGGGTAGTGGTTCTTCCTCAGTGACGTCGAGATAGGCACCACCAATATGTCCCGACTCGAGATTCTCAATTAGGGCACTTTCATCAAGCATTAGTCCGCGTGCCACATTAATGATTCGTGCTCCTCTGGGAAGCATAGACATTACTTCTGCACTAACGAGTCCCGTAGTCTCCCGAGTCAAGGGAGCAGTAATTACCAGACAATCTACGTCATGCAAAAAATCTCTAAACTTTTCGGGCCTGATCCATTGATTCAATAAGCCAGCAGACGATGCCCCTGGATAACTCCTACGTACACCCAGAACCTTCATCCCAACCGATATCGCCAAGCGTGCAAATTCTTCAGCGATCGCTCCGAATCCATATATCATCACTGTTTGACCTCTAAGCTCAGCCGGCATATCTGCGACAGATCGTGGAGACCAACGATGTTCTTTTTGCGCGGCAGCAAATCGGGGAAGATCTCGAGCCAAAGAAAGAAGAGCCGCAAACGCCGTCAATGCAATTGGTTCTGCAGCAGAGCCTGACGAGTTAGAAATATCTACCCCTCTATCAAATAATTCCTGAAACACAGGNTCATCGGTGCCTGCATGAGCCACGTGCAACCATCTCAGATTTTGAGCGCGACGAATGGACCCAAAAAACGGACGTGCCAATTCCTGTTCGCGGATATCNCTGGAAAAATANGCNGCAACTATCGTNTCCAAGACCTCTGCNGGAAGACGATCACCATTTGCCGGTAATAACAAATACTCAAGCGGCTCACTATTCACTCTTTGATATTCAGTCGCCACCTGATCGAGTCGATCTTTATGAGTCGCATAGATTACTTCTGAAATCAAAAAATTTTCAGTCACTGAACCTGTTTCTTTTCTTCGAGCCGATCACGCCTATTAGCGTTGTAGCTAACAATCGGGCTGGGTTCCGAAGGTTGCCAATCCTTATAAGCGGTTCGATCGTCTTGTGGCCACACAAGGTGATCGAGATCTCTTCTGACTTTGACAGCCGATTGGTCCGCCAAAAGATCAATTGCTGCCTGTGACACTTCTCGTTGCATCGCAACATCATTAGGCGCACCGAACGCATGTCCAAACGGAAANGGGACTCCCAATATTCGTGGAAGTTCATATTTTGCCGCGNTATCCGGCATCATNGTCACTACTACGGTTGGTATGCCAGCCTCTTCAACCAAACGCGCCAGCACGGGCACGTTCTTACAACAATCTGGTCAGGCGGGTGCAAGGATNAGGGCATGAACACCTTGCTCTTTCAACTTNCCAATAAGTTCTGGACCTTGATCNCGTCTCCAATCNGGTGTCCCGTCTTGNTGATAACCCATAAAGGAGTAATTTGTGTCTGCAAGGCTCCCAAAGCGCTTTTCGGATTCCAANTCGGCAAATCTATCAAGAGGCAANGCAACNTTNAAGTCCACGTAGTAATCTCTTGTGTTTAGGTGCAGATGAGCTGCCGAAATTTCCTGCTGCTTTGTTTGCCTTGGGATCTCTCGATACGTTGGATCACCCCACAAGGGATTGTCTAATTCCGTGTCCAGGTCAAATGGCTCTTGATTCTCTAGATAAAGACCTGACGAGGTCATCAAAGCTATTTTTGCATCAGTAATGGCCACGGCGAGATCGGCTCTGACAGGCTCAGTTTCCTGGATCGGGAAAGCTTCAAATCCTTCCCGAAACGAACGTGGTAAATATCTATAGGAATCTACGGGCATATAACACCTTCCATCTAATTTTCACACATAATAGTAACTCCTAAGCGAGATTTCATGAAGGAGCTAATTATGACGAATCAATCGATTGTCGATTCAACCGCAACNATAAAGATAAATAAACATATCGCCACAATCACAATTAACCGTCCAGAGGCAATGAACGCCCTCGATCCNGACACACTCGAACGACTGGCGGAAATCTGGCTGGAAGTCCGTGAGAATGATGATATTTGGGTGGCCATAATAACTGGCGCAGGTGAACAGTCATTCTGTGCTGGGGCAGACTTAAAAAAAACCATCCCGCAAGGTCATCAAAGTGATCCTTTTCAAAGCCAAGGCTTACTTCAAATTGATAATGGTCTGGAGCTATGGAAGCCAATAATCGCGGCCGTTCGAGGTTATTGCCTTGGAGCTGGCATGACACTTCTCTCNGCCTGTGATATCCGCATTGCCGCAGAGGACTCACTGTTTGGACTACCAGAAGTGCAGCGAGGTATTGTACCCACTCTGGGTGCCACCCAGAGACTTCCGAGGCAACTTCCGTGGGCAATTGCGATGGAAGTTCTTCTCCTTGGCGANAAATTAACGGCTCAACAAGCGCTCCAATACGGGCTAATCAACCGAGTCGTTGAANCTGAAGATGTGCTCAGTGAAGCTCAAGCCATCGCTGAAAGACTCACAANTGAAGTGGCCCCCCTAACCTCTAGGGCAATTAAAGAAGCCGCAGTGAGAAGTCAGTCACTTAGTCTTTCAGAGGGTCTTCGTATCGAATCACTACTTTCTAGGCACGTGAGAAACACTGAAGATGCAAAAGAGGGACCAAAGGCGTTTGCTGAAAAACGGGCGCCTATCTACAAAGCCAGATAGTNATCAGACGNGGTANNNNGNTTCTAAANGCCCGCCAACCAATCCAAACATGGCTCTCGNAATACCCCCATACTCTTGTATCGGACCACCGATTCTGGAAGTTGCTCAATTGCAGAGATCAACNGTNTAGCNTCACCTGAATTCGTAATGGCAGAGTCCAACCTGTTCATATGNGTTCTTATACCAAAGACTACTAGNCCGGTCCGCTCAAGACGNCGAAACGTCTGTCGCTCTACCCNNAACCATATTTTTTNACCAGCATTTTCTTTATTTATNTCAGAAATACGTGCTGTCTCAAATTTTCCGTGATGTCTAAAAAGTTCCTTATGGCGAGTCAAAGACCAATTGAGTCGTTCGACAATACGCTCCGGCTTCAAACTATAAAAAAGTTTATCCACCTGATTATTNAGTGCTTCTTCATAACCNGGNACACGCTTATGAATTCCAATTGTTGGTTCTCCCATNGCCTCCTCAAGTGACCAGCCAGCCGGAAAAGCCAGANAACCAGCNGCCAAACGCCANGCTGAATCAGNATAATTTTCAGAAGCTTGAGTTCCTGGTTTCATCAGTAANAAATCCTCGGTCACCAAGCGAGAAGCAATCNNTAAGGGATGTGTCNCAGGGTGNGTTAAGAAATAGTTCTCCCAANCCCCAGCATCCAGATCCNATATCANGCCAAGTTCACGTCCGCGNAAATAGAGAACGGGATGGTGTTCCTNAAGAGAAGAGATGACGAGTAGCAGTGTCTCAAGTGANGCTTCNAATGCGAGCTCCTCGGCCCGAAACACCTCTTCCGGTGATGAATCGAAAAGNCGCTCTTTCTCGCGTAATTGCAGGTCTTGATCGATTGAATCAGAAACTTCCAGCCAGTCGCTCTCATCAATCACGTTAAGACCGAGAGACATCTTGTACTCATCGTCAGAAAAAGGNAGGTATATCGACATACGGGTTGATCGCCTTATTCAGTTTGCATACCTGAATCTTAGCGATCTAAATGCAGATCGNCCAAAAATGACNGCAAAAATAGCCTCAGCTAGCAACGTCAGTGACATTATTCCAGAACCAACCAACACTCCTTCNGCGGTNTCGAGGAATAAAGAACCNAACACCAANAGTAAAAGTAAAATAAGNCTACCNATGTTGATATACACAATTCCTCTNGGCTCTTTATTGCTCATGATTGCAGCTGCATANAGCTGCTCNAAAGCTAGCCACGGGGGAAGCAGCATTAAAACCTGTANCGCTTGAATCGACATNGNCTTAACAGCATCATCTGCACCNAGCAACGTCCCAAAAACCCANCCAGANGCGGCNTCACTAAGAGNCAGTAAAATTATCGGAANNGCNGTTAAAATTCCCACTGTTATCGCAAAAAATCTGATGAACTGCGGAGATTCTTTCAGTCCAAATAGCGCCAAACTGGTTGGTTGTATTCCGTTCGATGGGATACTCATTATTGAAAAGACTCCGAAAGCAAGGGTGAATGCAGTTATTGAAAGCTCGGGGTTAATGCTACGGGCCATGGCAAAGTTTATTAAGGGAAAGGTTAGAGAAGGAAGTAGTGCTGCGAATAACAACGGGATGAAAAAGCGCATTATTCGCTTTTGGGTAGGTCGAACACGTGCAATCTTCAACTCAGGCTTGCGCCGCACCAGCAGGCCGATTGATGCCACTGCACATTCAAGTGTCACCGCGGACGTAACCGCGATCGCTCCAATTCTAGAATTAAATTCCGGGAAAAAGTTATACAAAAAAAGACTTACTAGAGTCGCGGTCGCAAGACCTGTAGCCGCACCCAGCCACAGTAGACTAGCTCTTTCAAATCGGAGAGCAACTCCATACAGATGGCCTCGAATTACCGAAAACAATCCCCACAAGGTAAGTACTTTAAGAGCGGCCATCGCTTCGTCAGCAAGTGATTTATCGATCCTGAATAAATCAAGGAAGATAATTGAACTAAGAGGAGTAAACGCCACTATAGAAGTTATTGCTACTACCACTCCGGCACAAATCAGCGTGAATATCGCTACTGCTCGCCACGATTGATTATCCTCCACAAATACCAGTGTGAGCGCCTGTATGCGAAGTCTTGGAAGTGTCAAAAAAAACGCTAGCGAGAGTGCGAGGGCATAGCCAGCAACAGCCTCCTCTGGATTAAATGAACGGGCCATAAACGCAGCCACAATTGGAGTAATCCACTCGTGGGCAGATACATTAACCGCCGCGGGTCCTAGCAGCCTTAACGAGCGAATAATAGAACCCTGATTACGGGGGGAAAACTGCTGCTGCACCCAGGGCTCCTTTAATTCATCCCCTAATCTTCTGGATTAATCCAATCAGGTGCAACCAGCGCCCTTCCCNTAGAGCTCGGTATCGAAANCAAATTCATNCTAAATAGCTTGCTTAATGNTTGAATAGCTGNTTCCGGATCGTTAAAAACNTCACCATCGAACATGATCTTGCCTTGGTCTAAACCGANNACTCGATCAGAATAAGCCAAGGCCAAAGACACATCATGCAGGACTATGACGACAGCTAGTCCATCCANACAGAGTTCTTTCAGCAATCGCATCAGGTCACGCTGATAACTAATATCGAGATGGCTGGTTGGTTCGTCAAGCATTAATATCTTCGGATTCCTAACAAGTGCAAAGGCAATCCACGCTCTCTGAGCTTCACCACCTGAAAGTGAACCTAGCATGCGTTCAGCAAGTTCCTCCAGTCCAACTAATTTGATCGCACGATCTACTTTAAATTTAGTGTTGTCTGAGTCCGTTACCGTAAAGCGTGACAGATAAGGCGAACGTCCTCTACTAACTAGCTCTCGCACGGTTAAATCTAAATCTTGAGACGGAAATTGAGGAAGAAAAGCAACATGCTTCGCAAGTTCTCTAGCGGTCATCGAGGAAATTGCTTGGCCACTGAAACTCAGTTCGCCCGAATCAATAGATCGAATTCCGCTCAGTCCACGTAATAAAGTACTCTTACCACTTGCGTTAGGGCCCAGCAACGACACAAGTTCACCAGAACGCACTTCCAGGTCGATAGAATTTATAACGACCGTATCTTTATACCCAAGAGTTAAGTTATTACAAGCGATTATCGGTTCACTATTCATGACAATTTAGATCTCACTAGGTAAATTAAGATAGGTGCGCCGACGAATGCAGTTAGTATTCCAGCAGGGAGTTCTGAGGGGCGAATTACCACTCGCGCGACTGTATCGGCGGCAAGCATGACAATAATTCCAACCAAAATCGAGCCGAGAAAGAGGTTTAAAGATCCACGACCAACAATCGCTCGTGCAATATGTGGAGAAGCCAGGCCAACGAACGAAACTAAGCCCGAAATTGAAACAGCTATCCCCGTCATCAAACCGCTAAAGAGAACGGCCGCCGCACGAGTACGATCAGGATTCTCTCCTAAGTTAATTGCTATCTCATCACCCAGAGTCAAATTATCCAAACGATTGGCTAAGCCTATAATTCCCAAACCCATCAATGGGAGAAATACAAGCCACCAAAATGCGTCTTCCCAACCAGCGCCATATAAGCCACCCGCAAGGAAGCCGAGAGCTAAGTCCAACACAACACGTGAGCCCGTAATTAGACCGATAATACAAGCAGATGCAAAAGCGCCAACAGCAACTCCAACAATCGTGATTCGCAATGGCGACACAAAGCCTCTCGATAAAAACAATATCAATGCCCCACCAGTGACCCCACCTGCAATACAAGCCAGTCCTCGAATATAGGAGTTAACCAGCGGAAAAACCACTACCACAAGAGCCAGCGCAAGACCTGCCAACGCACTAATTCCTAAAATCGCTGGATCAGCCAAAGGGTTCCGCGTCGTCACCTGCAGCATTGCCCCAGCAAGTCCCAGACCAGCTCCTACTAGTGCCGCAGACAAAGATCTTGGTAATCTGATTTCCCAGATTATTGTCCGATCGATTCCAGAATCAGCCGTGCTTAAGCCCTTTATCACCTCACTTGGACTGAAATAGCTGGTCCCAAATTGCAAACTGAATAAAAAAGCCAGCAATACGAGCGACAACAGGAACAAAAAGTTTCTGACAACCGTAGACTTCACGAATTCCATGAGATCAACACTGATAATTTTCAGCAACTATCCGTTCTACTGAGCCAAAGACTCCGAAATCAATTTCAATAATTCATCGACCCGAGGCCCAGGCGCCTGCAATGCTAATTCTAGTGGAAGTTCCAATATACTCCCGGACTGAACTGCACTTAGACCACGCATAGGTGGAATACTGGGAAGTAAAGTACTTAAGCGAGGAGCCGGTTCAGGTGCTGGCGTTATCGTGAAAATAAAATCTGGGTTCCATCTAAGAAGTGTTTCGATCGACGCGGTGCTAAATCCTGGAAAAGGTCCGGCATCAGGAAGATCTGAGGCTGGATTCACCACTCCAAGCTCATCCATGACATCACCAGCAAATGAAGTATTCTTCGCTGCATAGAGTGTGTTGTCTCTGTCAGCAATCACAACGATGGCGCTCGCGCCCGGTGTCAAGACTGATTTAGCAGTTTCCATAGCCGTTTCTATTCTCGCAATTTCGTCCTCAGCCTCATCGCTTCTATCTAATACCAGACCTAAATGTTCCAATGCTTTCAGAACATCCCCGTAAGACGCTGCACCCGCCAAGAATACCGGCGCCGGCAGACCTTTGAATTGCTCAAGAAATCTAGGTTGAGCATGAATCACTGAATCAGCAATGATCAAATCTGGATTCAATCCCAAAACTGATTCAAAGTTTGGTGCATACGACGTTCCTACTGCTTCAACAGCCATAGCTGACTCAGGGTGACGAGCAGAAGATGGGCGACCCACTGCTACCCCGCCCAGAGCGTATAAATACTCGAGAGCTGACGGACTGAGTGCCACAATCCGCTCAGGCATCACAGTTATGTCGACATCACGGTCTAATAGATCCTTTACTGTCTTAGGATAATAAGCATCAGGCATGGCAGATTCTGTTGGACTCGAGGTGGCTGCCGCTGCAGTTGCGGCAACAGTGGCAACCTGTTGTGTTGCAGATACAGTGGCTTCTTCCATCATGCTGTTAGAATCGGTGGAATCTGAGCCACAAGCTGATAGCGAAAACATGAGTCCAATACCTATGCTAATCGTGAATAAAAACAATATATTCTGCCTAAATAAAAGTAACCCCAAGTCATACTCCCTTTCATTACACAAAAAAATAATTCTCACACTTTCTCTCCGATGTGTGAGAATTTCGTTAATTTATTTATAAAGTCTTAAAGAAATACGGACAATAAAAATTCTCTCATTAAGATGAGATATACGTAAGATTTTCCTAACAGATTCACTCACAATATATCGTTCTGTCCGGCTGGGTCTGTAATCTTTAAGAACATCCTGTGAAATAAAACTAAAGTCAAATAGATTATGAACTNNATNATTTACAAAACAAATANAGGAGGNATGTGTCAGNCAGAAACAAATTCANTTCACANCAGAATCGNTCGCTTTGAACTCCNGAGAGTTAAACTTTTAACCAAATGCAGTTAGCATCTGCAGATATTGATGCTAGATAATGTTTGGTGGCATATGTCCATGGTGAAGGACTTATTCAAGAATCAATATAGCCGCTGGACCGNGCAACTTATTTTCACTGTTACAGTNATTTTGATCTTCGCNTCACGCATCGATCTAAAAGACTCCCTCGCNNACGTTGGCACAATCAACATCAGATGGGCTCTTATCGCCTCATTCCTCTTTGTGATATCGAAAATTGTCCATGGATTTCGATGGTGGATGTTTGTCAGACAACAAGAACAGGTAACACCAGGCTACTTGATTGGTGTATTTCTCATTTCCAATAGTGCCAATGCACTTCTACCNCTTNGGGCAGGAGATCTATTACGTGTAGAGNTNCCAAGTAGAAGNTTTGGTATTCCGCGAGGTACTCTTGCTAGCGGCGTATTCGTCCTCGAAAGNGCTCTTGATGCATTGNTATTTGCAATATTCCTCCTGGTCACAATCCTCACCGCAGGACTACCCNCAGAAATACGTAATCTATCTGTCGGACTTGTCTTCTTCGGTTTGANTATTTTTGGTGTAGTTTTGATGCTTTCGAGAGCTTCAGAAGTTGCTAGGGCCGAAGATNTTCGAACACTTGAATGGTTGCCNACGAATCTAAAANAACGAGNGCGCGNGATTCAGTATTCTGTTCTAGATGGNCTCAGGCCGCTTAGAGATAATAAAAATGCCAGTTTAATCGTACTTGTGGCTTTGTGTGCATGGGCCGTNGAGGCACTAGTCTACTGGTGTATCGCCTACGCCTTTGGCCTTAGTCTATCAATATCCGAAACACTAATACTTATGATGGCGGCCAACGTAATTGTCTCGATNCCNCTGACTCCATGGGATATCGGCCCGTANGAAATTGCAGTTACAGCAGTATTCGTGGTGATCGGACTAGAAGAAACCGAAGCCGCTGGACTCGCAATCGGCTCGCATTTACTCATTCAGGCAACGGTCCTTCTCGCCGGTGCGGTCGCAATGACTCTGCTCAATGTNCCATTCAAACGGTTACTAAAAAGAAGTGAAAANTAAATAACCCNCATTAAAGTCAATATCNGTTGNTACTTTTTATCAGNAAAATGAAATATGAATAAATTTGACACTTTACTAACAATTCGCGACATGNCAGTAACTGATATTGCGGCTGTCAAAAAACTTGAGTCCGTTGCATTTGAAGATGCCTGGCCACAGAGGGTCTTTGAAACTGAGCTTGAGAATGGTTTTGCACAATACAGAGTTGCACTCGAACACAAAAGCCAAAACAAAAGGAGAGCACAGAATATCTTTGGGTACAGCGGAGTTTGGTTCATGGTCGATCAACTACATCTAGTGAGCATAGCTATCCACCCGAATTACCGCAGGTCAGGAATGGGAGAGCGGCTAATGTTTGATGTCGTAGATCAAGCCAACGCAGCACTGCTTCCTAAAATTGTCCTCGAAGTCAGGAAGTCCAATCTNTCTGCTCAACTACTCTACGAAAAATTTGCTTTTGAGAAAATTGGAGAATTAAAAAATTACTATAAGGACAATCATGAAGACGCCGTAGTCATGCTTTGCAAGTTGGATATCCACGAACAAAAAATACAGTCCCTCATCGAGATCCATCGGACGANATACCCACATCTCTGGACATGACTCTATACTAGCGGCAGTACACGACCAAAAATCTATTTAGAATCGAGCAGATAATGACTTGGAATGAGATTGGTGTTGGAATTGGCGCAAGTAGTGCTCTCGATTTTTGCGCACAGATTACAGAAGCTGAAGAATTTGGAATCCCTACTGCATGGGCGACAATAGGTGGAGCNGGTGGTGGAGATCCGTTAACTGCGCTAGGTGCCGCGCTTAGTCAAACAAAACAAATTGCTGGAGGAACAGCCATCATTCCCACATGGCCNCGACATCCTCTTGCAATTGCGCAACAAACTGTGGCACTTGAAGAACTGACACCAGGCAGATTGAGACTCGGATTGGGCCCTTCACACAAACCTATGATGACTCGTTCAATTGGAGCACAATGGCATAAACCACTTACGCATCTTAGAGAGTATTTGACATCGCTAAAAACTCTTTTTGCCAATGGAACTGTAGATTTTGANGGTGAACAGGTGACTTTAAGAACCTCAATCAAATCACCTATTAATGTTGAAATCCTAGCNTCCGCCCTTAGACAAAAATCNTTCTCATTATGTGGAGAATTGACTGATGGTGCTATATCTTGGATGTGTCCCAAAACCTACCTCATNGAGCAGGCTTTACCTGCGCTCAATAGAGGTGCGGAGAGTGCCAANAGAGATAAAAGAATACCGTTAATCGCTCATGTACCTATAGCCGTGAGTANTGANCGCTCGGTGGCAAGACATCTNGCTCAAGAGCAGCTCGCTCGGTACAGCGAAATTCCCTTCTATCAGGCNATGTTCCAAGAAGCCGGATTTGAAATAGCGGGTAATCCTTATCCTGATGAGCTCCTCGATGATTTGGTTATCTCAGGAACTGAGGACGAAGTGGCTGAAAAATTAGTTTCNTACATCAGTGAGGGCTGCGGAGAAGTATTAGCCGCTCCACTAATCAACGATGCTGACAGGGCAAGTTCAATTACCGAATCATTTTCGGCAATTGCCTTGGCTAATAAACAGTCGGNGAAGCTATAGCCGTCAAACCAGGCTGAATCCTTCGTAACCCGCTGCAACAACTTCATCACATTTCTTCTTATAAGCTGGGAAGCCTGCTAAAGGCATAAACACTCTGGTTTTCCCCTCAACATTTGCGCCGAGATACCAAGAATTACAATTAGGATCAGTCCTAAGCGTATTCTCAGCCTCTTTATTAACGTGATCCACCCAAGCATCTTGAGCAGGCAAACTGGCATCAATCGTTGAAAATTCATTGTTGTCCATGTAATTAATACACTCATCAATCCACTCAACATGCTGTTCAATAGATACAATCATGTTGGTTAACACTGATGGGCTCCCTGGTCCTGTGACAACGAACATGTTTGGGAAGCCAACAGTTGTAAGTCCAAGATATGTTCTAGGTCCAGCATGCCATGCGTCTCGAATACTCTCTCCCCCACGACCTCTAATATCAACATTCAAGATCGACCCAGTCATCGCATCAAATCCAGTGGCAAAAATGATCACATCAAATTCTCGATGATCATCACCCACTCGAATTCCGCTCTCTGTAATTTCATCTATTGGATTGCTTTTTATATCAACAAGATCCACATTGGGCCTATTGAAGGTCTCGTAATATCCCGAGTCTATAATCATCCGTTTGCATCCAATTACGATGTCAGGCATTAACAATTTTGCCGTAGCTTCATCTTCAACAATCTCGGCTATCTTCTTTCGGGCAAAATTAGCAGCAACTTCATTCGCATCATAATCAGTCACAACATCAGGAAAAACTGACGCGAAAGTAAATCCGCCCTTATCCCAAGCGGCCTCGAGAAGACGATCCTGCTCTTCACTGCTGTAGGTCAGTATCGGATCGTGCAGCATGGCTGCGTATTGAGCTCCGGTACCAGCCATCATCTTCCGATTAGCCGCACGGAAGTCGGCATAGTTTGCTTTAATTTCAGCTACGAATTCAGGATCAGTCGGTGTGTTGTTCGAAGGTAACGAATAACTTGCCGTTCGCTGATATACAGTCAGTGATTCTGCTTCCTCAGCCACAACCGGCGTTGACTGCACTGCTGACGAACCCGTACCAATCAAACCAACCCTTTTCCCTGCAAAATCCACGCCCTCTTTTGGCCAAGTCGCTGTGAAATAAGTATCGCCTGCAAAATTATCTCGACCTGGTATATCAGGCTTATTTGCAGCAGAAAGACATCCAGTCGCCATGACGAAGAATTGGGCCTTTACCGAATCACCCTGATCCGTCGTGACATTCCATGAGTTTGTTTCTTCGTCAAAAATAGCACTCTCAACTCGGGTTTCGAATTGAATATCTTTCCTTAAATCAAATCGATCTGCCACGTGATTTGCGTACTTCAGGATATCTGGCTGAGCCGAATATTTTTCTGGCCACTCCCATTCCTGCTGAAGCTCTTCCGAAAAGGAATACGAATATTCGACGCTCTGAATATCAACCCGCGCCCCAGGATAGCGATTCCAATACCACGTGCCACCGACACCAGTACCAGCCTCATAAACCCTTGCTGTACGGCCAGCCTCATGCATTTTATGAAGCATGTAGAGGCCCGCAAATCCGGCGCCTACAATCACTACTTCGAAATCAGTACTCGTATTCTTATCAGTCATAATTCCCACCCCATAAACTAAGTCAGCTCGATTGTGAATAATTTCTAGAGGTATCGTAAATCATTCAGCCGAAAACCGAAACTAGTCAATTACCATTAACCACTATTTAGTCAATATCAATTAAGTTTTATCTGAATCAGTAAAGTCGATTTTCGAGAGCTAAATTTGACGCTAAATATATAGTTCCNTGAATTANCTTGTCCGGATCGTCTTTCGCANGCNCAATTTTCGCCGACAATNCGAGTGACTCGCAGAGGTTANCTAGTGCTTGCTTAATCGGTTCAAAGTGACCAGCATCTGTCTCAATAAATATTACTGTAGGGCGAGTGTAGGCCAATGCNTCTGAAAGATTAATCGATAGCGATNCATAAACCGCTGAGTCTNTCTCGATAACTTCTGGAAGGATCGAGAGCGTACNGGAAACCTCATATGACTCGGCACCCCCAAAAATAACCCTCGAAGTGGAATAAGCCGTGACAGCACTANAACTCTCATCAAGTCTCAGATAAAACGTACTCTCTTCATCGGGGGTNTCCATTGCAGACATCTCTGCTCGGAGAGCTGCCCGTAATTCATCGGCTGCCATAATTGGTACGTCGAAATGTGCTCGAAGTTGACCCACAACATCTAGGTCANTCCATATCGGATTACTACGTGATGCAATNAATCGACCTGACGATTCATCNACAAAACCTGGACAACANACTGCGATTGCGGCAGCCGATCTTTTNTTACCTTCTAGTGCAAAAGTGGTAGCGATATATCCACCGACATCCCAAGCCCATTGNTCTTGGTCTAGCATTTCTCGAATCTCAAAGGACTGATCATAAACAGCTGTCTGTAATTTATCCGCCAACACTACTCGGACAGATGAATCTGAGAACTGAACAGCAACCAAGGCNGGATCTGGTAAATTCGCCATATCTATCAATTATTCCCGAANGTGTCTACCACTAATCCTTGGACGCCCATAACGCGACCTTTCNTAATATTTTGCCGACGATGTCGATATGCTGTTCATGTAGACCTTCATGCAATCTCAGCGATATAGAGTCTCTCACAATTCTATCGGTAACCGGGAATCGGCCGGACGAAAAATCTTCATACCCNTCATAGTAAGGAGGTTCGACTGCTATTTTAAAANCAACACCTTCTTCGTTAAGAGCCAAGATNGAATCCGATACGCNTTTCCGCCAACCNGGCCCGCGAATCCTAAGGACAAAATTNGAATAATTATGCTTAATTTTTCGGGCATGTGACATCTTCGCTATAGAGGCAACGCCACGTAGCCTAAAGTTCAATTCCCAAGCAAGTCTGCGACGATGNTCTATTCGATTTTCTATAGATCCCATTGCTCCCAAAAAAATTCGCATTACGTCTTCAGGACAATTTACGCGAGTCGCATCCATTGCAACTCTTATGAATTCGTCATCTTGATCATCACCAAAGACCACGATGGTGGGTGACAAATTACCACTGACGTTATGAAAAAGCGACAAGGACTCTCTGACTGAAAAAATTGAAGCAATCCCTGTTGTCCCAATAAGAGCATCATGATTACTACTTAAGAAACTCTCTGAACATTCTTGGACAAAAGGCAAATTATAACCGGAAAGCATTTGACTTAGCACAGTCATATTAGCCGGATGTCCAAAAGGATGACCAATAATGACACCNACAATATCTGTGGACGCGGACTCGACCGCCTGGGCAATACCACGAGGAGAAATGCCTAAGCTGTCAGGCTCAATATCGACTGCAAAATACTCTAATTTTCTCTTGTTGCATAGAGTTACTAGTGCTGACGCTCCAATTGTTGGTCCCAGTATCTGGCCGGTCGACTGTGGCGACGCCAGTCGCATATTCTCAAGAGCAGCTTGGCCTGCTNTCTCATAGCTATCAAATAAGACAACACGTTGCTNACTCACTGATAATGATTCGGCAAATTTCAATCTGAGTCCTTCAAAACAATCAGAATCGGTAGACGGTGTAATATCTGGNGGGGTCGGCAAATCAGCGGTAAGTAGCCGAGAGCCTCCTTCTAGAACTAGGCGAGCCTCGTCATCCGATAACGCNGTGTCAGGTAACGTCATAAAAACAGTCTAAACCTAGGACGCCCTAGACTAAAGAAATGTTGATCCGATTTCACAACCAAACTCTTGATCTAAGTCAACGAACAGCNNTCATGGGCATAATAAACGTTTCGAATGACTCCCCAATTGCATTTTCGAGGGTGAGGTCAGATGAAGCTATCAGGCGTGCTATCAAAATGACGCAAGATGGCGCAGATATNATTGATATCGGTGCCCACTCAACCGCAACTAAAGCCTACTCAATTTCGCCAGAAGAAGAAGTCAGTCGCATCTATCCAGTCGTCGAAGCACTTTCACAAGAGGGAATAATTACATCAATCGATACTTGGACTCCGTCGGTTGTAAAAGGCGTCGCCTCGGCAGGACTCCACCTGATTAACGATGTGAGTGGTGCACAAAACTTAGAAATGCATCAAGTGGCAAAAGATTTTGGTCTTCCAATTTGCATCATGCACATGAGAGGCCTACCAAAATTACACCGCGAAGTCAGCCAAAAATATGAGGATATCGAGACTGAAGTCTTTGATTTTCTTAAGAGTTCNGTNACGTTATTTGAACGCAACACTGGACAACAGGCTTGGATAGATCCGGGATTTGGGTTTGGAAAATCCGCAAGTGATAACCTCACCCTCTTACGGACACTTCCACGATTACAGACACTGAATAGACCAATTCTTGTATCCGCCTCCCGAAAAGGATTTCTTTCAGAACTTATGATGCAGGGAGACAGNCAGGACACAGCCGAACTACTCAGTGCAACTCTGGCGTTTAATGCCCTTGCTGTTCTCAAAGGTGCCAATATTATTAGAGTCCACGACGTAGCCGCGGCGCACGCGATGGTGTCAATTGTCGATACCGAAAAATAAAAAGACTACACGCCAGAGTACCGAGTAGCCATAGGTAGTCGCCTATCTCTGCCAAAAGCTCGGGTGGTTATCTTCACTCCGGGCGGAGACTGACGTCTCTTATACTCGTTTCGATTCACCATACCGATTACGCGACGCACNAATTTCTCGTCGAATCCTTTNGAAACAATCGATTCAAAAGAAAGATCATCCTCCACATAAAGTTCGATGATTGGGTCGAGGACATCATATTCAGGTAGCGAATCCGAATCCAGTTGATCAGGACGTAATTCAGCAGAAGGNGCCTTCGTAATTGAATTTTCAGGAATCACCTCACCANTGCTATTCCTCCAGCGCGATAATTCCCACACCAGAGTCTTTGGNACNTCCTTAATCACCGCAAATCCACCGACCATATCGCCATACAACGTNGCATATCCACATGCATATTCACTCTTATTTCCTGTCGTAAGGACCATCGACTTTGGTCGATGATTTGAAAGAGCCATCATCAACATTCCACGAATTCTTGATTGCACATTTTCTCCAGCCACCCCAGCGTCTGGATTTTCTGATCGGGCGAANTCCGGTAACAATGAATCAAGAACTGAAGCATGTACTCCTTCAATCGGAAGAGACAACAACTCGATACCTAGGCGACTGGCAAGATCCTCAGCATCAGTCACGGAGCCATCAGAGGAATATCGTGACGGCATGGAAACACCTGTCACGTTTGTTGGGCCAAGGGCATCCACNGCAATAGCGCCCACTAAAGCAGAGTCAATTCCGCCCGATAGAGCAATAAAGGCATGCTCAAATCCAGTTTTATGCAAATAATCTCGCGTCCCCGTTACCAACGCGCGGTAGACCTCCTCTTCTGTGGAAATTGCAGCGTTCGTNACCNCATTGGAGATATCAGGCTTCTCAAAGGGANCNAGTGCCAAATCCACTTGNTCAATCTCCAAAGAATTTTCATTACCCCGAGTGCTTCGCATCTGTCGCAATCGAGAATCATGCAATTGCCGCTGCAGAACATCTTCGAATTCGATNTCACTCGTTAAAAGAAAATTTTCAAAAGATGGCGCATGATTTTGTATTTGTCCATCTGCCAAGGAAATAAATGAATTTCCATCAAATACAAGTTCATCTTGCCCGCCCACTTGATTCACNTAGGCTATCGCAACCGTATGATCTGCTGCTCGAGTCGATATCATTCTCTNGCGATCAGATGAGCGNTTTTTTGNAAATGGTGAGGCGTTAATATTTATTATGAGCTGNGCACCAGCTAGTGCTGCATCAGATATGGGTCCATCCGGATACCAAATATCTTCNCAGATGTTTATTCCGATATCCACACCCTTAATACGGCATAGCAGAACTGACTTTCCAGGCTGGAAGTAACGCTGCTCATCGAACACGCCGTAATTTGGAAGTTTTTGCTTGTGATAATCAGCCGTTATTCGACCTCCATGCAAAATTGATGCACTGTTATATAAATGTCGATCAAAATCAAGAGAACCAACTATTAGCGGAGGAAGTTCTCTGGCATCCACAGCTAACTTTTCTAAAGCGATGCGTGACTCTTCAATAAAGGAAGATCGAAGTAAGAGATCCTCCGGNGGATATCCNCAAATTGCAAGCTCAGGAAAGGCAACTATATCCGCACCCAGACTCGCAGCTTCCTGTGCCATCTCAAGAATCAATGCAGAATTACCCGAAAAATCTCCTACAGTAGTATTGATTTGAGCGAGAGAAATCCGTAGTGACGACATATAGTCCCCTGCAGTTATTATTCCNTAGTTACTTTGCGTATATTATACGCAAACAAACTAGGTAGGATATATCCTAAGTATCACAACGAACTGCGTCAATGAGATTTGCGCAGTTCGNTGAGATATGCNTCTTGCTCTTTTCGTTGTCTNTGCATCCAGATAAAAAATACGATGCCCATAGCAGTTAAGTGAATACTCAACGCGCCTACCCACATAATCATCCCACCNAGTAACTGATCAGTTGATCTATCTATGCTGTTGAATACCGGCTGAAACTCTANATAGCCGGTATAAAAAAAAGTAGTCGAAAAAACTAGAAATGCACCCACAACATGTTTTGGCATCCCTGTCAAAAATATAAANATTGCCCGCAGCGGCATACCCATCCGAGAACTTAGAGGTTTCGGGTCAATAATATTCCACCAAAAAAGCCACGCCACTATCAGAAAACTGACATGCTGAAAACGATGAATAAAACTATTGAACAAAACCTGGTTATATAAGNCCGGCACATGCCAAATAATTATGACAACGTTGACAGCGATTCCAGCGACTATTGGAGTCAGTGCAATATTTCGTANNATACGAAATATTTTCGACCTAAATACAGGTGATACCAGTAGCTTACGAATGCGACCCGGTAAACCTCGGCTCACCGGAGTAACCGGAGCACCAAGCAGAGTGAGTGGCATACCCACCATAATGAGTAATTCATGNTGAATCATGTGAATAAAAAAATGACGCTCTGCCAAGAAATCGATCGGAGACTCAACTGCTAAAAGTAATACACCCCATCCCGCAAAATAGCAGATGGTCTTCCAAGTTGGATGTTCACGAGATCGATCCGTCCAACCTCTTAAACCGCGCAAATAGAGAAACGTAAGTACCATAAATGGGATAAGAATCTCGGGGTCAACATTCCANTGCGAAAACCACGGATCAGAAGAGTCGTGGCTAACACCCGCATGACCAGGTAATGANAAAGGTAGTCGCTCNGCGACGACTGAANTCATGGGTGTGAGATTGACCTATGAAATGAACGTATGTACAAANGAATTNACACCAANTGAATTAGTGGTGTTCAATTGGATCACCNATAAACCCGCCACCGATCGCATCAGTCGCATCGTACGCAAATAAAACGACCACAGCAATCAGCAAAGCTGTCGCAAGTATAAATCCNAATGCAAATATCTGAGTAAAACGGATTGAATCAAATCTCAAATGCATAAACATTCCTACGACGATTACAAACTTAATAGCTGAAAATATTAACAATCCGGGAATAAGTACGACACCCAATTCATCCTCATAGAGCGACATTACAAGTTCAACCGCTGTAATTACACTCAGTACAAGTCCTATAATTAGATACTCACGAATTGTTGTAGTAGGATGCTCGTCGTGAGCATCATGAACAGCGTCCATCTCAGCCATGTGCAGTCGCTCCTTCACCTAAAACTTTCAACAACATTTTACTACTAATATGCNGGAATTAAATANACTACCGTAAATAGTACGATCCAAACTATATCAACAAAGTGCCAATACAAGCCGCCAATATCAATATAAAGCGGCGTCTCTTTTCCGATTCCATTACGCCTCACCGAAGATATAAGTAGAGAAGATAAATACAACACACCTACACCAACGTGACAGCCGTGAAATCCAGTCAANANATAAAATGAAGCACCAAACTGATTCGTTGAAAGNGTTAATCCCTCCGACGCAAATGTCTTGAACTCATATACCTGAAAACCTAAAAACACCAATCCAAGCAAAATAGTGCAAAGCAGCATCAATTTCATGAGTCCAAGCTGGCCATGCTGCGCACCATAAACGGCCAGNACCATCGANAAGCTGCTCATNANCAATACAAACGTCGAAATTGATGTTATTTCAAATGCAAATATATCTGTTCCAGGGCCACTCAGAGATTCGCCCTTNAAAACCAAGTATGTTGAAAGAAGGCTACCAAAAAAAAGGCATTCAGAAGCTAAGAATATCCACATCAACAATTTACGATTGTCGACTCCCAAACTGGTATGATGCTCAGTTTCGTGTGTTGCTGCGCTCATGGATTCTCCTTAACTCCCAGTCATCCTTCGAAAAGAAACAGTCTTTCTAANTACTAATCGGTAGGCTCAATCGCCCAGCCCCAAACACCATAGGTCGCAATCGCTACTCCAATTCCCACAAGAGCTAGATGCGACAACAANCCCACACCAATNAGTCCAACNCCGATCGCTAGAATCAGAGGCATATATGAAGAGGGAGGCAAATGAATATGTAGTCCCTCGGGTGCTTCCGGAGTTGTNATTCCCATTTCTCTGTTAGTCCAAAGTGGCATGGAAGANTGAACTTCCGGGACTACATCGAAATCGTGCTCAGGTGGCGGGCTCGTAGTCGCCCACTCAAGNGTAGGCGCATCCCAAGGATTATCCGAAGCTGTAGCCGGCTGACGCATAGTTCGATAGACGTTCACCAAAAATATCAGAACACTGACTCCNATAAGATANGACCCNATCGTGGCAACCATGTTCCAATCGGACCAACCAAAACCCTCATCATATGTATAAATTCTTCGTGGCATTCCGGACACACCTAAAAAGTGCATCGGGAAAAATGTCAAATTCATTCCTGCAAACATCACCCAGAACGACCATTTNCCACTAACTTCACTCAGGAATCGTCCTGTCATTTTGGGCCACCAGTAGAAAATACCAGAGAATATACCCATGATGGCCCCACCAAACAGTACATAATGTATGTGAGCCACTACAAAGTATGTATCCTGATGTTGCGAATCCACAGCAGGNCCNGCATGCATCACACCTGANATTCCACCAATAGTAAATAAGGCGATGAATGCAACTGCAAAATACATCGAGGTCGTAAACCTAATACTTCCCCCATACATGGTCGAGAGCCAGTTGAATATCTTAACTCCCGTCGGAACTCCAATACCCATCGTTGTAGCNCTAAATACCAACGCTGGAACCGTTCCAAGACCGGTAGTGAACATGTGATGTGCCCATACACCGAAGCCCAGAACACCAATCGACGCTCCTGCAAAAACAATCGCAGCATAGCCAAATAGGGGTTTCCTAGAAAACACTGGGATTACTTCTGACACAATCCCCATGGACGGCAATATCAAAACATACACTTCCGGATGACCAAATAACCAAAAAAGATGTTGCCANAGGATCGGATCTCCACCTGTTTCAGGAGTGAAGAAATTAGTNGTAAAGTTTCGATCGAAATAAAGCATTACCAAGGCAACNGTAACAATGGGAAGCGAAAGAATAAGAAGNAAGGACACTACCAAAGTCATCCACATATANACAGGAAGTCGCATCATGGTCATTCCAGGAGCACGCATATTAAGTATCGTGACTGCNAAATTCAGAGAAGCCATCAGCGAAGACAAACCCAGAATAATCAAACCGACCGTGTAAAAATCAAGACCGGGGCCCACAGAGTATTTCGACTCAGTTAAAGGCGCATATGCAAACCAACCCGCATCGGGTGCGCCACCCAAAAAGAAAGANGAGAANAGAATAAGNGAACCAGATAAAAATACCCAATATGAAAGAGCGTTAAGTCTAGGAAANGCTACATCTCGGGCACCAATTTGGAGAGGTATAAAGTAGTTGAAAAATGACGCACCCATAGGCATGATTGCCAGGAAGATCATCATNANGGCATGCATCGTGAAAAANTGATTATAGAGTTCAGCNCTCAAAACGTTTCCGTTTGGNACAGCNAACTGGGTCCGTATNGCTAATGCAGTCAAACCAGAAATCAGAAAATAGGTNAAACCAGTGATCCCATACATCGTTCCGATTTTTTTGTGATCAACTGTGGTCAACCACTCCCAGACTTTAGATTGTTCAGCCTGAACCGCCCCTACACCGTCAGTAGCTGTAGCCATTTAACGATCCTCTCCTTCAGAAAGCACAAGCATTTTTATAAATCTCCAAATGCCGTTATTCAAGACTATCTAACATTGCAATTAACTTAGTTATCTCNTCATCAGTAAGTTCNAGGTTTGGCATTCGCGACCCCGGNTTAATAGCNGGAGGGTTNTTTAGCCAAGCTCGAAGACTAGANTCATCTCTATCAAGNAGGGCTGACGCGATAGTCGTTCTACTAGCTAAATGAGATAGATTCGGNCCTATAGCTGCGACAGTTGGCGGAACAAGCCAGTCNGGCGCATCCGATTTGCTGTANTCAACCTGATGACAAGAGTTACATGCTTTGGCAACAAANACCTCACGACCAGCACTGACTAACTCATCATCAGACCACTTGGCTTTTGCAATNTGATTAGCAACCCAAGCATCATAGTCAGCCGCTGATTCAACAAAAATCCTAAANCGCATATTGGCATGGGAGTCACCNCAATATTCNACACATTGGCCGTAGTGCATACCTTCCGTNCCCGGTTTGCTCTTAAACCATAGTCGGTTGTTATGGCCNGGCATCATGTCTTTTTTACCAAACAAAGCCGGAACCCAAAACGCATGGATAACATCGTTTGATACCAAACTNACGTTCACTGCCTTCTCTACTGGAACATGCATCTCATTTGCTGTTCTGAAAAGTTCATTTCCATCCGNATCATGATANGTAAATTCGAACCACCACTGGTGACCAGTCGCGGTAACCTCCAGAGCACCCTCCTCGGCATCACCTTCAACTGATAGCACAGCTTCAAAAGTNGGAACGACCATGATAAGCACAATCACAATTGGGATAATCGTCCANAAAATTTCTAATCGTGTATTGCCATGGATATCACGCCTTGGCTCTACTCCAGGGCGCTCTCGGTAAAGAATACTCAATATGAGGGTTGCGGCCATAATGACCACGAACACCGCTCCTGACAGCCACCAAACAAGCACGTATACGTCGTGATAAGACTGAGCTTGGTCTGAAAGAGGATTGAGTGTGCTCATTCGTTTGTCAATTGTCGCACCGTCAAATGCTATAAAAATAAGCCATGAGACGAAAGCCACCGCAACGACGGAGGCTACGACTAAAACAATTTGCCTCGAACGACCTGTCATTGTTACCTCCCTCATCCAAGAAATTACTCGCGCAGCAACTTTTTTATCACTAAATGACGTTGATAGATAGTCTAACAGGCCTTCACGCAATGGGTTACCAAAATATAAATCCAATTATAGGTAACATTGACTCATAGCTTTNTTCATAAATTGCTACTTGCTGGCTTGGATAAACTTTGACTCGTTTAAAACTTTCTACGTCGNTATTCACGCTGTCTGCAATTGCTCTGATCATTCTGCTTTTCTTTGGACTTCAGCAACAAAGTAAAAGTNCGACGCCAGCATTAAACAGAGTTGAACAACAAGGTGCAGATGCGCCAGCCTTCACTGGCCTCATACTAAAAACAGAACTTGATTCCCAAAAGACTCTCTCACTCGAATCGATGCGTGGGCANCATGTGCTCCTATCTTTCCGGGCCTCTTGGTGCGCTCCCTGCAAACGNGAGGCCNTCATGATGGAANNAATATATCCAACCTATNAAAATAGAAACTATGAATTTATAGGAATTAACATCTGGGAACCAACCTCNGACGCTAAAAAATTCGTCGCNCAATTTCCAGTNTCATTCCCAGTGCTNATCGACGAGGAGCGCAGAATTCATATTNACTACGGAATAACACGTTTGCCAACTATCCTATTGTTAACNCCAGACTTGCGCATATNCAAAAGGTANGAGGGTGAGTTGTCTGAACAAACCCTACACACCCTGCTACGTGAGCTGGAAGTTTATAGCNAAGTAAATTAGTGAGAACAATTTGAAACGTATTAAATTAACGCCGGAAATAACATTAATATTAGTCTTACTCGTATCGGCTTCCGCCATCAGTGTGTTNGTGGTTAGATCAGCGAGTTCAAATCTTAGCTATTACCTAACACCCATAGAATATTTAGAGAATGAAGAGAAAATAGGACAGCGNATACGAATTGCAGGCCGAGTAGTAGATCAATCAATAATNGAAGAAAGCGGCACCGTCTCATCATTTCAAATCATNGGAGACGAGAACGATCTAGTAAATGTNAATTTTGTAGGCCAAACNATACCGACATTATTTGGGCCTTATGCCCTTGTAATCGTGGAGGGTGTNGGCATTACAAACGGCATCACCGCGGATNTAATAATAATTAAACATGAAAATGAATTTTTTGCGGGCTCAGTGCCAGANGATTCTATTTCTTCAAATTTCGTTAAGCCTNATTGATCCGNCACAAGCCATATCAGAAAATCAACGGTACGATTTAGATACTCAANTTAGGAGCGGGCGTGCCAGAAATAGGCAATANTCTAGGAATTGCTGGACACATCACCTTAGGTGTGNCCGTTACAAGTAGCGTACTGTGTGTGCTTCTTGGNATATCNTCCAAGAGCATGATTGAACTTGNGGTCATTTANAGANGACAACAAAATCTGGTGATACTGATTTTTATNAGCCTTGTTGCTTCACTCNCCATCCTTGCCTATTCNCTCGCTACAGATCAATTNGCTCTCAAATACGTCGTTGANCATTCGTCTACACAGATGGAGATTTGGTATAAAATTGCATCGTTATANTCAGGTCAGGCCGGCTCCCTACTCATCTGGACACTGGCGATAAGTCTGGGAACACTGTTATTGAGTCGCACNCGGACAGCAGTCTTCCAGTACCGCGGGCTAAACGCAGTNACNATCCTAGCGTTCGTGNTATTAGCCTTTCTTTTTCCTCTCACATTTCTCAGCTCACCGTTCGAACTGACNANCCANGTCTTCACCGAAGGTATAGGGCTAAATCCACTTCTNGTTGATCCCACAATGCTTATTCATCCGCCCATGCTATTGCTGGGNTTGGCNAGTACCGCAATCCCGTTTGCGATCAGTCTTGGAATAATCATTTCAAGAACTGCCAACTCTGAATGGTCACAATCGCTGAGACGTTGGACTTTAATTTCCCTNCTCNTCCTCTCAGCTGGAAANTTNCTAGGTGCTTGGTGGGCATATACTGTGCTCGGTTGGGGAGGCTACTGGGGTTGGGATCCNGTAGAGAATTGNGCCATTCTTCCNCTAATACCTCTNGCNGTACTACTTCATAGCAAGCCACTNCANGAACGGNTCGGACTGTTNTATANCTGGAATTTAATGCTNGGCTGCTTNCCNTTNATTTTGGCAATTTTNGGAACATTCAACGTACGATCGGGCTTAATCACATCTGTNCATTCGTTCGCNGAGTCTGACATNGGTCCCTACTTNCTAGGCCTGCTGGCTATATCACTTCTTGCACCAGCAATNCTTTTGTCACTTGGAACCAGTGAAAAGCCAGTAANACATAACTATGATTCNGTCTTATCNAGAGAGACNGGACTCATAATAAATAATTTCCTCTTACTCNCGATCGGCCTAGTNATTCTNGGAGGAACCCTTTTNCCAGTCGCATCAGAACTTGCTAACGGNGCCCGCATAGTCGTAGGNCCANTATTCTTCGCAGACACAGTCGGGCCACTTCTTGCNATCCTGCTATTTTTNATGGCCTTCACNGCTCCACTGGTCTGGACAAAAACNCNNAANCAAAACTACATCGCACACATAAAATTNCCACTNAGTCTCGCANTACTNGTATCAGNATTCGCGTTNTTACTGGGAGCNAGCGGGCTCATCAACATATTGGCGATCTTTTCGAGCGTGTTTGGCGTACTCATACACTCATTTGAAATTTACCGNGCAGTTACTAGAAGTACTGAAATTAAATCGAGTCCNTATANTCGNATGCTTCGACCGTTCAAACAAAATCCCCGNCGCTATGGCGGGTATGTNNCTCATATTGGATTGGCTATCATGGCAATNGGCATTGTTTTNTCAACTGCTTANGAGAGCAGAAATCGCTTCACGGTCGAACCCGGAGAGTCATTCTCATTCGAAAATTATTTGTTCGAGTATCAGGGGTTATGGGGNCAAAAGCCTGAAAAGAATGGAATCGAGATCGAAGCAGGAACNGAACTCACCCTNATANAGAATAANCAAGCAGTNAATGTACTTCGNCCGGGNAGGCGTTTTTTTTACTCGGCACCCAATCAACCAGTTGCAATAGTCGATATTGACAGTAATTTAATTCGAGATGTCTATGTATTCACGCAGGGCTGGGANGAAAAACAAGTTGCAGAAATACAAATCCTNATAAAGCCGTTAGTNCAGTGGTTATGGATAGGGGCAGGCTTATATATTGCNGGAGTCNTAGTTAGTCTTA
The DNA here is from genome assembly GCA_002701625.1 of Chloroflexota bacterium. Next base: position 40,638 of record NZWK01000028.1, read on the forward strand.
GTGCGAGAGATCGCAGCATCTTGAGAAATTCATGAAGACTAAAATGTTCAAACACACGTTTCTTTTCACCCTCATGATGTGTATCTCATTAAATGCTGTCACAAATGTTTCAGCTCAAACACCTGAGACTTCGATTGAAATTCAAGCATTGGCTATTGAGGATCAACTCCGTTGCCCTGTTTGTGTTAATGAAGGTCTGACAACCTGCGCATTNGCCCTATGCAACGATATTAAGAATTCAATTAGGACACAGTTGGCTGACGGACGCAGCCCTGACAATATCCTCCTCTTCTTTGAAGANTCTTATGGAACACAAATACGGTCTAGCCTNNCCCCAAGAGGATTCAACCTTTGGTTATGGAGTTGGACAGCCGGATCAATAATGATCCCCATGACAGGTATATTTCTACTAATAAAACGCCTGCGCAGTGAAACGAATTAAAAAAATATGCAGAATATGGCTATCGAAACAAATTCCCTAACTCGGCGATATGATGGTCTGCCGGCACTAAACAAGGTGTCGATTCAAATTACCCCTGGTTCAAGAATTGCTTTACTCGGGAATAACGGCTCAGGAAAAACAACTCTCCTGACTATACTTTCAACACTTCTTCAATCTTCAGAGGGCTCCGCTAAAATTCTTGGTCACGACGTTTCCAAGAAAACCACAGCCCTGCAAAATATAATTGGCGTCATTCGGCATCAACCCATGGTCTATGAAAATTTCTCACCGATCGAAGATCTTGAATTATTCGCAAAAATATATCAGGTGCCGAATAATCACGAACGAATTGAAAGATTGTTGACTAGTGTAGAAATATGGCACTTGCGCGACGAGATGATCGGTACATTCTCACGTGGACAAAAGCAGCGATTAATGATCGCAAAAGCTCTCCTCCATAAACCGAAAGTACTGCTGCTCGACGAGCCGGAAATTGGGCTAGACCAAGACGGGCTGAGGATACTTGATCAACTGATACTCATGAATGCAGCCGAAGAAGAGGCAACTCCGATTACCGTGCTAGCTGCGACACATCGAGAGGAACGAGTGGATACTTGGGCTACGGGCTTTGTACGACTCGAAGGCGGGCGGGTCATAGAAACAAGTCTAGGCAAGGATGCTCTATGAACTTACCCTCACAATTACAAATTGGCGGCAAGCTCCTGACTGCGAACCTCAAGCAAGCGTGGCGAGATAAAACAGATTGGATCACCGCCTGCATGTTTGCGATAACGGCGCTCCTCCTATACTCCTTTGCTTTTAACCTCACTACTGGTCTAGTAAGTAGCCTCCTGCCGGGGGTCATCTGGACTGTTTTCTTGTTTTCAGGAATTTTCGCAACCGGTCAATCATTTCAACAAGATCGCCAAAATGGCATCCTTGATGCGTTAAAAATCAGTCCCATTCATTCAATGACAATCTATATCGCAAAGACTCTGGCAAATATATTGATGCTTCTATTAATCGAGTTCGGTTTATTGTTAGGAGCCACAATTTTGTTCTCGGAGCCCCTCTTTACTCCTGAGCTGCTGATAATCGTGACCATCGGGACGATCGGGTACACAGCTTTATCGACTCTGCTCTCTGCTATAAATTTAGATCGGAACAACGGAGGGCTTCTGCTTCCTGTCTTAGCGCTTCCCCTTTTGGTCCCATTGTTGATCGCTTCGGTCGAAGCCACCTCGGCAAGCCTGCAGCAAGAAGCCAGCACCACTCCATGGATTCTTTTGCTAAGTCTTTTCACGATTTGGAGTACTGCAATTGCTACGCTAATGTTCCCTCTGGCCGATTGAAGTGATCACTGAGATAGTAGAGTTATGTTTCTAAATAATATTTATGCGTTACGTTGGAAAGTGCTTCCCCCGGTGGCTGGGGTGGCGATGATCGGGATGGCGGCGCTCGCACTGGTGACTGCACCAACTGAGTTAATTGAGGGGGATGTCCAACGCCTGCTATACGTCCATCTTCCGTCAGCTCTTGCGTCCTACTTTGCATTTACAGTCACAGCTGTATGTTGCATATTGTTTCTGCTAAAACGAGATTTTAAGTGGGACTCTGCTGCACAAGGCGCTGCGGTAGTAGGACTGATATTTACTTTGTTAACTTTAATAACCGGCTCACTCTGGGGGAAACCAATCTGGGGAGTCTACTGGCAATGGGATCCTAGAATCACCACCACCCTAATACTGTTCTTGATTTTCTCGGCTTATTTAATAGCTCGAAAATCGAGCAGCCTCGATAGTGACAAATCGGCTCGTTTTTGTTCGATATATGCGATTATTGGATTTCTCGATATTCCTCTTATACATATGTCAGTACGTTGGTGGCGAACATTACATCCCCAGCCAATAATTGCAAAATTAAATCCTGCTCTTCCGGACGAAATGCTACTAGTAACGTTATTCTCAGTTTTAGCGGTAATCTCGGTGGCAGCTTGGTTTATTACGCTTGGAGTCGAAACTGAGCTATTATCCCAACGTCTTCTTAAACTTAAAGCCATTGCAAAAACAAATATTTCCGAAAAGAGTTGACCGGATGTCAGAGATTGGTTTTTTATTTGCTGGGTTTGCAGTATTTTGGGCTGGTATGTTCACCTATCTGGTGATATTGCAGGTGAAAATCCGAAATCTACAAAGTCAAATAGACGAGCTAGAAAACATTATTGAAAATCACGATGAGGTTTGAGTCCTAAGTCTGCCCAAGAGAGACTCCAGCGAGAATAGATTGCATCACTAAAATATGAACTCTAAAACTCAACCTGCAACAGTTTCTCCTGCTTCCAGAAACCTTGGCTCTGTGCTGCGAGATTACTTAACTCTGATGAAGCCTTCAATCGTGCTATTACTCCTAATCACAACCGTACCAGCTATGTTTCTAGCTTCTGGGGCATGGCCTGGAACCACCATAGTCGTAGCAACGATGATTGGGGGTATCTTATCGGCAGGCGGCGCCTCTTCAATTAATATGGCGATCGACAGTGATATCGACGGTTTAATGAAGCGGACACGGAATCGTCCATTACCACGAGGCACAATAACGCAAAAAAATGCTGTTATTTTTGGTCTAATCCTCGGAATAACAAGTGGCATCTGGATGTGGATTGCTATCAACCCCTTGTCGGCAATCTTGTCTATCTTTGCTTACATCTTCTATGCAGGCATATATAGCCCGATCCTGAAACGCAAAACAGTCCACAACACGGTGCTTGGGGGCATTGCTGGTGCGATGCCTGCACTCATTGGTTGGACAGCAATCAGTAATCAAATCACAATCGAAGGCATTACCTTATTCATAATCGTATTCTGCTGGCAACCCCCACATTTCTGGGCGCTAGCGTTGGGACTACATGACGATTACCAGACTGCTGACATACCTATGGCACCAAATGTGGTTGGTTACAAATATACAAAAAGACAAATCGTTCTTTGGTCTCTTCTCACTGTAGCTTCGACCATTGCCTTTTTCTTTGTGGCCTCGATGGGAATTATATTTATAGCTGTGGCCATCATCACTGGGCTCAGATTTATTTATATATCGATTCGAGTTTCACAAGGAGAACACCTAGAGCACACTCAAACACTCTGGAGGTACTCGACTATTTACCTATCAATGCTCTTTGGATCAATGATTATTGATGAAATTTATAAGTTTTAAAGACTCTACCCATTCGCTTAAACCTCTTATGTAGCAACGAATCCACACGAATTCGTGAAGAAGCCGATGAACTCTAAATAGTGTTTGTTCTGAGGCTTCCTTATTCAGGCCTACGGTAGGGGCCTACCCATTTCCCCAGAGATTTCATCTAAATATGCAACAAACTTTGCAGGAAGTACGGGTCGCATGCCTTTTTCATCAGCAAGCCTGGCGCGCATTCCCTCACCCTCAAGCATGTTCTTGAAAATGGTTTCAGTTTCAATCCCAACTTCATCTATGTACTCCGACATATTCATCCAAATAGTAGTAAGGCCTAAGCAGAGCCACCCAAACTGCTCTTTTTCTTCATCTGAAAGCGTCGAATAAGAAGATTGTCCCCTATTCCAAAGCGTCGCTAGCTTGGGATCTTTAAACATTTCTACACGGTAGGTGTCAGCACGATCTTGAATCCGCATCACGATGTCTTTTTGTGAATCTCTGTGCTGCTGACTTAATTGGCTCGCCAAGAACACTGCTACCGCCAACGTCGCGATCCCCGTGACAATCTAAGCAATGATTGTTAGTTGTTCCCAATCCATGCCGTGTCCTTTCCATTCCCGACAGATAGTACTGCTTTCCCCAGATGTTTTGTGTAAGCTCTATTAATTCTGACAGTCCCTTAACCAGGCCTACGGTAAGTGCCTGCAAAGTAATTCAATAATTGTGTTAACTTATGGTTCAAAATGGAATCGGAATAGTTTGAACTAATCATGTCAGCAGTAAAACACATTTCTTTTATTTTCGAGTTAAAGATTACGGACCCTGAAAAATGTTTAGATTTTATGAAAAATCAAGCGGTTCCATATACCAGTGATTTGGATGAGCCAAAAACAAAGAGATTCGAATGGTACGTTTCACCCGATAAGCAAAACGCAACTCTCATCGAATTTTTTGATGACAGCGATGGTGCGAAATTAAGAATTGATAATTTACTCAGCTCTCATTTACTGGAGATTTTTCAGGGCTTATTTGAAATCGAAAGCTTTATTGTTTTAGGAGATGTTAAGGACGATTTGAAAGAAATTCTTGATGGCTTTGGTGCTGATTATAGAGATTACGCGGCTGGATTTTTAAGGGCATAATTCCCCTCTCCATTTCGACAAAAATTTACCCGTTATTCGCCAACTCCCTTGAACTTCTTAAATGCCTTGGCTTCGTCACGCCATGCTTCTAATTCAGCTTGCGTGACTGTTTCCCAATAGTTAAATCCCCATTCATCTTTTTTGTGAAGAGGTTTCTTGTCATCATTGTTATTTTTTTCTTCGTGTCTCATTGTGCGAGTATATAAGCTCGTCACAGAGATTTAATAACAATTATTGCGATTGATGTGTTTGCCTTGGAATCCCATAAGGGTCATATTTCGGAATAACACCGATCTTATTTGCTGCTACGGCACCTTGAATATAGTGATTCCAATCATGAAATGCGTAAAAGTTAACCCAATTAATTCCGCGCAAGTCTCCAAATACCGGGTGGTGCAAAGTGGACTCAGATAATTCCAGGCGTGCGGCATATTCCTTAAGGCCTAAATAAAACATTTTGTACACCTCATCCTGCAAGGCTAAAAGTTCTGGTTTTGATTTTGCACCAGCAGGAGACGGAATAGTATCAAAAACCTTACCGCCGTCTGTTTCTACCCGGGAACTAAAAAGAGCGATTAGATCGAATTCATCCTCACACAATGGTCTTAAAATGTCGGAGAAATGATAGACATCCGACTGAACAAGATGTTCAAATGTTTCGAGTGCACACCACGAATCCTCGCTAGGCTTCTCCATTAATTGTTTAACGCTGCAGCTTTCGAGTAAATCACAAAATGGTCTTCGCGATTCTGAAAGTAGTGCCTGATACTCAGAAACTTTCATAATTCCTCCCTCATAAGTTGGTCTGGCTCAACGACTTGAGACACGCCCATAACTGAGTGTACGCCTGTTCCCAAATGACCAGAATCAAAAAAACAGCTCGTGTCGCATGGAGAAGACTATTGTCACCGGTAAGGTCTGGACTAGAGTTGAATTAGACTAGTATTTAACCAATCTTTGGTCTGGGAATTACGCGCTGAAATTCTTTCGAATAGATTAGAGTGGACGGCGCACAGGGACTCCGGCGCGTCTAGG
>NZWK01000029.1 GCA_002701625.1 Chloroflexota bacterium
CGCACCATGTCTAACGCGTTTTGTAGGCTGGGTTTTGCGGCAGCACATTCGTAGACCACGTGCGGCCCATGACCGTCTGTTAATTCAATGATGCTTTCCACAGGATCTTGTGCTGTCGGATCGACGACTGCGTCGGCGCCCAATTCCAAAGCGATAGCTCGTCGAGCTTCAGATGGCTCTGACACGATGACTTTGTTGGCGCCGGCCGCTTTTGCTGCTTGTAAGCATAAAAGCCCGATTGGCCCCGCCCCTAATACGGCAACAGTGTCTCCTAGTTTCTGTTGAGACAGCCTTACTGCTCTAGTTACCACTGCACATGGTTCAGCCAAGGCCCCTTCTAAATTTGAAACATTGTCAGGTAGTTTAAGTGGTTCCCATTCGTTGCAGACCGTATATTCTGCATATCCACGCGTTCTACTGTTTGTGATGCCCTCAAGGCGATAGTTAAATTGTTCTTGTTTTCGCAAAGGGCTCTCTTTGCCTGGAGGAGGCGTGCCACCCATACCAATTACTCTGTCACCCAGCTTAAATCGGGTTACGTTGGATCCGATTTTAGAGACTTCTCCAGCAAACTCATGGCCTAAAACTGTATTTGGAGGAGCAATGTCGTACAGATATACATGGACGTCAGTGCCGCAAATTGCACTATGTGAGATTTTAATTTGGATTTCGTCAGGNCCNGGTTCNGGTGTTGGGATTTCTTCAACCACTAAACTCTGTTTGCTTTTGTAAACTGCTGCNTTCATTTCCCCCCCTTANTTATTTTGAACAATAACAGATTGTNTATCGCATTTGCTCCGTATTTTGTTATTCCAATNAGGAATTTCATTGNATATCGTTGCGGCATTTNTCNCTGNGTTGGAAGCCTTTGTAATATTNATTGGCCTAATCAATCACTNTAACAACAAGCTTACAAAGCTTTTAGAAAANTGTAANCTGTCAATGAGCGATGNAAANCGATTAACCGGTTNANGCNAGATAAGTAAGGTAACTAGGATCTACTAAAACAAGGGTCTTATACTCGTATGGTGAGTTTNGNTAGTACGGATAGACGGTATAGGAAGGGACAAGAAATGCGCCCAGCTCTTTTNGAAATATTGGCATGCCCCGTATGTAAAAATTCNCTNCGNCTAGAGNNTGTGAATCANAATGAAGCAGAAATAATTGAAGGTTCGCTTTTTTGTGATGTCTGTGAGGAAGTCTATTTAATTGAGGACGGAATTCCAAATCTTTTGCCCCCGAATCTTCGGTCNCTATAGGCTTAGTACCTCCNGTGGATATGTCAGGNATTAATCCCATTACGACACAGCAGTCTAGATGGTTTGGCAAGGGNCTAATTGTCGTGNCNTTTCTTGCCCCTGTTTTTTTCTTAAATAAATTGAGGAAACANNTGAACTTCATTTTGNNTTTGCCNNTTGCCGNNCTGACGTTAGGGCTTGCGACATTTTTANTTTGGATTGGATATACNCTGGCGACAACCGTTTGGGACCGTCCAGATGACTATCCTCCTAAAGATTCTAATTTTCACTNAGCCANTNTCGNGTGGATATTTTNAAAATAGATTGCCTTTCACTTAGNGGCCGTAAATCACGTAAGCTTTCCACACGCAATCCAATCTTNGGGTGNATTAAGTTTGGNGAAATTTCAGCTAGAGGAACGAGCACAAACGAACGTTCATGAAGGTAGNTATGNGGCACCTGGAGTTCNTCGAAATTAATAATCTGCCCTGGTATAAGCAGAATATCNATATCAATGAGTCTTTCCTGCCACNGCTTATTATTTTCAGNGCGACCCATATGTGATTCGATTATTTTAACTTTTCTTAAAATTTCTTGCGGGCTNAAATCTGTAGTTGCTGAGATNGNGNCATTAAGAAAGTGAGGTTGCTCTAAATAACCCCATGGAGGAGTCTCATAGAGTGAAGAAAACAANTTCGGGNAGATATGCTTGTCTTNTAGNTGNTTCACGGCTGTNCGAAGGTTATCAAGGCGATTTCCTAGATTGCTGCCGAGGCCAAGATATATTTCGTANGAGGATTGTTTTTTAGACATTGNTTGACGTTATTCCAAGTTGTATTCGCATGGAATTTTTGTCACTTTGTAATCTCAATAATTTCTTCTTCAATCTCCCCGCCAGTACGAATGAAAAATGCCCTGACCTCNGCAATATCCTCNGCGAGNGATACCAANATGTANTAGGTGTCCGGAAACATTGGNGGGTTGTTTGTTACGCCNGGAGGAAAGAATGCCATACGCACATCTGTCGGTGATGGGTANGCGGGCGANGCGACGTGCGAGTGATAAATNGCAAANAAATNGTCGCCGTCTTTTTCACGCNTTTGCTCGAGTTTGAGCATCTCAATTGGTGACATTTCGTAGCGATAGGGNGACTGTGCTGTATTAGTTACTTTATCTGCCTGCATGGCGTTTNTGCTTTTTGATTGGCTAATCAAACCGCAAGCTTCNTTNGGCAATTCGTCNTGGGCGTGTTCGANTATTTTGTNGATTATTTTTTGAGGAATTTTGGGCACTTGTTGAACTTTCAGATTTGAAGAGATTTACTTGTACNAATTTTTANTTGATTTTGNGNGNTTTACTACGTCNTTTNNGNGANACGCGANANGCCTATTTTAATTACCACCANAGTTTTTCACTTACAGCCTCTCGAATATTCTCATAGTCTTCTGACCAGAGGCCAGTTGAAAGGTATTTCCAACCGCCATCTGCAAGAAGGCAAACAATTTTTGTGGGAGTTCCAGTGNTACTAACTTCGATTTTTTCGGCGGCTCGTTGTGCNGCTCTGATGACTGCTCCTGCCGAAATACCCGCNAATATGCCTGTTTGCCGAGTTAGTTCACGTGTCGTGCGNAAAGAGGTTTCTGAATCGACGACTATTCTGCCATCAAGTACTGCCTCATCAAAAACNGGAGGGATATAACCATCTTCNAAGGCNCGAAGGCCCTGCACAAGATCGCCTGGGTGAGGNGCNGCGGCAATNACTTTNATATCTGAATTNAANTCTTTAAGTCTCCGNCCTACACCGGTTANGGTGCCNCCGGTNCCAAGACCNGAGACAAACATATTAATATCTGGAAGATCNTCTATGATTTCTTGTCCGGTGGTTTCATANTGAGCTTTTGGATTGTTCTCATTTTCNTACTGAAATGGCATAAACCAATCCGGATTTTCNTTCGCGAGNTTNGTGGCCAATTCCACGGCTCCGTTAGANCCAAGATCGCCTGGTGAGAATATAATTTCAGCACCAAAGGCTTCAAGNAGCTGAATCCGTTCTATGGAGACAGCATCCGGCATTACTACTTTTACAGGATANCCNCGGAGCGTACCAATNAAAGANATGGCTATCCCAGTATTCCCAGAACTNGGCTCGAGTATGGTTTGACCTGGTTGTAATAATCCTTCAGATTCGGCGTGACTAATCATATATTTNGCTATGCGATCTTTTCCTGATCCGGTGGGNTTTTCACCCTCTAGTTTTGCCCAAATTTGGACGTTNGGATTGGGAGACAATATAGATATATCAATGAGTGGAGTGTTGCCTACGCGATCCAATATGCCACTATATTTCATAGNGATTNTAGTTCCTTAGCCTCCGGCCAAGGCCGGNAGAATCGACACTTCGTCGTTNTNTTCNAATTCTGTGTTAAGCCCACCGAGATATCTTACGTCTTCATCATTTATATATATGTTGACGAATCGACGCAACTCACCATTCTCCTCAAGAAGTTGATTGGCGAACCCAGGAAATTCGTTATCGATTGCNTGTATGAGTTCATCNATGGTTTTNCCTTCAGATTCGAANGATCTTTGNCCCCCAACGAANTTCTCAATTACGGACGTCACNTTTACTTTTATNGGCATCACATTTTCCTGTTTCTGAAATTTTATTTATTTAGTNGGCATCTCCANAGGTAGCGACCCACAAAATATATCGTAATCAATAAGCTCACTTATTGTAGGATTGTCTCCACATAAGGGACAGTTTGGATCCCTTCTAAGCTTCATAGTACGAAATTCCATCGTAAGTGCATCGATCAGTAATAGCTTGTTGGTTAGGGGTGTTCCGATACTAAGGATCTGTTTGAAAACTTCAGTTGCTTGGATTGAGCCCACTATTCCTGTGATTGCCCCTAATACTCCTGCTTCAGCACATGATGGCACCATGCCAGGCGGCGGTGGCGTTGGGTATAGGCATCTATAGCAGCATTTTCCGGGCTCGTAAACAGTTGCTTGTCCATCAAATAATAAAATGGCCCCGTCTACTAGTGTTTTGCCGAGTAGGTAGCAAGCATCGTTAACGAGGTAGCGGGTGGCGAAATTGTCGGCACCGTTCACCACGATGTCGTAATCAGGAAGTATGTCCATCGCATTGTCTGATGTTAGTGGCGCATGGTGTTCTATAACATTTACATGAGGGTTATAGGCTCGAAGGGTTTCCTGGGCAGACTCTATCTTTGGTTTATTGATGTCGGCTGTTTGATGCAGTACCTGTCTTTGGAGGTTTGACAGATCAACCACGTCGAATTCCACGATACCAATCGTTCCAACCCCTGCCAGTGCAAGATAAATCGCGACAGGTCCGCCTAGACCACCCGCACCAACAATTAAAACTCTGGCATTTTTCAGCTTTCTTTGACCTGATGGGCCGACCTGTCCCATGATTATGTGTCGGGAATAGCGCATAACCTCGTCAGGAGACAGGGCATCTGCTTTCAAATTAGATTCACTTGGGCTCATATGAAATTCCACCTACTAAATTCAAGTTTGTTTAATCGACTTAAGTTTGAATATACAGCTTAATAGACATAACTCTTCACGCATACAGTAAACATGACATAGATGATTAAGTTAATTAGCGTCCTCCGGCAAGTGCAGGAATTATCGCTATTTGNTCNCCGGGAGAGAGATTTGTTTTNAGTCCCTGAAGACTGTGAATCTCTTGATTATTTATATAGATATTGATATGTCGGAAGATTTCNCCGTCTTCACCATAGAGAAGATCGGCGAATCTAGGATACTTTGACTCTAGTGATTCCAGGGCTTCTTTGATCGTATTGCCAGACACCGAGACATGGTCGAGGCTTTCGGTTATAGCCCTGAAAGGAGTAGGTATGTAAATGTTTACAGGCATTATTGTTCGATTAAAAGGGCACGCTTAAGTAACGTTCGCCGGTGTCGCACAACATTGTTACAACTCGTTGGTGTGGTTCAAGTTTTTCAGCAATTTTGATTGCTGCGAATACATTGGCTCCAGCAGAAATACCCACAAGTAAGCCTTCTTCCTTGGCTAGGCGTTTTGTGGTCTCTAAAGCATCACCGTCATTCACACTTACTATTTCTGAATAAACAGATTGATCAAGAATCGACGGAATAAATGAAGCACCCATTCCCTGTAATAAGTGCTGCCCAGCTCTTCCGCCTTGCAGTACAGGAGAATTTGCAGGTTCNACGGCGACGATTNTACAAGNCACCTGGGCTTCTTTGATAGCTCGGCCCACACCTGTAATAGTTCCACCCGAGCCTACGCCAGCGACAAAAACATCAAGTTTGTTGCTCGTNGCCTTAAGTATTTCCGGACCCGTTGTTCTGTAATGTATTTCAGGATTTGCGGGGTTGTTAAATTGTTGNAGCATCACGTATCCCTGAGATGCTACCAACTCATTTGCCTTATGGACCGCGCCAGTCATCCCTTCAACNGCAGGNGTCATCACTACCTCTGCACCAAGTCGTTGCAGAAGCTCTCGNCGCTCTTGACTCATGTCATCCGGCATCGTTATGACTAATCGATAATCCTTATATGCGCAGATTACTGCCAGNCCTATTCCGGTGTTACCAGAAGTAGCTTCTACAAGTATGTCGTCGCGTTTTAGCGTCCCGTCTTTCTCAGCCGNCTCGATCATAGCNAGAGCTATNCGATCCTTAACTGACCCAGCTGGATTGAATACNTCGAATTTACCNAGAATAGTTGCTCCATTTTCCGGACNTATTTTCCCTAATTTGACCAGCGGTGTGTCGCCAACCAGCCCCAAGACAGATTCGACGATTGCGCTTGCTTCGGGCGAACTCGTGTTGTTGCTACTTTTAGGACTCATTTTGGCTAANGGTCTAAATCAGATAACGCGGAGCTGATGAGGCGTCNTTAACTTTCTCAACTTCGACCAGNTGAGTGAGTGTTACAGACTCGAGACNCTCTCTCATTCNNTCATATATTTCANTCCAGATCCANGCNTGCCCTGTTGCATCCAGTTCNTTGTTTAGACTCGAGATTGGCTCGAGGGATCCCTCGAGNGTCTCAAGTAAAGACAGTAATGTTATCTCGTCACCGTCGCGCGCTANAAGNTGCCCTCCTCCAGGCCCCCTAACCGATTTTATGAAACCAGCTCTCCGTAANAGCCCAAGAAGTTGATCCAGATATGCCTCGGGAATTTGCCGCCGTGTTGCGATTTCATTTCGCGGGATGGGCTGACCNGTATGGTGGCGGGCAAGATCAATCATTGCCCTCACTCCGTAGTCGCCTTTTGTACCTATAAGCATTTCGTCTCCAGTCGTCTTTTTTGCCTGAGNANTAGCATAGTGAATTCAGACATAAATTGCAGCAGTCAAGGTAGTTTTTTAGCCACCTGCCACTGCGGGNACGATACTTATCTCGTCGGATGCAGTTATGGATGTGTTCAGTCCATCNAGAAATCGAACATCNTCACCATTTATGAAGATGTTCACAAATCTTCGGAGTTCATTATTTTCGTCGAGTAATCTTTCTCTAATACCAGGGAACTGGCTTTCTAGATTTTCAATTANCGAAATCAAATCGTCGCCANTTCCCTGAACTGTNTCCAGATCTGCNGTCGTGNCTCTNAGTGGAGTTGGGATTTTTACNGTAGCCATTAACTTAACCNTCCACTATGTCGCCAACGGTGGCGTCGTGGTCGACTTGAATGCCGTTCGCTTGCGCCCAAGCTAATGCTTTGTCAATTTCNGTTGTTTCACCNACAAGTCCGAGCATTACCCATCCAATTTCTGATGTGATGTCCGCCATACGAATATTAGTCACGACGTTGAATTCGTGTCCCATTTGATAAATTAACGGNTCTTTGATCTTGTCNTTTANAAAGGTCAATTTCACGCGTCTTTCGGACATCCTAAATCCTTTGCATTCACTGGAAATTTTCAAATGGATGAGTCTAGTGCACGAGATTCATTTCAAATGAGTCAATATTAGGTTTTACCAACATAGCATTGTTTGCTGCAGCGGACACTGCTTCAATAGTTTTGAGGCCTCCGCCCGATATTACTGCTACCGTTTCCTCATTTTTGGAAATTTTGTTAGTTTCCACTAATTTTTTTAGACANGCGATCGTCACACCNCCTGCGGTTTCGGCAAAGATCCCTTCTGTCTCGGCAAGTAAATTCATCGCCTCGATGATTTCTGAATCGCTGGCTTGAGCAGCATAGCCATTTGTCTCTTCCATCTGTTTCAATGCGTAGTACCCATCGGCTGGGTTCCCAATCGCAAGCGATTTAGCNATGGTGTCAGGTTTCTGCGGGATGAAGGTGAAGCTATTATTTTCGTATGCTGTTGTAATCGGTGAGCAACCTGATGCTTGTGCTCCAGAGAGTCGGACTTTGGGCTCNTCGATTAACCCCAGNTTATGNAATTCTTTTATTCCCTTCCAAATTTTCGTGTACATCGANCCTGATGCCATCGGAGCAACGATGTGATCAGGAGTTCTCCATCCCAATTGNTCACAGATCTCGAAACCAAGCGTTTTTGATCCTTCGGAATAGTATGGACGGACATTTATGTTTACGAATGCCCAATTTTTGACCATGGAGAGTTCAGTACAAAGACGATTAACATCGTCATAAGATCCTTCGACTTTTATGAGATTCGGTGCATATATTGCGGATCCTANGACTTTTCCTTGTTCTAGGTCTTGAGGNATAAANACATAGCAGTCTAAACCTGCTGCAGCGGCATGNGCGGCTACCGAGTTGGCAAGATTTCCAGTAGANGCGCATGCAATCGCTGAAAAATTAAACTCGATTGCTTTGGCGATTGCCACAGAAACCACNCTATCNTTGAANGACCAAGTNGGNTTAACTGTGTCGTTTTTAATCCANAAGNTATCCAGGCCNAGTGCTTTTGCAAGTCTTTTTGCCTTGATTAACGGNGTAAAACCNTCTCCTAAGTCAATTTTGAATTCTGGATCACAGGGTAAAAGGGGCGCATATCGCCATAGTGAGTTTGGACCAGATTCAATTTTGTTTTTGTCTAAGTCCGCCTTTATATTTTGGTAGTTGTAGTCGACTTCGAGCGGGCCGAAGCAAAAGTCGCAGGCGAAAATGGGCTCTAAGTCAAACTTTCTTCCGCATTCTCTGCATTGTAAGCCGTTGCAATATGGATTCATGGTGGTTAGTTCTCATTCTGATTTTGGTGTTGATTTAGTATGTAGCCTGAGGGTATTGGGAGGAAGCAATCCGACAGGCTAGGCCATACTCGTTACGCGAGTGGGTCTAACTGCAGCTGGCGATAGAGTCATTAAGTAGCTCCGGTTTGGCTGACGATGGAATTTATCCCAAGCACCGCCCTTGTTTAATTACTGAACGTTAGATGAGAGCTATGGAAGCGTCAACTAATCGAGCTTTGCAACCTTGGCTCGGATAAGCAAGAGAGAGACGGCGAGGAGCGCTATCGCCGTGCCAAACAGGCCAGCTCGGATGCCGATAACATCTGCAATTTGCCCGAAGAGGAAAACCCCGAACATAGTGAATCCGAATTCCATCATGTAGAGGCTGCTAACCCGGCCTCGGTATTCNTCAGAAGAGTATGNCTGAACCAGTACGTTCGAGAGTGTCTGGCGGGCGGCCTGCGGNANGCCTGATAATAAAAGTACGAACGCAGTGAGTAAAACTGATTCNGATATGGCGAGAACAGCAATTATCACGCTCAGGAAAGCGGCGGCGAGAACGAGTACCNTNCCTCGGTTTTTNGGCAACATATTGCCGATCAAGAATGACCCTAGGATTGTTCCTACGCCCGTCANGCCGTACAGAAGNCCTACNGTNAGTTCGTCAGCCTGTAATTCATTCTCNAGGAAAGGTGCGAGAAGNGTATGAAATGGCATGACGAANATCACGATGAAGAAATTAGCTACGAGGACAGAGCGAACAGANATATTGGTTCTAGCGTANTGGAATCCTTGAACGATATCGCCAAAGGCCGCTTTCAGTGAGCGCCCACCACTTTCAACGGAAGCCGGATAACCTTTTACTGGCATCAGGGCGAACACCGCACCGAAGTAGGCAATTGCCATTACCAGATAAACGTATGTTGAGCCAGCTACTAGGTCACCTGGAACCAGGAACAATCCGAGTGCCATCAGTGGTGGTGCAACNGCACGGGTAATAGCCATGCCGGCTCCAGAGAGAGCGACACCACTGGTTAGCTGTTCTTTACCCAAAATTTGTGCGATCAGGGCTTGTCGCGCGGGCATCATTAAGGGCATGATTGCCCCATGTATTACTCCAGCGATAATTAGATGATAAACATCCATCATTCCCAACGCGAGCATGGCGAATATGTANAGGGANTTGAATCCATTTAGAAGNTGGCCTATTTGTATTATTTTCTGNTTAGGCAATCGATCTGCCAGTAGTCCACCGATTGGAGAAAGNNCCAACATCGGAATGGCTCCGGCAAGGGTAACCCACCCAGCCCAGCCGTAAGATCCGGTAAGTGCGTANGCAAGCCANGGCTTTATCACCATTTGCATATTCATCGGTATGAANTGACCATACATCGATANGTAGAACCACCTAAAGCTGGTATTTTTTAGGGCGACGAACGCCCTTGGCCCCGAAGGTTNATNGNTTTGCTGNCTTGGGNCCTCTATGGCTAGNGGAGTTGGGGCAATGTGGCTTGNCANATNCGGGCTACTGCCTNGCCCGAAGCGCATCCTTCGAACGCTTGGCCGCAAATTTANTGAGTGTNGGCTTGATTCGTTNTCGGGCTGGAGATTNTTACTCGNTCTTATTTTTCTTTNNGGCNTNGTTGATTCGGCATNCCGAGAGGCGAAANCTNTTTTCTNGNNNNCATGACTNCGTTCNNCNTCTNGGGAGAGTCTATGTTTTTTTGTTCTGGGTGCCCGATAATGTGTNGTCAACAGTTTTTCCATCCNTGTTGCAAAGCAACTNCGAAAATTTAACACGCCTTTTTCTAACGAGCAGGATTAATTCAGTAGAAAAGCNCTCGGTTCAGCACTATGATGAAGAAATTATTAGGTGAGGTGGTATCTGTGACTACATTTNAAGTGCCTGAAGCAGGACCGTTAGCNGGGGTTGTTGTGGTTGACGCGACGGACTCACGTGGTGAGATGTGCGGCCGGTTACTTGCTGATCTTGGAGCCAGTGTATTCAAAATNGAACCAGTCAATGGGGTAAATTCCCGCAAACTAGGACCGTTTGATCTGGAAGATGGTGAATCNCTGTATTGGGCNCATGTGGGTGCAGGCAAATANTCTATTTCCATAAATTTCGAAGACNCCACAGAATTAGAAAAATTGAAGGANTTGATCAAGCGGGCAGACGTTTTTGTGGAGAGTTCTGATCTGAATTACATGAATCAACTTGGCTTTGGTTATGATTCGNTGTCTGAGACCAACCATCGATTAGTCTACGTATCTGTTTCAGCNTNTGGACGNACTGGACCGAAGGCCAGTTGGCCAGCGACTGATTTNACNGTGGAGTCGGCAGCGGGNCTCACCACNCTTCAGGGTGATGGAGACAGGCCGCCAGTTGCAGTTGGTTANCCTCAAGCNTCTTTTCATGCAGGTGCTCAGGCAGCAACGGACGCAGTTATCGCNCTAAACGAGCGGGCATCAAGCGGNAAAGGTCAATATTTGGATGTGTCGATGCAGACCGCCATGATATGGACGTTGATGCACGCAACTGGNTTCTGGCCCATGGAACAATGNGANCCACCACTAACCGGTGATGACAGNGCGGATGAGCCTGAATTTATTGGTAAATTGGATCTTGGNTTGGTAAATACCATAGCCTGTTCGGATGGATTTGTTCTTGCTACTCTTCGGACNGGAAGATTTGGCGCTCGAGTATTNCGGATGGCAGCAGCANTNGCTGAGGTAGATGGCGATTTGGATTCTGAGCTAAGGANCNTTGACTGGGATGANTTCAGNCTTCAACTACAACCCGATGCTCCTGAGGATACATTGGCACTCATTATTAAAGCTGCAGATATGGTGTATAGGGTTTTTGCNANACGAACTAAAGCTGAAATTTTCGATAGAGCTGTCACTTATGATGCCCANGTTGCACCGGTAAATTCAATCGCNGATCTTGTGGATAGGGATCCTCAACTACGGTCACGCGGTTTCTGGAAAAAAATCGGGAATCGAATCCACCCAGATTCCCCAGTGAAATTTAGTCGAACNTTGGCTCAGTTTTTTCGTCCCGCACCAAGCTTGGGTGTGCATAATGAAGTACTAGAAGGNCCGATTAATTTTCCATCAGGTCTTCCGGCTCGAAATGCCGNTGCGAATGGCTTGAAACCAATTAGTCAAGACCGTNNGGGGCTCGCATTCTCTGGNTTGAAAGTTGCTGATTTTTCGTGGGTAGGGGTAGGGCCTATTACTGCCAAGGCATTNGCTGATCATGGCGCAACTGTTGTCCATGTTGAGAGTGCTTCAATGCCGGACGTGTTNCGGATGGGAAGGCCAGCTAAAGACGGCATTACAGGCTTAGACCGNGGACAATTTTTTGCGAATTTTAATTCGTCGAAATTGGGNTTGCAGNTGAATTTGCGNACGCCTTATGGCAAAAAAATTGCTAAGGATTTGATTGAATGGGCTGACGTGGTNGTTGACTCTTTTACNAGCGGCACAATGAAACGCCTCGGATTCGATCCGAAAGATATTCTTAAGTCNCGTCCAGATTTGATTTGGTANAGTACGACTTTGCGCGGTCAGACTGGCCCACATGCGAGCTTTGGTGGGTTTGGCTCACAGGGTAGTGCGATTGCAGGCCTTCACGGATTAACAGGGTGGCCTGACAGAGCGCCTGCGGGGACATGGGGAGCCTACACCGATTTCATTACTCCTCGATATGGGATATCAGCCTTAGCAGCTGCAATTTTTGAACGACGGGCAACAGGACTCGGTCAATTTATTGATATGTCCCAAACCGAGGCAGGGCTGCAATTTATCGGCCCTCTACTTCTTGATTACACAACAAACGGAAATATGACGGAACGGTCTGGCAATTCTTCTCGTTACGCCTGTCCCAATGGTATTTATCCGACCGCGGACGGAATAGAAAGATATATAGCTATTTCTTGCGAAACTGAGGATCAATGGATTCGATTAATAAATCTCATCGACCCGGGTTCTAGTCTCGCACAACTCAACTCCCGCGAAGACCGATTGGAGCACGAAGATGCGATTAATGAGATTATTGGTGCTTGGTGCAGTAAGGCAAATGGTAGGGAGCTTGAATTAAGATTGATAACAATAGGTATCCCAGCTTCAGTCGTTCAGCGAACGAGCGAGTTATACAGTGACGAGCAGTTAGAGCACCGAGGTTTTTTTGAAACATTGGATCACGCGCTAATGGGACCTACCCCATACGACGGTCACGCGACGATATTCTCTGGACGAAAGGGGAAGAGCCTGCTTGGTCCGGGTCCTGTAATGGGTGAGCATACACATCAAGTGATGACAGAAATTTTAAATTTTGATGAACTCGAAATCGCGGAAGCTGCGGTTGCAGGTGCTTTCGAGTAGGATGGCTATGTCGATATTTTTTTAATGCGGGCGGGACGCTACTAATTTTGTTGGGTGAGTGTTCCTTAAAATATGCGTAGTTATAGTGTTTTTCATTCTGTGCCAAAGCGCTGGCATCTTTTCAGATACATTTTTGTGGCCGCGATGGCGCTTGTAGTTATTATTTCGGCTTCGCAGACAGTAGTCTCTCAGGAANCCATGCTGGTTTCCGAAAATTCATGGATCAGNGTTCAAAATGTNGGTGATGATCCGGCGATGCTTGAAGTGTCNCATTATGACAGNTCCGGACANACAACCGCGAGTGAGATTTGCCCTAGTGAATTCTGCTCCGCGGTTCCTTCTGGGTCGGGCTGGACTTTTTTTACGGAGACTAACCTGGATCTAGCTTCAGGCTTTTATGGTTCAACTAAAGTGACAGCGGAACAACCGTTTGTCGCTGTTGCCGGAAAGGATTCGTTGACTTCAGGTATAGATGGTTGGTATCTGACTATTGGAGGCGATTCCTATTGGCAAGGAGGTGCTTCATCCAAACTTATTCTGCCTTTTGTTGAGCATACATCTGGAAAAAGTTCTNTATTACACATTCAGAANGCTAGCTCGGACTCAGCNGCATGTATTAGAATCCNTTATTTNANGGANTCGTCTTTGGATATNTTTGCGCGNGAACCTGANAATCCATCNGTTCAGTGTCCGNNNGGAGGGCTTTATTTAGAANCGAACGNATCAATAGTAAGANANNNANTATCGTTTCCTTTTGAGANTGGATTNACGGGGNCTGTGACTNTNGAANCATCACCGGTTCAGATAGGAGATTTTTTGACTTCGGCCGCTNAACAGGCGATTGTGGCATCGGTAGATACGATTTCAGNTGATGGCTTATCTTTTTCCAGTTATCGAGGCTTTGCCGAGAGCGAAGCAGGTAAAGATATTGTGTTGCCGATTATTCAAAGACAAGCAACTACATTTGGGGATTTCCGTGATGANGTTTGGAGTACGAGATTTCGAATTACTGCAGCAAATCCAAGCGTTCCGACTACAGCAAATATTTTATTNAGCGGAGCAATGCCCGACGGTACNGAATTTGAGGCAGATTACGAAGTNTCAGTATATTCGTCTATAACNTGCGATCAGAACNTGCAAGGTATCAATGGGTGTTTACCCGATCAGNTTACGTTGCCAATTGGCTTTTCNGGAACTGTGCGTATCTCCAGTGATGAAAACATAGCAGTGGTAGTTCAACGTGTTAGCGAGTCTGGAATTTCAGGAGATTACCGNGGATTCACCGCCCGCGAAGCGGGNACACAAGTTGTTCTNCCAGTAGTGAATAAGACCCTATCTCCCTGGGGCGGACATAACGGATGGAATTCTACGGTGCATGTCCAGCCATTTGATGGTGGTAGNGCAACCGTGTCCTTTTTTTATTTTTCAAAAAACNTGCCCAAGGGAGGGTTTTACAGATCGGTAGGAGAGATTGTTGGAAGTAAGACAGTGCACCAAGGAGCTGATCGATTTTTACCCGATGATTGGATAGGATCACTAATAGTTGTTTCAACGAGGCCAGTTGTGGTCTTGGCTAATCTTGAAAACGCTGGATTCAAAGGTGATCCAATCATGATGTATAACGGAGTTTCTCTTGAGTAATGNGGAGCCTATTGATTTGAAAAACCTTTCGCATNCACAGGCAGCTTCATTGAGCTCAGTTGTTGCAAAGTATTCAGATGGTCCAGTAACTGGGATATTTACGGATGGTTCGTGCTTTGTTAACCCTGGCCCAGGTGGTTGGGGTGCTGTGCAGGTGCGTGACGATGTGATTATTCATCAGTTGTGCGGGGCAGATCTTCAGACAACAAATAACCGTATGGAGTTAACTGCCATGATTGCCGGGTTGCAGATGATTAATTTTGATGACCAAGTTGAAATTTATAGCGATAGTCAGCTTGTGGTTAACACGTTGACCAACTGGGCAGNTGGCTGGGCGGCAAGAGGTTGGCGGAGAAAGACCGGTGAGATCGCAAATCTTGATCTTGTTCAGGAGGCNTATGCACTTTTCCTAGAGAGACCGGGCGCAGAAATAAAATGGATTAGGGCTCATCGAGGATCAAAGTGGAACGAATATGCGGATGCTCTGGCATCGCTGTACATGGAAAATATTAGGGAATAGGATTTAGGAGCAATGTTTGCTTAATGGTCGGCAGGCTTATAAATACTTAGACTATGGAGTAACGTTTACAAGTAGACGCCAATTACGGGGGTAGGGGCGTGACAGATTCAGGCAATCTTGTTCGATTGATAGCGATTGACGCTGGTAATACCAGCGTGGCGATTGGTATTTTTGAGAACGAATCTCTAGTCACNACTTTTCGAGTAGCTTCAAATCAGGACAGATTTGAAGANGAGTGGACNGTCTATATTGANGGTCTTTTACGATCGAGCGGNGTCAATCCGNATTCCCTNACGGCTGCAGCTATCTCCTCCACAGTTCCACAATTACAGGATAAATTCAAAAATATATGTGAGTCACACTTCAATGTGCCACTTTTAGTCATTGATCCCGCAGTTCCAATGGGTCTCGAGATAAAATATCAAGATGCGAGCGAGATTGGACCCGATCGGATACTGCATGCAGTTGCCGCCTTGGAAGTCTACGAACCTCCCATAGTTATTGTCGACTTGGGAACTGCCTGTGTGTTTGACGCGATCGATGCTGAAGGGGCATATGTGGGCGGCGCGATTGCGCCTGGTATTGGATTGGCGTCAAATGCATTATTTGATAAAGCTGCTATGTTGCGAACGGTGAAGTTAGATGCTCCAGAAACCGCAATTGGCAACACAACTGCACATGCATTGCAATCAGGTATCTGTCTTGGATATGGCGCACTTGTGGATGGAATGGTGGGGAAGTTTAAATCTGAGCTTGGNGGATCAGTGACGACCATAGGGACTGGTGGCTATATAGATTTGGTCAGATCGGCCGTACACAGCTTTGANGTTATTGAGGAAGATTTGAATCTGAAAGGACTCCGGATACTGAACGAGCGAATGAGCGGAGAAAATCGTGGCTGAACAAAGTACTTACCAAACAATCAATCATGATCCCCTGCATGGCAAGAATATTGTGCTCGGGGTAACGGGCTCTATTTCCTGCTATAAGGCGCTTGATATTGCTAGTAAATTGGTTCAGGCAGGTGCTCATGTCGATGTAGCNCTAACCCAAAGTGCGACCGAATTNATTCAGCCTTTAGCGTTCAAGGCGATTACGAATAGACANCCATACGTGAATATGTTCAGNCTTGATGCCAAAGATGGGGAGTCACACGTTGAGCTTGCAAGGCGGTGTGACGCAATGTTAATTGCTCCGCTTACTGCCACGACTTTGGCTAAACTTAGTCATGGTTTAGCGGATGATTTTGTAGCATTGACGGCTCTCGCTACAGAGAGACCTCTTTTGGTAGCTCCAGCAATGGATTCCCAAATGTGGATGAATCCAGCAACTCAAGACAATGTAAGAAGTCTGATTCAGCGAGGCGTGCAAATTATTGGTCCGGCGGAAGGCCGACTCGCTTCAGGACGTACCGGAGTAGGAAGACTAACGGATCCGCTGCGTGTAGTTGATGAACTTCGATATCGATTGGCTCGAGAACTGGGTGATCTTTCATCACTAAAGATAGTTGTCACTGCTGGAGGTACACGCGAAGCAATAGATCCTGTGCGTTACGTAGGAAATAGATCCACTGGGAAAATGGGNTACGCGGTTGCGGAAGCAGCCAGAGATAGAGGAGCGTCTGTTAGCGTAGTCACGACTGTAGATAGGCCACCGGCAGCGGGAATTCGCGATGTTCGCATCGAGAGTGCCGCGGAGATGCTCGAGGCCGTGCGGCAAGAATGTGAAACTGCTGATGTATTGGTTATGGCCGGAGCAGTCGCAGACTATCGTCCAATGAATGTCGCTGATCAGAAAATTAAAAAGGCAGAATCCGATTTGTCTAGTATGACTATTCAACTCGAAGAGACTACGGATATCATTGCCTCAATTGACAGTCGGCAGAAGACAGGTCGACTGGTTAAGGTTGCGTTTGCAGCAGAGACTCAAGATCTCATTAACAATGCGCGGAGGAAAATTCAAGCNAAGGGGGCTGANTTCATTGTTGCAAATGACGTCAGTGCTGCGGACTCAGGTTTCGCTGTTGATACCAATAAGGTAACTATTCTTGATGCATCTGGTTCGGAAGAATCGCTGCCGGTATTGTCTAAATACGAAGTNGCGAACGTTATTTTAAGTAAGGCCTTGCCGCTGATAGGCTCCGAGTAATAAGTTACTCTCTTACGTCAATGTTACGCAGCCTTTTCTTTCGCATAGCTGTTGGCTCTATATCAAGAGGGCTTTTTGCATTCACAGCGTCGTTTCTGTGTGCATAAGCAGCAGCAGCAATCATGGCTCCGTTATCGGTACAGAGATTTGGAGGAGGTATTCGCAATTCGATNGATATGTGTTCAGCTAGAACCTCTCTTAAACGTCGATTTGCGGCAACGCCGCCCGCTACCAATACTGATTTCACATTTTCTTTTTCAGCCAAATTACGAGTTTTTTTAGCAAGAACATCACAAACTGATTCCTGAAATGCCCAAGCGATCTCGGCCGAGGCTGGATGATCATTTTCNTTTAGAAGATTCAAGACTGCCGTTTTCAATCCTGAAAACGAGAAGTCATTAGTGCCACGAAGCCAAGCGCGAGGTAGTTTAAGTTGCCGTTCNTGNGCTGTTTCGGCGAGAGCTGACAGAGGAGGGCCACCTGGATAAGGAAGNCCAAGAAGACGTGCCACCTTATCAAATGCCTCACCTGCTGCGTCATCTCGAGTAGACCCAAGTCGAACGAAAGTATTATTTTCTTCAATACGAATTAGCTCGGTATGTCCACCGGAAACTACTAAGGCAAGGGCTGGAAGTGGCGGAGGGCTTTCGTTTAGCCAGCANGCACGAATATGTCCTTCGATATGATCTACCGGAATTAGTGGAATGTTTCTACTGTATGCAAGGCCGCGTGCTGCATTGAATCCTATGAGTAAAGCACCAGGCAAGCCTGGTCCGTTTGTCGCACCAATCGCATCTATATCATTCCAGTTGCATTCTGCATCAAGCATCGCCTGTTCTATGACGGGCACAATTGCCTGCAAATGCGCTCTAGCTGCCACTTCCGGGACTATTCCACCGGTTGTTTCATGAAGATTAATCTGAGATGCGACCACAGANGAATGCATGAAGTGTCCGTCACGGACCACTGAAGCCGCAGTTTCATCACAAGATGATTCGATACCTAATATATTCATATTAAAGTTATTTTGCCGTGTTTTTGGAACAGGCGCTAATGNCAGTGAAAGGTTCTAATGGCAAGAGANAGTGTNGCTCAAGTTCGGACTATTGTGTTGGACTGGCATCAGGATCATTTTGTTGAGTTCCCGTGGAGAACGTCCAAGAATCCCTACCATTCTTTGGTGGGAGGATTTTGTACGCAACAGACACAGATGTCNCGTGCACTCGAGACGCATACGCGGTGGTTGAATGCGTTCCCCACAGTGGCTGATTTAGCCGCAGCCGAGACGTCACAGGTCATTCGCGTATGGGGTAAAACCGGATACCCGAGAAGNGCGGTGCACTTGCAGCAAGCAGCACAACAGTGCGTTGAAAGATTCGGCGGTCAGATTCCGAGTGAACTTGAAGACCTTCTGTCTTTGCCTGGCGTAGGGCCATTCACTGCTGAAATTGTGAGGTGTTTTGGGTTCGGACTTGAGGTAATAACTACAGACACAAATATCGTGCGAATATTNGGGCGAATTTTCCAAGGAGATTTGCAGCCTATTAAAGACACGGGCAAGGACACTATAAAANAACTTTCTGCTCAGTTTGTCGCTTTAGGTCATACCAATCTCATCAATCCTGCATTGATGGATTTTGGCGCAGCTGTATGTACTGGACGTCCCAAGTGCGAAAGTTGTCCAGTGTCGCATATTTGTAAGGCGGTGACCAAGTTCAGAAGTGGTCAAGTACCCAAACCTCAACGAAGAAATAAGGTTTATGCCGGCAGTGATCGTGAATGGCGAGGGAAGATTTTGGAGATACTTAGGCAGTATTCGCGCCCTGTTTCGGAGAAGAAAATTAAGAAGATTTTAAACTTGGAATCCGAAGAGCAAACCGAGCGGTTATTAGCCGGTCTAGAAAAAGATCTTTTAATATCGCGTGAGAAACATCTAGTAAGGCTTGGNTAAAAAAATTGCTAGTAACCGGTTAGGTGTGAAAAGCAATTTTTGGCTTTACTATGTGACTTCGGATTGCTGAATTAGGAAGCGGAAGGCATTTGAATTATGAAGCGCGAGACTTGGAAATTGCGCCTGATGGCGCACAGATACGGTCGCAAAATAAGAAAAAATGCTAGTGGCTCTGCATTTGCAACCACCTCTGTAGGCAAACGAGTACTCGGGAGTTCGGGCGCGAACTCTGCTTCAGCGACGGAGTCCGAGAATACTCCTGTCGCAACTACAACTGAGAAGGTCATCAATCAACATTTGGTGCAGCATGTNGTGGCAGTAAAAATGTTTAGCAGAACGTTCCCAACATCAAATGTGTGGATTTTGCATGANGGTAATGAAGCTGCACTTATTGACTCTGGCTACGGAGATGCCCCATCGATCGATGCGAGACGGGAATATTTTGCAAAGGATTGGGCNGATACAAAATTTGTAAGAATTGCGATGACTCATCATCACTTTGATCACTCAAGTGGCGGAAGGCAACTTCGAGATATTCTTCGCGCTGATACGGCAATTCATCCATTGGATGAAGCGCTGCTTCATACGCCACTTGGACCCGAAGAAGGTAATGAAGATTTGCCCGATGACAAGGTGATCACAGATCGCGCAGACGTATGGAAAAAAGAGGCTTTCGAAACACCTATCGATGTCACNATGGCGGATGGTGAGCAATTTAAAGTAGGAAGTTTNACCGTGACCGCAGTTCATACGCCGGGTCATACAGCTGGTCATAACTGTTATTACGTGGAGGAAACNGGGCAATTATTCACGGGTGATAATATCTTGGGCGTTGGAACTAGTGCTATCGGCCCCCCACCTTCTGGCAATATGGGAAATTATTTGGATTCTTTGAGAAGAATGCAAGAGCTTCAAGCTAAGTTGTTTGCGCCTGGACACGGTCCTGTNGTTACCGCGACAGCGGCAAAAGTGCAGGAACTTTTGGATCATCGTGAGATTCGTGACAGGCAGATAATCGACATCGTTGAAAAAGGCTATGACACAGATCAACGAATTCGTCGTGCGCTATATCCAGAAATTCAGAAAGGCCTTCGTCGAGCGGCTCATGGTCAGGTCAGATCTCATGTCGCCAGAATGGTCGGCCAGGGGATTATGGAAGTGGACGAGTCAGAAGACGGTTCTGTCTGGACAATTCGTCTGACGAAATAGATTTCGGAATAAGTCTTAATAGTTTGAGACGTTCATATCTCTGGGGTAGACCCCTGTAGCAGAGTAGACTGCCCGTTCAGCTATATTTGTTGCTCTATCTGCTATTCGCTCGATATTGTGAGAAACCCACTGAAGATGAGTACTCGGCAGGATGGTTTGCGGATCGGCCACCATTATACCTATTAGCTCCTCGTATACACGATCGTAAATGGCATCCACTGCATCATCAGCAGCGTTNACTGCGTANGCTTTTTCAGGATCGGCATCAACGAAAGCTTCAACCGCGTTACGGAGCATATCGCGAGCTTTTGATGCCATAATTGGGAGGTCTATCAAGGGTTTGACGAGCGGTTCATCCTGCATCGTGATTGTTATTCGAGCTATNCCCTCCGCGTGATCTCCCATTCTTTCTAAATCAATCATCACGGANGAAACTGAGACGATTACGCGAAGATCNGTNGCNANGGGCGCTTGCTGAGCGAGTAATTTGAGCACCTCGTCTTGAGTTTCGTAGTTAAGCTCATCAATTACTGAATCTCCATCNATCACNGTTTGTGCCAGAGCTACATCACGTTCTATGAGGCTTTGCATAGCTCGGTCAAGTGCCCTGTCTACATGCGAGCTCATTTCTAANACCGAATCNAGGGCACCCTTGATTTGCTTTTGAAACTCTTCTCNTGGCACNTGTTGACCTCGCTATATTTTGCTAATTGCACCAATAGGGTGAATAAGTGTAGACGAATATTACCACTATAAAATAAATTTGAAAATTGTTAACGAGTAGGCTTATCGATAATCATTTGTTAACAATTGCCCCCCATTATGTAGAAGTATCAGTTTCAGAGATGAAATTAGGTTACTTGGTGTAATAACCAA
Source organism: Chloroflexota bacterium (assembly GCA_002701625.1). Next base: position 21,160 of record NZWK01000029.1, read on the forward strand.
CTTGAAATAAAGAACTTGGAAAGTAGNAAAGATTGGGGTAAAAAAGAGTGAGTGTGTTCAACTCTTCATTAATGCTAAGGGACTCAGTTATTTTGTCGGTGGTCNTTTTTTTTATGTTGTCGATGGCTGCTTGTGGCAGTTCAAGTGATAGCTCGGTGTCGAACCTCTCTGGAGCGATTGCGATCGATGGTTCTTCAACTGTATATCCAGTCACTGAGGCGGTAGCTGAGGAATTTCAGATCGCAAATCCGGACACTCGTGTCACGGTCGGTGTATCTGGGACAGGTGGTGGNTTNACGAAATTCTGTGTGAGTGATACGGATATTTCTGGTGCATCTCGTCCGATTAAGGACAACGAACGTGAGCTATGCGCCGAAAATGGTGTCGAGTTTATCGAGCTACGTGTAGGNCTTGACGGTTTAGCCGTGGTGAAGAACAAGGACAATAACTATCTAAACGATTTGTCAATGGANCAATTAGCCAAAGTTTGGGGACCAGCATCTGAAGACAGNGTGATGAAGTGGAGTCAGGTAGATTCCTCATTNCCGNCTGAGGATATTGATCTGTATGGACCTGGTACGGATTCAGGTACATTTGACTTTTTTACTGAAGAAGTAAATGGGGAAGGTGGTGCATCACGTGGCGACTACACTCCGTCAGAAGATGACAATGTTCTTGTAACCGGTATTGCAGGTAATGAGCACTCCATGGGCTATTTTGGGTATGCCTACTATGCAGAGAACATGGACGTGCTTGGCATTGTAAAAGTCAATGGTGTCACTCCAAGCAATGAGACCGTCAGTAACGGTAGCTACGCACTCTCTCGCCCACTTTATATCTATGTGAGCATCAACTCTCTCCAGAAAAAAGAACAGGTTCTGGAGTTTGTTCGTTATTACCTGTCTGACGAGGGAATTGCAATGGTTATTGAGGTTGGATATTCCAATGTGCCTGTAGATGAGCTTGAAGCATCACGGAGGACTGTAGAAGAATCGGTTCAATAAAAGAGTTCACTGACTTAGCTAGAGTAGCGANTGGCCCTCANCATCCGCTACTCTTTTTTTGGTTATAATTCATTGGACGCAGCACGAAATTGAAGTCATCAAGTAGGTATTATCTCGCTTGGGATTAAATACGGTGGGGGTTATGTCGATAGAGGTAAATCCACTTGAGCGGCGTTACCGCCAAAACTTCCGGAGCAACATCGGTGGCCATTTAATTGGTGCGATTCTGTTTTTATGTGCCGGTGTGACTGTGGTCACCACCATAGGCATAGTCGCAATTCTTTTTATTGAGGGATTGTCTTTTTTTACTGAAGTCAGTGCATTCGAATTTTTTACTGGAACCAAATGGACGCCGCTTTTCACGTCAAAAGGTTTTGGAGTTCTTCCTCTGGTATCTGGTACGCTTTTGATTGGTATTGGAGCCGCTCTTGTGGCGCTGCCACTAGGAACGCTGACGGCTATTTATCTCTCAGAATATGCATCTCCTCGGGTTCGATCGATTTTGAAGCCGTCAGTTGAGGTGCTTTCAGGAATACCGACAGTTGTATATGGTTATTTTGCGTTAACGTTCATTACTCCTTTTATTAAAGACTANATTTGGCCTGATGCAGGGCCTTATATGGCAATCTCGGCGATTATTGTTGTTGGGATTATGATCGTGCCCATTATNGCCTCGATCTCTGATGATGCATTACGGGCGGTTCCGAAGGAATTGCGTGAGGCCGCATATGGAGTTGGCGCNAACAGACTCGAGGTAACAACCCGAGTTGCGTTTCCTGCTGCACTTTCTGGGATAGTTGCTTCATATATTCTGGCTATTTCTNGGGCGATAGGAGAAACTATGGCAGTGACCGTAGCTGCGGGTGCCAGGCCAAATTTGACGGCCAATCCNTTCGAGGCCGTGCAGACGATGACCGCCTATATAGTGAGCGTTTCATTAGGTGACACTCCACACGGGACTATAGAATTCAAGACTATTTTTGCTGTTGGGCTAACTCTATTTTTTATGACATTAGTTATGAATTTAATTTCTGCCCGAATTACAAGACGATTTAGGGAGGTCTACGATTGACTGATCTCTCAGGTATCTCCGGAACCGNCACTAAANCTCATGACCCAATGTTCAAAACCAGTCTNGCACTCCGGCATTTTCGGGGTCGTGTTTTTTACGGGGTGTGCTTGGCCGGCTCGTTAGTNGGAATTTTATTACTAATAGTTTTGATGAACGATATTCGACAGGATGGATTTGAGTACTTCACCCGTCATTTTTTTACGAATTATCCGTCTCGCAAACCTGAGATTGCTGGCTTCAGGGGTGCAATCATGGGCACTTTGTGGGTGATGACGATCGTCGCGGCTACCGCATTTCCGATTGGAGTTGGCGCAGCTCTNTATTTAGAGGAATATGCGAAAAAAAATCGACTGACGAGTTTAATTCAGACTAATATTTCGAACCTTGCAGGCGTTCCTTCGATTGTCTTTGGTATTTTAGGACTTCAGTTATTTGTGAGGGGAACTATCGGGTATGGGCCGGCAATTTGTATAGGCGAGAGCTGCGGTTTTGGTCGATCTGTGATGTCGGGTGCTCTCACGCTTACGTTGCTCATACTTCCAGTGGTCATTGTGGCGTCGCAGGAAGCGATAAAGTCGGTACCTCCCTCAATACGTGAAGCGTCTTATGGCGTAGGCGCCACACGCTGGCAAACAGTTTCGTCTCATGTTTTACCCCAGGCGATGCCAGGCATAATGACGGGAATGATTTTAGCTTTGTCTAGGGCTATAGGTGAGACAGCACCGATTATTATGATTGGTGCATTGACCTTTGTGGCGTTTTCCCCGGAGACCCCCCTNGATCCATTTACCGCGATGCCAATTCAGGTCCTCAATTGGGTGTCTAGACCGCAAGCTGAGTTTCACGATTTAGCTGCGACTGGGATTGTGGTTTTGCTTATTACCCTGCTCACTATGAACACCCTGGCCGTAGTTTTAAGAATTAAGCTTGGTAGGGAAAGTGCTCGATAAAATAGTGATCGTGTTTAGGTAACGAAATGTATAGTGGTGATGGTGATTCTATGGTGGAAGCGACGGAAGAAAAGAGATCTGAAAGTCCTATGAATGTCGAAGAGCAAGAACAAGCAACAGTCTCAGTTTCACCTAGTTCTACCGAGACTAATTTTGATATGCAAGATGAGGACTCTGCTGCTATACGTATTCAAGACTTAAGTCTCTGGTACAGCGGAGTACAAGCTGTGGACAACGTCTCCCTGGATATCCCAGAGAATCAAGTGACTGCTTTGATTGGTCCTTCTGGCTGTGGAAAGAGTACGCTACTTCGATGTATAAACCGCATGAATGATTTGATCGCAGGGGTAACCATCGAGGGTGCTGTTCAGATTCATGGCGAAAATATATATGAAAATGACGTTGATCCAGTTTCAGTGCGACGAAATGTCGGAATGGTTTTTCAAAAACCTAATCCCTTCCCGAAGAGTATTTACGACAATGTTGCCTTTGGAGCCAAGGTAAACGGGTATCGAGGTGACATGGATGAATTAGTTCGAGAATCCCTTGAACAGGCTGCTCTGTGGGATGAGGTGAGTGATAAGTTAAATGAAAGTGGTCTGGCCTTGTCCGGTGGTCAACAACAGCGATTATGTATAGCGAGGGCAATTGCCGTTAAGCCCGAGGTTATCTTGATGGATGAACCATGTTCCGCTCTGGATCCAATCGCGACGCAGAGAATTGAAGATTTAATGCGTGAATTAAGATCGACGTATACGATCGTGATCGTTACTCATAACATGCAGCAGGCTGCAAGAGTCTCAGACAAGACTGCATTTATGTTGGCTGGCGAGGAGCGTGTTGGTAGATTGGTTGAGTTTAATCAGACGCAGGAAATTTTTACGAATCCTTCAGATAGTCGCACGGAAGACTACATTACCGGAAGATTTGGCTAGTAAGAGTGCTCCGATGATTTTGCTAAAAACTATTATGCCTTTGCGCTGAGTATTCAAATGAACGGTCAGAGTCAGTCCAAATACCTGCTATTAGTAATCCTATGTTTCGTTTCTATAGGACTGGGCAGTATTTTTTTTACGGGTGATCCAGCTCTTAAATTATTAATATTGCTGATAGTCGCGACGGCTTTTGCAATTATTCCGATTAGATATTTACGATCTGAATCAAGGGGCATGACTGATTCAAAATTGGAGCGAGAACAGATCGAGGCGCTTGAGTATCTCTTCGACCTTGAAACTTTGACACCGGTTGTCTTTTTAAAATTAATTGAGCCTATGCACGAAGGTATTATCGTGGTTAGGGGCTCGGCCGATGCGGGGGAGGTGTTCGTAGCTAATTCGGCCGCAGCTCAGATGTTAGATCGTGAACAATCACAGATGTCAGGTTCGTCGCTTATTAGAGCGTCCCTAGATGCATCTTTACTTGAGGTCGCCAGAAGGGCAGACAGCATACCGGAGGAAGTGACCTTACCGGGTGGTCGGATACTCAATGTATCTTGTACCGCTCTTAGTCATCCCAATTTTATGACTCATAAATCAGACGAGGTAGTAGAAGGCTTAATTCTTTCCCTACAAGATTTGACTGATCAGCGAATTGCAGAACGGTCGCGTTCAGAACTCATAGCGAATGTGTCACACGATCTACGTACGCCCATCACTGCAGGTCGATTATTGGCTGAAACTATCGAAGCTGGCGTGAGTGATGAAAAGCTTCGTAAGAAATTTCATCGAAGCCTTTTGGGGGAATTGAATAGATTAAGCAGAATGGTAGAGAGGTTAGTCAAATTATCCAGAATTGAAAGCCATGAAGATGAATTTACAATGCTCAAATTTCCCATTGAAGAACTTGTTGTGACCGTTGTAGATAATATGTCCACAATAAGTTCGGCCTCTGAAATTAGTCTCTTGCAGAGCGAGGATACCGAGATGTTTTTGGCGAATGACCCTGAGATGGCGGGTGACTTTGATAGGTTGGTGGAGGTTTTTGCTAACCTTATAGATAACGCTATCAGTGTGTCGCCCAAAAACTCAACCATAGTAATTAATGTTTTTTCGGTTGGTGAAATCGATTCGCAACGGGAGGTGGTGTTCGAAGTAATTGATCAGGGGCCGGGTGTGCCGCCAGCCGACCGAACACGTATTTTCGAGCGATTTTATACGGGCGACGCTTCGCGTAATTCTCAAAACGAGGGCTTAGGACTAGGCCTTTCGATCGCAAGACATATTGTTCAGAGACATGGTGGCGAAATTAGCGTGCGTAACGGAGTAAGCGGTGGAGCGATTTTTACCTTTAGGCTTCCTCAGAACGCTTCGTCAGCAAAAACGGTATGAGATTGCTTACGGCATGAATTTGTAGCCAACTGATCGAACGGTGATAATTCGCGTTGGTATAGCAGGATTCACCTCGAGTTTTTTCCGTAGCCATCGAATATGCACGTCAACAGTTCGAGTATCTCCTCGGAATTCATATCCCCAAACTGATTCAAGTAGTAATTCGCGACTCAGGGCCTGACGCGGATGTCTCATAAAAAACTCGAGGAGTTCAAATTCCCGCGGTCGTACTTCTAATAACTGCCCATCAAGTTTTATCTCGTGTGCAATAGTATCCAGCTCTATACGGTCCGTTTTGATAATCGGTGCAACATTGCTACCTTCTGCTTTTTGATCTGCTCGGTAAGCAACTGAATCTTCGTGAGCCGCGAGGAGTTCTGTTTCTAGCTTTGTAGATCTGCGCAGCAGCGCACTGACGCGAGCTCTCATGAGCCTCATTGAGAATGGCTTGGTTATATAGTCGTCGGCGCCACAATCGAATCCATTAAGCACATCGATTTCGGCATCTCGAGCAGTCATCAGGATTATGGGCTGATCTAGCTCGTCCTTCAGGAGTCTGCAAACGTCTAGACCTGACATGTTGGGAAGCATGATGTCAAGCAAAACAATGTCAGGGCGTAATTTTCTCGCGGCTTCAAGACCATCGGTACCATCCGAGGCCGTATCGACTTTATATCCCTCAGCTTCGAGGTTATATACGACGGCTTCTAAAATTACAGGATCATCTTCAACGACTAATATTTTCTTTNTCACCANTCAATTTTAGTACTTATATGGGTCTGCTGGAAAAGTGAATGTAAAAANNTTGTAAAAGNTNGTGNATTTATNANCATNCGAATTTGACTGNGTCACTCAACATGATTTTCCTAATTACCCGAAATAAAGCTATTCCACCAAAGACCAGCCATGCCAATTAATGCGACAGCTGTTGCTATCAGCACATCTTTTTTNGAAATCATNTACGTTGAACCATCCTATGTNTCAATTTTTTNCAGAGCTCTTATNGATGTTTGGTATAAATAAACCAGATACGCGTCACATTCGTANTGGGTACGCCTNGTAATGAAGCTTTCNCATCGGTTATGGGNCTAGCCANGAGAAAGGCGATTTNCTTTTCAAAGAATCCCCAGGTGCTTTGCTCTGCTTGTCAGTTCTGACCTNTGGTCAGGGTGGGCAATGCTTATTATTTCTCTTGCTCTCTGCCTATCTGTTTTACCTTGTAACGATGCGATTCCGTATTCACTCACAACTATATCCGTTAAGAATCTTGGGACGCCTACTCGTGCTCCTGCATCAAGTTCAGGGACGAATCTCGAATTTTCGTCAGAGAGGCTTGGTAAAACGTGAATTGAGCGTCCACCATCGGCGTAAAGTGCTCCAATTACAAACTCGAATTGTCCNCCTGGTCCTGTGATCTGGTCTCGTCCCACAGAATCGAACACTACTTGTCCTGTGAGATCTATCATGGTGGCAGTATTTATNGCGGTCATTTGTCGCTGAGTAGCAATAACGCTTGGGTTGTGAATATAGTCNACACCATAAACTTCCCAGTCAGCATAATTTTGGGCCACTATTTCTATGTCTTCTGGCTGAGCTGGCAGGAGTGTGACACACAGTTTTCCTATGTCTCGACTTTTGTTTGATCCGTTTATTACCCCTGCNGCGTATAGCTGTGCGATTCCAGGACTCGTTAACTCCGAGTGATATCCGAGGTCTTTCTTATCGAACAGGTGTGGAGTAACTGCATTTGACGCAAGTCCNACTCCGATTTCTAACGTGTCACCGTCGTTNACTAAACTTGCCGTCANTGCCGCNGCTACATCGATAGCTTCAAGATTTACTGGTGTTCTCTCNGGTCGTGCAGGGGCCTTGGGTGACTCCCCATCCGGAATTATCACAAAATAGTCGATTAGGTCACTATCTATGAAATTGTCACCGGCTGTACGGAGCATATTTTCCTGAACCTCGGCCACGACTAAGCCACACTTCTGAATGTTTATTTTGTTATCCCANAAACCGATACCAAAGCCTGACGTATTGTTCTCATCNGGAGTAGTCATATGGAAAAATCCTATATCNGGATTGGGTATTTCTCTCGAATATCTAAAATGATCAGTGAAGACAGTTCCTGGTGTGTAGTGCAGATGCTTGCGCTGCCAAGTGCCTCGAGTTCCTGGCGTAAGATAACCGGACCTGAACTCAATGTGCCTATTATCGTTGTTATCAAGTGCGATGTGATCCCAATCATTCATGTCNCGCATAAGGTCACCGTATATGACTACATTGTTGAGTTGTGTTGATCGCGAATGAATATATTGAGCCAGGTACCATGGGTCTGAAGGTAGTGCGCCAAAATGGACGAACATATTATCTTTGACGAGTAGAGCTGCACTTTCNGGCGATATAATTTTTTCCTTGTATTGAGTTTTCCAGTNGAACATAGGTATCCCTCATACTCTTGGTCTTTGTTCAGTTAGAATACTAGATTGAGTGAGCTGAGGTTAAAGGTCAGTTTCATTTTNAGTTTTAGGATTTCTGGACCGCTTGGGAATATTAGGATTCTTTGTAGCCTAACTCTCAGGGAGATAAATATGCGAATGTCTCAATTATTTGGAAAGACTNTACGTGAGCAGCCGAGCGATGCTGACACTGAATCGCATGCGCTTCTGATCAGAGCTGGATTTGTCTCGCAACTCATGTCAGGTGCATACTCGTTCTTGCCGCTTGGCAATAGGGTGCGTCTGAAAATCGAAAATATAATTAGGAATGAGATGGATTCCGCCGGCGCTCAAGAAATACTGATGCCGGCTCTGCAACCTCTTGAACTTTGGGATCAATCCGGNAGATCNGCCACGATGGGGGAAGTNCTTTTTCAGTTAGCTGACAGGCGATCTAGNGCGTTAGTGTTGGGGCCCACTCATGAGGAAGTGGTGACGGATCTGTCGGGAAAATTTATCTCTTCGTACAGGGATTTNCCGTTGACTCTATATCAAATGCAGACGAAATTTCGAGATGAGGCGAGGCCTAGGGGAGGACTTGTTCGAGTTCGAGAATTTACGATGAAGGATGCGTATTCTTTNGATTTAACAGACGATGACTTGAGTATTTCTTATCAAAAAATGTTCGATTCGTACGAGAAAATTTTTTCGCGTTGTGGTGTACCTGTTGTGGCGGTGGATGCTGATTCCGGNGCNATAGGTGGTAAGGGCTCTCAAGAATTTNTTTTCTTATCGGAAAATGGAGAAGACACGATAGCTCAATGTGATAANTGCCATTACGCGGCAAATNTAGAAAAAGCTGTATTTCTAAGGGAGAACTCAAGTGATGCAGTAATGTTGGACCTTGAAAAAATTGANACACCGGGTACAACGACTATTGTTGAGTTGGCAGCTTTTCTAGATATAGAAGAAAGGCATACGGCAAAAGCTGTGATGTACATGGCAACTCCTCATANTGGCGGTGATGAGATTCCAGTTCTTTCCATTGTGAGAGGCGATCTTGAGATAAGTGAAGTGAAACTGTCAAACACTTTAGGTGGTGTGGATCTTAGGCCGTTGATGGAAGATGAACTGTTAAGCCTAGGATTAACTCCCGGATTTACGTCTGCAGTTCAATTAGAAAGTTCGACTCAGGTTGTAGCGGACGAATCAGTTGTTACAGCAAGGAATTTGGTGGCTGGTGGCAATCAANAAGATTGGCACTATAAGAATACAAATTATGGGCGTGATTGGCAGGCTTCTGTTACTGGAGANATTGCAGAGGTTACAGANGGTGCGCTGTGTAGTAATTGTTCTGGCGGGAAGCTANCTCTGTCTCGAGGTATNGAGATGGGGCATGTATTTCGACTTGGTCAAGTTTATTCTGATGCGTTTGGGGTGGTGGTNCAGGATTCGGCAGGCNACTCAATNACACCGACAATGGGTTGTTATGGAATAGGTGTGGGACGTATTTTTGCAGCAGCCTCAGAGNCGGGTGTTAGTGAAAATGGACTCAAGTGGCCTATCTCGATNACNCCATATCACTGTTCTTTAGTGGCACTGGGCTTTGATAAAGACGACGCGATTCGTGAAGATGCCGAGCTCCTTTATCGAGAGTTAACCGACGCAGGAGTCGAAGTTCTGTTTGATGATAGAGGCCTGCGACCTGGAGTAATGTTTAATGACGCTGATTTGATAGGAAATCCGATTAGGCTGACAGTATCCAGTCGAAACCAGAAAGAAGGGGTGGTCGAGGTTTCGAATAGGTACTCAGATGAGATTAGTCATGTCACTCGAGATAATACAGTTGGCCATATTAAAGAAGAGATTAAGGCATTATTTGAAGCCCTTTGATCGTGGTGGATTTTGTAAANATNTTCCAATNGATCAGGCATAGCGGTAAATTTNGTTTAAGTGGTAACATAATGTATACCAAATAGAGCTAGTGACTCGGTTAATTGATCGTGTGCGCAGTCTTAGGGCTAGCGCATTTTTTGTCGTTGGGGGAAAAATGAGAAGTAATGAATTAGTTACTGCTATTAAGCAAGTATCAGATCAAAAAGGTCTTGATACGTCGACGGTTTTAGTAAAAGTTGAATCAGCAATAGCTTCAGCGCTCCGCAAGGACGATCTTCAATACGCTGATATCAACGTAAAAATTAACGAAGATACGTCTCACATCACCGCTGAACGGGTCTATAAAGTGATGCCTTATGAGGAGATCGAGGACGATGAAATTGAAGTTGCTCCAGATCGCGCNAAAGATATGGGTTTTGCTAGTGCCAAGATTGGTGATGTCATAGCTGAGGCCATAGAGCAGGAGCGAGTAGACGAGGCTGGCCGAGTAGCTGCACAAACGGCAAAGCAAGTGGTTTCTCAAGGTCTGCGTGAAGCAGAGCGAGAGGCTGTTTTTGAAGAATTCTCACACAAAGAAGGAGAGCTAACTTCAGCGGCCGTGTTAAGGGTTGAAGGTGGCAGGAAGCAAGTCATAGTTGATCTTGGCAGAGCTGAGGCNGTNNTACCTTGGGCTGAACAGATACGACCTGAGCATTATCGGCAAGGTCAGAGAATTCGTGTGTTTATCAAAGAAGTTTATCGTGCGGCTAAAGGACCTCAAATAGTCGTGTCACGATCTCATCCAGATGTGTTGAAACGGCTATTTGAGCTGGAGGTGCCAGAGATTGCTCGNGGGACTGTTGAGATAGTGGCNGTGGCCAGAGATGCGGGATTCAGATCTAAGGTTGCGGTGATATCTCGTCAGCATGGAATAGATCCGATTGGTGCGTGTGTTGGGCCTAGAGGNGGGAGAATTCAAAACATTGTCACTGAATTAGGTGGCGAGCGTATAGATATTCTTAGGTGGGATCCTAATGAGGTAGCCTACGCTGCGAATACAATNTCACCGGCAGAGGTCATTTCGATAAGCATTGATGAAGCCGAGAATACCGTGAATATCGGNATACCAGATAAGCAGATGGCCCTAGCTATTGGAAAAGAAGGTCAAAATGCACGTCTTGCNGCTCAACTTATAGGTCGACGAGTNTCCTTGAATGCNGAGAGTGTGCTTATGGAGTCGGGAGCGGATTTAGTACCGCCACCAGAACCTAANTTAGAGGCTATTCCTNTTGCTAGNACANCATCAGTTACAAGTNCNGAGAGAGATGATCAAGCAACAGATCTCNCACTAGATTCNACAGCGCCANTAGATAGTCAAGATCTCAAGGCCGCTGGNGCTGACCCCGCGGTGGNAAAACAACTCACTCCTGAGCAGGAAGTGATGGCTGCGTTTGCCTCAGANGANGTAAGNGCAGTAGAGGAGAGTGTTGAATTNNAGGCTNCAGCNCAGGAAATAGTTGAAAAACCNGNTGTAGAAAACAAATCAGCGAGTGGTGGTTTNCGATTCGGTGATGAAATTGCNGAGCTTCGACGAGACGAAGAAGANGAGTCCAGCGGCGGACAGAATAAGAAAAATCAGAATCGTCGTAAGCGGGGTGGNGACCGNGGCCCACAAAAGCANACTCAGTCGCGACGGTTTGAGTATGATGAGGACGAGGATGATNTNTTTGANGATGATGATTTGTTCGAAATCTAGNTTTAGTAAAGTTTNAATAGAAGATTCTTTACGAGTTGGATTTAATAGAATACATACTGTAAGGATGNANGGAANGGGTCGGATTCACGAATGACACTTGATCAGCAGAAGATATCTATTCCATCTGCAATAGTTGTTCGCGATTTGGCGGAGATTCTTGACACGTCCGCNGTCGAGGTNGTTAAGGCCCTAATGCAAAATGGCGTGATGGCCACAGTTGTNCAAGTTATTGATTTTGAGACAGCCGCAATTATAGCGGAGGATTTTGGATTTAGTGTCGACACTGAAGCCGAGGATGCGCAGCCTGAATCNGANCCCGAAAAGNCTATGGAGTCGACATCGTTGCGCTTGGTTGAAGATGATCCTGACGCCGTGGCNCGACCTCCNGTNGTCACAGTTTTAGGTCATGTTGACCATGGAAAAACGACGCTTTTGGANCATATTCGTTCGTCAAATGTGCAAGAAAGTGAAGCTGGTGGTATCACNCAGCACATAGGTGCCTATCAGGTAAAAGTGGATGACGGTCGAGTTATCACTTTCCTTGATACCCCTGGCCATGAGGCCTTTACTCAGATGAGAGCNCGAGGAGCCAATGTGACTGATGTAGGTATAGTGGTGGTCGCAGCAGACGATGGATTGATGCAACAGACTCGTGANGCGATTGCTCATGTTAAAGCGGCTCAAGTACCGCTGGTGATTGCCATTAATAAAATNGATTTGCCTAATTCAGATCCAGCAAAGATNAAGGGACAGCTNACGGAGGTAGACTTGCTTCCTGAAGATCTTGGCGGTGATCAAATCGTCGTAGAAATTTCAGCGCTCGAGGGTCTTGGCGTTGATGATCTGCTTGAAAATGTGCTGTTAATTGCTGATTTGGAGGAACTTAAAGCTAATCCGGATAACCAACCTAAGGGAATTATTCTGGAAGCTAAGAACGATAGGCAACGAGGAGTCACGGCTACATTGTTAGTGCAGACTGGAACTCTTCGGTCAGGCGACATTGTACTCGCGGGTACCGCGTTTGGGCGTATCAAGGCAATGTTCGGATCAGACGGTGACAAAATTGAATCAGCGGGCCCGTCGACGCCTGTTGAGATACTTGGGCTATCGGCTGTGCCCCAAGCAGGAGAAGTGTTTGAGGTTCGGGCGGACTCGAGATCGGCAAGAATAGAAGCAGATAGCCGATTACGAGGTGTTGATGCTGACGGTGTTACTCAGCCAGTTACGTTAGATACTTTGTTTGGTGAGATACACCGTGGGAATGTTAAGGACTTCAATCTTGTTGTGAAGGCGGATGTGCAAGGCTCTATTGAGCCGCTGGTTCAGGTGCTTGAGGCGCAGTCTCACGAGGAGGTTAACGTTCGCGTGATTCATGCTGCCGTCGGATCTGTAGTCGAGTCCGATATTCAGCTTGCAACCGCGTCCCAAGGTGTTGTTATAGCTTTTAATGTTACTTCAGAGCCAGGTGCTCGCAAATTGGCCTCGGAAGATCACATAGAGGTTCGTGAATATTCAGTTATTTATGACATCGTGGAAGATATTGAGAAGGCTGTCCAGGGTTTATTAGACCCGATATTTGAGGACATGCAAGACGGGATTGCTGAGGTTAGAGCTGTATTTCGAAAGGGTAGGCGTAACGCAATTGCGGGTTGCTATATACGTGAAGGTTCGGTTTTGCGAGGTTCTCTTTGTAGAGTAATGCGTAATGGTTCAGTTCTTCATGAGTCGAATCTTGATACATTGAAACGCGAAAGCGACGATGTGCGGGAGGTTGTTACTGGCCTGGAGTGCGGAATAACAGTGAGCGGCTATGAGTCTTTTGAAGAGGGCGATGAAATAGTTACTTACCATAAGGAGCAGATACGCTGACCCGAAGAATTGAGAGTATTCAAGATACGATTCAGCGCACCCTAGCTGAGATTGCACCTAGGCGAATTAAAGATCCGCGCGTTCGTGACTCGATATATACAATCACAGGAGTGGATGTTTCAAGTGATTTGGCTTCAGCTAAGGTATTTGTCACGGTTCAGGGAGATGAAGAAACCTTCGCGCTGGTTATGGATGGCTTACAGAGAGCGGCTGGTTTTCTTAGGCGAGAATTAGGGAGTGAGCTGCGACTGCGCAGGATTCCAAGGCTAGAATTTGTTGCAGATGAGTCTTTTGATGAGGCTGACAAAATAGGCAAGTTGCTAAAAAATCTGTAATGTCTAAGTACNGGTCAACTCTGATNTTCTCTCTACTTGCGATGATCCAAATAGATTTTAGAGTTATATAGTGTTTTAACAATGCATGGATTTTTGAATTTAGATAAGCCCAAAGGGATTTCATCTGCTGAGGCTGTCAGGCGCGTAAAGAAAGTTATAGGGCCTCATAAAGTTGGTCACGGCGGAACTCTGGATCCTATNGCTACCGGGATTCTTCCCATCGTAATCGGTAAAGCAACGAGATTTTCTGAGGAATTTNTAGGGATGCGTAAAGTGTATTTGGCTAGTGTGATTCTTGGTATGTCGACCGATTCGTATGATTCGGAAGGAACTAGCACGTTCCGGGCAGACACTGATCAGATTAATAAGATTAGTGAGCGCCTAGTATCTGAGACGTTAGATCAATTAGTTATATCTCAGAGAATTGAGTCCTCTGACACNGAAACTCAAATAATGCAGAAGCCTCCGATCTTTAGTGCATTGAAGAAGGGTGGAATAGCGGCCCATAAGNTAGCCAGAAAAAACACGCCGATAGATCTTGATCCCCGACGAGTTTCAATTTATAGCTGGAAGGCTGGTGGGCTGACGACAACGATTGATGGGTTGCGTCAGGTGATAATAGAGATTGAATGTGGNCGAGGTTTCTATGTTCGTTCGTTAGTCCATGATCTGGGTGAATTGCTGGGATGCGGAGCGTATCTTACTGATTTACGTCGCATGAAGGTGGGGGATTTTGTAATAAATGAATCGGTTGATTTAGAAGAGTTTANTCTTTNNGGTTCTAATAATTCAGTAGAAAAGTTAATACTGCCCATCGATAAAATTCTTGAATCTTGGCCTGCNGTGATACTTCGTGACTCAGACGTNCGCNCTCTCGGATATGGCCAGTCTATTATTTTGTCTCCTTATCGACGATATNTATCGACTTTTTTCGATGCAGATTTGTTACGCGCATATGATCCTNCCGGAAAATTAGTCGCGATTTTGGAGCGAGATTTTGGCGTCGGNCTGTGGAAATCTTTTAAGTATTTGGGTAGATAGTTCTTTATCTAGCAAGAGATTTAAGGCGGTGGGGGGTAGACATGGCGCTGAAGAGGCCTTACAACTGTTATAACGCTTATGCATGTGAACAGATTAGGAGTGTTAAATGAATAAAGGTGATTTAGTTAGTGATGCTGCCAAGAGAGCAAATTTACCGGCCTCGACGGTAGAGGCGGCGTTGAACGGGCTTCTTGANAGCATTGGTGAAGCCGTTAAACGTGGTGATAAGGCAACTCTTACAGGGTGGATTTCGTTCGAGAAAGTGCAGCGCAGTGCTCGGACGGCAAGAAATCCACAAACTGGGGAAACGGTCAACGTTCCCGCTCGAGCAGCGGTGAAAGTTAAGGCTGGTGCCAAGCTAAAGGCAATGGTCTAATTTAGACCTNGTTGTAAAACTGAAGAGCAAGTGAGATCAAGCTTGCTACTTTTGGGTCGAATGGAGAATTTGCTCGGCGTAGTGCGATAATACTGCGCCGGGCAATCTCCTTACCCACGTAAATATTTTTGTTTTCTTTGGCTACTTGTTCTGGAAGTATGCTTGTAGCAAGGCCAAGTACGACTAACTGTCGCAGAATTTGNGGATTCGAAGATTGAACTATGGTGTTTGATTCAAGTTCAAGCGATTGAATTCCCTCGTCTATTAGCGCTCTAGTCCTGGATTTTTCGGGATAGAGAGCCCATTCTTTCATGGGTTGTTNTCTATTTGCCAGNGGGTTACAGAGCAATAGAGATTCTTCCAGGATAAGAGTTGAGGTTAGTTTGGANAGGGGTAAGCTATTTTCGTGTTTTGAAACCACAAATGCNATGTCAATTTCGAAGTTTTCCAGCTGCTCAGTTAACGTGTCTGAATCGTTAACAGTGATGTANAACTTGATATCAGGAGTTTCATTTTTGAAGGCTTCGATTGCGGTTGGTAAAAGGTAGAGTGAGGCAGCGTCGATCATACCGATACGCAGTGAACCTTCTTTACCNCGGTTATCCATTGAGAGTAGTTCTGATAATTCTCTTGCCCNATATAGTGTTTCTTTGGCAAATTCAGTAACGAGTTGACCCGAAGCAGTAAGTACTTTTCGTCGGCCTTTTTTTTCAAATAATTGCAATCCNATCTTGCGCTCTAGTTCGGTGACTGCGAACGATAGGGCTGGTTGTGTTATTTGGAGTTCGTCGGCCGCGGCAGCTAAGGTNCCTTTTTTATTTATCATGTCNAGATATAAAAGTTGCTTTGAAGAGAATTCCATATGTACTCCANNAAATATTAAGAATAATTATATATTATATTATTAATATTAATTTGACTTATCAATATTAGTAGCCGATTATTGATTTAAATCAGCTTAAAGAGATTGGATCAATAGATGGCAAAGAAAAAGAATACAAGTTCGACTAATNCTAAAGTNCGNGTGGCTATTATTGGTGTTGGAAACTGTGCCTCATCCTTAGTTCAGGGGGTTGAATTTTATAAGTCAGCCGAAGCTAGTGACGANATTCCAGGATTAATGCATCCCGTTCTTGGTGGGTATCACATTAATGACATCGAGTTTACGGCCGCGTTTGATGTTGATGCCGATAAAGTGGGAAAGGATCTCTCGGAAGCCGTATTTAGTGGTCAGAACAATACTCTTAAGTTTACGGAAGTTCCAAAGACAGGCGTTACGGTTGAAAGAGGAATGACTCACGATGGGATAGGAAAATACCTATCTGAGGTGATTGATAAAGCACCTGGGCAAACTGCTGATATTGCACAGATACTCAAGGATACTAAGACGGACGTTGTAATTTCCTATCTTCCTGTTGGTAGTGAGAACGCTACCAAATGGTATGTAGAGCAGGTGATTGCAGCAGGCTGCGCATTTATTAATTGCATTCCTGTATTTATAGCGAAAGACAATTATTGGGCTGACCGGTTTGAAAAGGCCAATTTGCCGATCATCGGAGACGATATTAAGAGTCAAGTTGGNGCGACGATATTGCACCGATTACTAGTACGACTNTTTCAGGACAGAGGCGTGCAAATTGATAGAACCTATCAATTGAATTTTGGCGGCAATACGGACTTCATGAATATGCTCGAACGCGAACGGCTTGAGTCTAAGAAAGTTTCTAAAACATCTGCNGTGACNAGTCAGATTGAGTATGACTTGCCAGANGCTGATGTTCATGTTGGTCCNTCCGATTACGTACCATGGCTTTTAGACAGAAAATGGTGTCATATTAGAGTTGAGGGTACNACCTTTGGAAATGTTCCTTTGAATCTTGAGACTAAGTTAGAAGTTTGGGATTCACCTAACTCGGCNGGCGTAGTTATTGANGCGGTCAGGTGTGCGAAATTAGCACTAGATCGAGGTGTTGGTGGACCTGTATTTGAAGCGTCCGCATANTTTATGAAGTCACCACCGCGGCAAATGCGGGATGAGGTGGCTCGATTAGCGCTTGAGGATTTTATAGAAGCTAAATAGTNAGCTAGCTGAGTTTGTTTTATTGATGAANGGAACGTAGAAGAGACTGAAAATCGATCTCTTCTACGTTATCTTTGTACCNGAATGAANAAAACAATTATTTCNGCACTGGTCTATATTTTTTTNTTACCAGTTGATTTAATTCCCCTTCAAATTAGCTACAGACTCGCGTCATTTATTGGTAGTCTGGCTTACCATTTCATGNCTGCGAAACGAGTAATTACGATCGCGAATATGATGCGCGTTACGGGGGGTAATACTGAGCAGGCACATCAGCTGGCTCAGAAATCATTTCGGTCTTATGGAATGTACGTAGTCGATTTACTNCGACTGTTACGCCANGCTCGTAAGAGGGAGGTTCGGGATGTTAGTAGTCGAGTTAAGATACTGGACGCGAATATTGTTCATGGGTTAAGACGAGGCAACGGNGTGATTGCCATAGGCCTTCATGCTGGCATGTGGGATTTTGGCCCGGCTGCNGCGACTCAACTTTTAGGAATACCAACTTCGGTCGTGGCAGACGAATTCAAAAATCAAAACTTTGATTTTCTNGTCAAAAAGATCAGACACAGCTTAGGATTTGATCTGATTCCAGCAAANGGCCATGCACTTCAAATTCACAGACAGCTCAAGCAAAACAATTTGGTGAGTATTTTGATTGACGTGCCACCTGTAGTCGAGGAGGCCGTCGAGGTAACATTTTTTGGAGAGAGANTTCTAATTCATGATGGCCCAGCAAGACTCTCACTCTTATCCGGAGCTCCAATTATTGCTGGCTTTCCGATGCGCACTGGTCCATATTCTGATAAAGCCTTGTTATTGATTGAGCCAGTTACTTTTGAACCTACTGGCAACATGGACACAGATGTTGCTTTTTTGACTCAGAGCATGATGAATGCGATCGAAAAATTAATCCGAAATGATCTGAGCCAATGGCATATGTATCGATATTTTTGGAGCAAAGACAGATTTCATATGGGGGAGGGGTATACGAATCCGTGTCAGGAGTGATTAAATCTANAGCACTGAGAATGTTGGTCGGCTTCGGTCGATTTCTNCCCGACAGGATACTTGATTGCGTNGCAAGGTTANTGACCTCGATATTATGGTTGACCAATGCGCGATTGANGGATGTACTTATNAAGCGTATTNAGCAGGTATTGAGTGGAACTGTATCTGAAAGCTTGATTGAGGCAACGGCTCGGGGCTGTTTGCTTACAGCTGTACGTTATTACACGGACTTACCAAGATATTCACGTCTAGCTGGAGAAGACTTTGCACAATATATAGATGAATTTGTTGGTTTAAACCTATTGTTTGAAGCGTTGGATCAAGGAAAAGGGGTAATCGTCATTTCGGCCCATCTTGGGAATCCAGAGATCGTCGGTCAGGCTATAGGTAGATTCGGATTGAATACCGGAGTAATTTCAGAATCACTACCGTCAGACTCGGTTGAGAAGTTTATGAATAGAATTCGTCGAAGAACTGGCGTATGTTTCTTTCCGACTANCTTTTCTGGCCTCAGGCGCGCGCACAAGCATCTTAAATCTGGTGGGCTACTTGCACTCTTANCCGATCGTGACGTGGTTGGTACTGCAAGATTATTTGATTTTTTTTCGTCAAAGGCACCNGTTCCTGAGGGAGCTTTGCAGTTGGCTGAATCTACGGGCGCTGAGGTCCTNATTTTTTGGGCTCCTAGGACAAGACCTGGACATTACGGAATCCATTTCAAAAAAGTTCATTTTAATTTTCACGGGAGCGATTCAGTACAGGAGCGNTTAGAGAATATGCAATCCTTGATATCGGAANTGGANGACGGAATCACGCGGTGGCCAAATCAGTGGTTTCCTCTTAATCCGATATGGGTGGACGAGTTGAATAAAGATANGTAGGAATTTTNACAAGNTNTTAAAAAAGTTGAATTCGACCTGACCTCTATAATTTAGAAATGATCAATTCTGCGTTATATGGCCGTGCCGATTTACAAGTGCANAGCTCATTTGGAGACGGTATGGATAGCGCAAAAGTTATTTTTGATACAACTGAGCGTTCAGGATTTCTTGATGTCATAGCTATTACCGATCATGATGACATTCGNGGAGCACTTGAGGCTCGAGACACACATNCAAGAGGNGGCTACTCCTTTGATTTTGTAACAGGTATAGAAATAACTACGTTATCGGGTCACATATTAGCTCTTTGGATCGATGAGCCGGTGCCCTCTTTTAAATCCTTACACAGGACCATTGAATATGTGCATGAGCTGGGTGGAATTGTGATAATTCCTCATCCTTTTTCACATTTAACTCGATCAGTTGGTTATCGAGCTCTTGATAAATTAATGGGACGANCTGACGAGATTTTTCGACCAGATGCGATNGAGGTTGGAAACCCAACATCGATGCATAAGTTTGCCGGTGTTCATTCCGGNTGGAGAGTGCCGATACTTAANCATGAGAGATGGAATCTTGCTGAGACNGGTAGCTCTGACGCGCATTTTAAAGAGGCTATTGGGACCGGATATACACTATTTTATGGTCGAGATGAGGCCTCTTTGAGACGAGCAATAGCTAGTCNTACNACTATTGGATTGATTGACGACGAATTTTCATTTTTAGAGATCGGATTGGGACGTTTAGTTGCCCAACAGGCTANAGGTATAGCCGTTACACCAAGAAAGATTGTCGAAAAGACGATTAGGCGCTTCAGAGCGAAACAACTTTGAAAATCAAGGGGNGTGTTTTTGAAAATNGCATATATTTCACCATATGATTGGTCTGTTCCCAGTGGTGTAAACAATCATATTTTTAAGCTCGCAAAGATCATGCGTGGGTTAGGCCACCAAGTAGATATCATNGCGCCNGCNAGTCACTCGAGCGCGGGTAAAATCGTACGTATTTTAGGTAAACCTATCCCAATTCCCGCTTCCGGNTCACANGTTAGAATCGCTGTTAACCCCAGGGAAATTATGTCTATNAAAGATATTTTTTCTTCACGTCAGTTTGATGTAATACATTACCACGAACCTTTTATGCCTNTGCTATCACTAATGGCTNTNCATTATTCGAAGAAAGTCATTCCNCATGCTGTAAATATTGGCACGTTTCATGCGACTCGAGAGAACGGAAATCTGCTGTATTCTCTAAGTAGTAGGTTTCTTCGAAAACATATGGAGAGGCTTGACGGAAAGATCGCAGTATCCTCTTCAGCTAAAGATTATATTTCGAAATATTTCGCTGAGTCTTATGAAATAATTCCAAATGGCATAGAGCCCGATGAGTGGGATAGTCCGCATCTGTCTCCGATAAATTCTTTGCGNGGTGATGATCGGGTCAATATTCTTTATGTTGGCCGTGCAGAGAAACGCAAGGGTCTTGGNGTGCTNCTCGAGGCTTTTAATGCTGTTACCCGTGTCCGTCCGTCCGCTCGTTTAATCGTGGTAGGTCCTGACTCTGCAAAGCGTCGAAAATATCAAGAAGATAGTATGCGCGCTAGTGAGTTGCGGGACAATATTGTTTGGATTACGAATCCTACGAATGAGGAGTTGCCGCGATACTATAGAAGTGCTGACTTATTTGTTTCTCCTGCTACAGGCAATGAGAGTCAAGGATATGTGTTGCTGGAAGCCATGTCGGCTCATTTACCTGTGATTGCCTCTGATATCGCGGGTTACTCATATGTAGTTCGTGATGAAGAGGAGGGTATTCTAGTCCCTGTACAGGATGTGGCCGCGTTGTCGGCGGCGATGATTAGACTAATCGACAATCCTATTCTNAGAAATCATTTAGGACAAAATGGTAGGGTACGCGTGACTGAATTCGATTGGTCTCGTATTTCCGTTCGTATTGAAAATTATTATCGAGATTTATTGCTTAAGAAGTGCNGNGTCAAAACTATCGGGGAATGAGCAAGCCGCTATCAGTTTCCTTTAGGTCTGGATCACCGGTATTGGAGTCAGATTGAGATTGCTCACTGACTAATCTNAACGCCTCATCCTCGCTAACATAGGGTCCAGAAAAAGATTCTTGACGTACAACGATGTCATCCTCAGATTTAGCTATGTGTAAAATTTGATGAAGTATCTCGTGTAGCGCCCANACACCGATAAATCGATGCCCATTAAGTGTTACGACAGGAACTTGCTCGATAAGCCTATTTTTCGCCAGTATTGGGAACTCGGCAATTTCAGTAATGGTTACCCTTACTGACTTTGTAGCCGCAGCCAAGACACCAAAAATTCCATAAAGTCGGCTGGACACATCGTCATAGGGCGTCACGAATAGCTCGACCTCAACAGGTGCTTTGTTATCNACGTTTGACTCGATTTTTTCGATTATTTGATAAATTTCATCATCTAAAGGCAGACTCAGATAGGTGAGAGAAACTATTACGTCGATGAATGCAGGAAATAATGTCCCAGCNGGAATGCCAACGAGTCGGACAGAGTGTCCGGCAGATCGAGCAACTATTGTTGGCGCTACAGTGACAAAATCTTGTTTGGCTCTTTCGGCAAAAGTGTCAATGTTGTATGGCGTGAAAGATATAGCCGGATGCAGTGAGGTAATTTGTCTNACGAGATTTGTCATTTCGAGACNATGGCGGGNGTCGTCGCGATCACTCCTATAAATTGAACTCGATGGGCGGGACCAGACGTCGAGTGAGAGTCTTCTTTGAATATTTTGTTGCAAAGTTGAGGCAAGTTGTGCTTCGGCCTCTCTCGATAATGGATTNTCCGCACTTTTGGTATTGTCAGTCATGGTGGATTCTGTTTCTTTTGACATATACCTANCCTTTAGAATTTGTCATTTATNATTTTTTAACTTTTCGTCCGCCAGTTTCCATCTTTGGAGTGCAGTGAAGAACGTAAGTATCGTTAAAAGAATTAAACCCTGTGATACAAGATTGAAGAGAAGTAATCCGCTTATGAGAATGACTCGTTCAGGTCTTGTAAACCAGCCGTCACTCAAGTTTAAGCCAAGCCCTTCTGCTCGAGCTCGAATATAGGACACAAGAAGAGATCCTACAACGGATCCGAAAGAGAACAGGACTATGCTTTTGTCTTGAATTGACCAGCCAAAATAGAGGATACCAGCCATGATAAGTGCTTCCGATACCCTGTCAGCAACTGAGTCCAATAGTGCCCCTCTATCAGAGCTTGAGTTACTTTTTCTTGCCAACGCCCCATCGAATAGATCTAAGAGTGAGCTGACAAAGAAAATTATGCCACCTAGAAGGAGGTTGCCTTGTGCAACAAGAATCATTGCTGGGATACACCCGATTAATCCGGCGATGGTAATCATTGATGGCGTGATACGCAGTGCAATCATCCCATCAATAACGGGCGCAATAATTCGACTGAGCAGACTTCGCCCAGAATCTCGAATATTGCTGACAATAGAATTAGACTTAATCATCTCAGCCTACCGTTTCACTAACCGGTAGGACACAAATCCTAAGGTTAGAGCCAGGACAACGGTTATGAGTCCTACCACGAGTGCGCGGGTGCTATTGCTGTTTGCTGCAGTTTCTTCGCTTGTGGAAGTGTCAGAAACTCCCATTGATGAATTTTCTTTGTTAGCTTTAGTGTCACTTGTGATTTTTGTTCCTGTGGCAATTGTGTAGGGCACTTGCGTAGCTGCTGTTTTTGGCGGGGATTTGATTTCAATCTTTTGAAATTCAATCGGCGCAAGTCCTTCATAAATTCGGTATTGGTTATAGAAGTTATCGAGATCAATTCCGTAGACCGTTTGGAATGCCCCGTCGGGTTTGGACCCAGCCTTGATTACACTAAATAATTCTGAAAACTTTTGTTCACCCCAAGTGTTGATCATGAAAACAACCATTGCGTGTGACTGACCATAAAATGCATCTACAGTTTCGCTTGTATTGGGCGCGCCAACTCCCTCTGTTTTTGGCCTGAAGAGATTGTCCTGGCGTACAGCTTGCTCCAAAGCAAATTTTCTTCCAGTGGTATTTTTTTGAGCGTACACTGCTGTGCCTTCGTCTAACCACGATGGAATTTTCCCAATTGATCCATCTCCTGCTACGTGTGTGACTATATGAGCTATTTCATGTCGAGTAGTATCCGCATAATCACCACGTGTTTCGTAAATATGGACTAGATCCGTCGCTACTCGGGTTCCTAATGTGGACACGGCTGCGTCAAAGGTTGAACCACGAGATCTTTGAGCTGCTTCGCCATTGCGTTCGGTATCCCATATGACCACTGTAACTTTATAAGGCACCTTTACTTGCAGAAGGTCGCTAACACTCTCTAAAGCATCTTTTGTAGCCCCAATTCCTGTTGTTCCTCGTTGGTTATCGCCGTAGTAGAACACTACAATGTTGTCTGATTGTTTTTTCTTCCAATCAAAACGTCCATCTAGAAACACATAGGTTTGTTGTTCAGTTGTGAGCAGAGCGCCGGTGTCGCTTTTTATGATCCAGTGATACGTGATGGTAACTCCAATTGGGATGTACCTAGAGCTATCATTGGTTGATAACTCCGTGCTGAAAACCTGATAACCAGATTTCCCCTGAGCGTCGATAATTTGAGTTCCACCCACATTTGTTTCAGGTGATTCAACAACATAATTGAGCTCAATTTCTTGGATCGAAGAAGATGTATCAAGGGTGATTTGGAACAGAATTTTTTTTGGGTCTATCCCTGTGGCTTTCGACTCGATAAGGTTTATGTCGTTATTGGTTTGAGCTTGAGCCACGCTTGCTGATTTTTCAGTCACTAGCAAAATCGTCAGAATTGATAGAAGCAATGATACGACTAAAGCTTTGTTGATTTTTAAATTAGTCAACTGATTTCCCCACTTTCTCGTCGAGGTATGAATTTATTAGGGGCATGAGCTCTCCATCGAGAACATCATCAACAGCAGACGTCTCATAATTTGTGCGAAGATCTTTGACCATTCGATATGGATGTAGGACGTATGATCTGATTTGGTTTCCCCAGCCAGCTTCAATGTGTTCACCGCGCAGCTTAGCCTCTTCTTCCTCCCGACGTTTTATTTCTATGTCTAGAAGTCGTGATTCTAATACGAGCATTGCTTGTTCCCTATTTCGTCCTTGCGAACGCTCGTTTTGGCACGTCACGACTATTCCAGTAGGTTCATGCACTATTCGCACGGCAGTGTCATTTTTTTGAACATTTTGTCCGCCGTTACCCGAGGCTTTAAAAGTATCTATGCGAAGTTCATCAGTTTTTATATCTATCACTAGTTCACCATGTTGTGCCTCGGGTACTATTTCAACTAGTGCGAATGAGGTATGCCGGGCCTTAGCGGAGTCAAAGGGTGATATGCGAACCAGTCGGTGTACGCCTTTTTCAGACTGCAATAGTCCGTAGGCGAAGTCACCGGTAATTTTGATATCAGCGGATTTGATACCAGCTTCGTCACCATTCGTAATAGAGATTATTTCTGTCTTCATTTGTTGTGAATTCGCCCATCGAATGTACATTCGTAGAAGGAGTTCGGCCCAGTCTTGAGCATCTGTTCCGCCGCTGCCGGCATAGACTGAAATGACAGCAGGGCGGTTGTCATAATCTCCTCCTAATTTCAGTCGGAGTTCGAGAGTCTTAAACTCAGCTTCAATCTGATCGAGTGCAGCAATTATTTCAGATTCAAGCTCCTCAGACGAGTCATCAACGAAAAGTTCGATTAATTCCTGATTTTCAGCTAATGATTCTTCCAAGGATTGCCAAGTTTGGATCTCGCGCTCAATTCTTGCAACATCACGCATTATTGTTTTTGCAGTGTCTTGGTTAGCCCAAAAATCAGGTTGTTGTGTTTTTTCGCGAAGAGCATCTAGGGTCACTTGTTGCGTTGGGAGGTCAAAGTCGCACCTGTACGTCATGAACACGTGCTGACAATTCTTCGCAACGTTGGATTAGATTATGCATATATGCATTTTATAGGAAATTTGGTTGAGTGCTCGTATGTATTAATGGTGTGCATCTTATTCATAGTCGGTGAGGCAGTAAACTAGTTTGATGAGTGCGGAAATTATTGACGGAAGAGCCATTGCCAACGATATCCTCGATGAGCTTCGAGCTAGAATTACCTACCGGAGGCGCAGTGGTAAAAGCATTCCAAAACTTGTGGCGGTGGTAGTCGGTGACGATCCTGCTTCTCGGACATATGTCAGGAATAAATCTCGATCGGCCAGTGATGTAGGAATGGAGTCCGATGTTGTCGTGGTTCCTGAATCTACAAGTGATTCGAAATTGGCGGCTATTTTGCGGGACTTGAATGATCGATCTGATGTACACGGTATTATTTTGCAGCTACCTATTCCCGCTCATTTGGACGAAGTTGCAGCAATTTCCAATATATGTCTAGAAAAGGATGTAGATGGTTTGACCGACGCAAGTCTAGGTAGATTGAGCAGGGGAGATCCAGTTCATTCGCCAGCTACACCTGCAGGGATAATCGAAATTCTTAAACGATCAAAGATTTCGACAGAGGGTTCTCATGTAGTAATAGTAGGACGGTCTATGTTAGTAGGGCGACCATTATCGATTATGCTTTCGCAGCGTGGATCGGGCCTTAATGCGATTGTTACCTTAGTACACACAGGTGCGCAGTCACTTGGAGACTTCACAAGATTTGCGGATATTCTTATCGTTGCTACTGGACAGGTGAATACGATCACCACTGATTTAGTCAGAACGGGAGCAACCGTCATTGATGTAGGCACTAATTGGATTTCGGATAGCACTCGAAAGAGCGGTCGTCGTTTGGTTGGTGATGTCGATTTTGCTGGCGTGCAGAGTGTGGCAGGTGCAGTCACGCCCGTTCCGGGCGGGGTCGGCCCAATGACTGTTGCTATGCTGTTATCAAACACGCTCTCTGCCGCTGTAATGTTGGATGGCGAATGATGCTAGAAACTTCAAAAGCTGGCTCCCATGCAGTTGGAGTAGATATGATCGAGACTGATCGGGTTGGTCGTGTTCTCGCNCGACATCCGGAGAGATTCCTTAAGCGTGTTTATACCGAGGCAGAGATAGCTTTTTGTAGGGGGAGAGTAGCTGAATTAGCGGCCAGATTTGCAGCAAAAGAGGCTTTGATGAAAGCCTTGGGTACGGGAGCAAGGTCAGTAGGATGGCGGGAAATTGAAGTACTTCCAGATCAGCGCGGTAAGCCACTGGTATATCTTTACGGAGGCGCGAGAGCGAGAGCTAACGTTATCGGCCTAACAGCGATAGATATCTCGTTAACTCATTTAATGTCTTTTGCCGTGGCAGTTGTAGTGAGTTTTCAGACTTCTCCAGAGCAACGTCATGGAGATGCTCGGGAGAAATTATTGTACAGACTCAGAGAACGTGGATTGCTCGGAGCGACCGAAGGTGATCCGCCCGAAGAGGTTGGGGTAGATGGTGTGGGTCGTTTCTAAATAAAGTGATGGGGTATGCAGGAAGGCAAATTTATGGCTAGTGGACAGATCGTTACTACAGAGCAAATGCAGTCTTTAGAGCGCGAGGCCTTGAAACAGGGTGTTACCAANGAAGATCTGATGGAGTCNGCCGGATTAGCTGTAGCGCAAGAATGTTGGATGGCAATGGGAACTATGGAAGGNCGGCCTGTTCTTGTAATTTGTGGTCCGGGAACTAATGGATCTGATGCACTTATCGCTGCGCGTCATCTTCACGGTTATGGCGCGTCAGTGTTCGTTTACTTGACCGGTCCGCGAGANCAATCCGATAGATCATGGGCGGCCGTTGAAGAACTTGGAATACCATTTGCGGTTGCCAANGCAGATGGTGAATTTGAGGAATTAGAGGTTTTGCTGGAACGAGCAACCATNGTGCTTGACGGGATCTTTGGNATTGGTTTTGATACAACAAAAAGACCAATCGATGGNATTTATGCGGAGATTTTAAATCGANTGCAGGCGGCAGCTGCGGCAGTCCCACCAGTCAGAGTTATAGCCGTTGATATTTCTAGTGGATTAAATTCGGACACAGGTGAGGCAGATGTTTGCGCTGTGCCTGCAGAAATGACTGTAACTTTTGGATTCAGCAAAGTTGGTCACTACGTGGGNGACGGCAGAAAATATAGNGGAAGAACTGTTGAAGTTGATATTGGNATCCCAGGACCAGCCATAGAATCTGTTGATATTCCGTATCAAAGTTTGAGACTTCATGACCTGCGCAGGGCTTTACCTACCAGACCAAATGATGGNCACAAAGGGACATTCGGCCGCTTGCTAGTTATTGCTGGATCTAGGAACTATCCAGGAGCTGCTCGTTTGGCGATTGAAGCCGCCGCTCGAACTGGCGTTGGGTCCGTAACACTCGCTGCCCCAGAAAGTATTCAATCTTTGNTAGTTTCACTNCCGGATATTTCCCATTTGCCTACTTTCGATGTGGATGGTTATTTNGGTGGNGAGNNGGCAGCGAAGGGGTTATTGAATGAGTTAANAACTCNTTCGTTTAAGTCGATATTACTNGGTTCGGGGATCGGTAATAATGAANATACTGTCGACTTTGTGANGATATTTCTGTCCGGATTAGATGAAGTTGTATCAGTCGATTTTCAAGGTGTAGTAATTGATGCAGACGGTTTAAATGCGCTCGCGCGTATTGNAGATTGGCGATCACTGACTAGACAAGTAGTTATTATCACTCCACACCTTGGCGAAATGGCNACCCTTACNGGATTGGAAGTCGATTATATTAGACAAAACAAATTAAAAGTCGCTGCGGATTATGCTCAGAGATCAAAATCCACAGTTGTTCTTAAGGGTCCAGGCACGGTGATTTCCAACATTAATGGTGAAGCCAGACTTTCGGATACTGCGAGCTCTGCGCTCTCTCACGGAGGTACGGGCGATGTNCTNGCGGGAATNACTGGCGGTTTTTTGGCTCAGCAAATTAATTCATACGATGCGGCTAGTGCTGCGGTTTACATGCATGCAGAGGCTGCACGTCAGGTAAGTGAAGTCTACGGTGATGCGGCGACACTGGCGTCAGATATTGTTCGTGCACTACCCGAGGCTCGCAAGGTTTTGGATCCTCCGACCGCTAATATTTAGGTAATCTGTCTTAATAATGCTGGTGTNGAGTACAATCTCAACTACGGGGAACGGTGCCGCTGAATTCAGCCTTCCGTGAGGACAGGCAGAGAGCGATGGTTGNGTGTTTATGATCGATTCTCGGGTGGCCAAGCTTGGTGCACATGGATCAGCGGTGGTATTTCCAGGACANGGTGCCCAGTCGAGCGGAATGGGCCGACGTGCATACGAGNCTTCACAGGCTGCGAGAGATACGTATTCGGAGGCTTCTGAAATTGTTGGTGTAGATCTAGCTAAGATNTGTTTTGAGTCAGATGAAGATGCGTTGGCGTCCACTCATAATACTCAGCCCGCGGTGCTCACAACTTCTCTCGCCACGTATCGTGCNATGANGGAAAAATTAAACGAAATTAATTTCACAATCGACCCCCAATTTTTTGGAGGTCACTCAATGGGTATGTTTACCGCTGCNGTCGCCTCGGGTGCCTTATCTTTTAAAGATTCGTTAGGCTTGATTCTTGAACGTTCTCGATTGATGGGAAGTTTCAATGAGGCACGACCTGTGGGGATGGCAGCAATCATAGGTTTGGAATATGACGTAGTAGCTGAGGTTTGTTCGACNGCGACNTCAGGCCCTGAAAATAGAGTGGATGTAGCAAATCATAACGAAGATTTGCAAACTGTAATTTCCGGTGATGTGGCTGCTTTAGAACGAGCGATGGGCATCGTTAAGGGCAAGCATGGTAAGGCAATTCGGTTGAAGCTTAAGGTGAGTAGTCATACTCCGTTACACGAATCTCAGGCAAGTGAATTTGCGGAAATTGTCCGTAAGGTCGATTTCAAATCACCNTGTGCTCCTATCGTGAGTAACATCGGCTCNCACCTAATGGTGTCCGGAATTGAAGTCAGAAATGAATTTGAAGATCAGTTAAAATCACCAGTTATGTGGGCGAGTAATGTCAGAAAAATGATATCAGAGGGGATAGAGCTATTTATCGAAGCTGGTCCAGGACATTCTCTTTCAAGAATGATTCGACGCATTAACTCGACGCCGATAGCAGTGTCACTCGATGATGCTCGACAGGATCCGATTCCTATTTCTATCTTCGCGACCGAATCAATTAATTAGTTTAGACGAGCTGCCTATGTCATCCAAAAACTCAGCTGATTTATCAAAGCGGCGTGTCGTGGTCACAGGTATTGGACTTATATCTCCGGTAGGGAATGACTTGGACTCCAGTTGGAGATCGATAATTGCTGGAGAATCAGGCTTAGGGTATATCTCAAGATTCTCCGCTGAAGATTATGAATATCCAATAGCTGCCGAGGTGAAAAACTTTCAGCCTGCAGAATTTTTAGATCCAAAATTAGAGCGAAGGATTGATTTGTCGACATCCTTCGCAATGGTGGCAGCGAGACAGGCATGGTCTGATGCGGGATTAGAACAATCTNAAGTAAATCCGAATCGCTCGGGAATAGTTGTAGGCACTGGTATCGGCGGCGGCCATTTAATGGTTGAAGCTCAGCGTGTTTTGGATGAGAAAGGGCCAAGGCGAGTATCTCCTTTTTTGATAACTAACATGCTCGCGGATACAGCATCAGGATTGATTGCGATTGATTTGGGATTGAAGGGGCCTAACTTTGCCGTGACAGCTGCGTGCGCCACAGGGGGTGCGGCCACTGGCGAGGCCATTTCCGTTATACAGNGAGGGGAAGCCGATATTGTCTTGGCGGGNGGCCATGAGGCGCCGCTACAGCCGGTTTTCTACGCAGGTTTCAATGCGATGAAGGCTCTTGCTGTATCTGATAATCCAGTTGAAGCAGTCAAACCTTTTGATAGTNATAGGAATGGGTTTATTCTNGGTGAAGGTGCGGCGGTTCTTGTTTTGGAAGAGTCAGAACGAGCCGTGGCCAGAGGCGCTCATATTTATGCTGAATGTAAGTCCGCGGCAACTTCTTCTGATGCTTTTGATATGGTCGCTGCAGATGGAACAGGTATCGCAAATGCAATGGCCGAAGCTTTGAAGCAGGCAGAACTTTCTCCACAAGATATTGACTATATNAATGCTCATGGCACAGGGACACTTCTTAATGACAAGGTCGAGACAAAGGCGATCAAGTCAGTTTTCGGCGAATCCGCATATGAGTTGGCGGTGTCGTCTACGAAGGCAGCCACAGGGCATTTAATGGGGGCAGCGGGTGCTGTTGAAGCAGCTCTAACGGTTTTAGCGATAGANAATANTATATTGCCACCGACCTTGAATTACAGAAGTCCTGATCCAGAATGCGATCTAGATTATGTGCCTAATTCAGCTCGGCCTCGNGANATACGAAATGCTATNAGTACTTCGGTTGGCTTAGGTGGACACAATAGTGCAATGATATTTAGTCAATGGGCAGGATGAGAAATTTAACTCAGTAAGAATGGAGCTCTAACATCGAATTTAACAATACTGATAGTCAATCTAATTTAAGACGGGTAGTGGTTACTGGTGTTGGACTGATAATTGCGAACGGTGTAGGACGAGATGCTGCCTGGGATGCGCTGAGATCTGGAGTGAATGGCATAGGTCTTACGCAACGATGTGATGTAAGTGATTTGGCTTCTCAGGTATCTGGTGAGGTTCCNGATTTCGATCTATCGACATATTTAGATAAAAAAGAGTCTCGTAGAATGGATCGATTCACACATCTTGCGATTATGGCGGCTGGAGAAGCGATAGATCAGTCGGGACTNGACATNGNTAGTGAAGCCGAGCAGATAGGCTGTATGATCGGTGTTGGTATTGGTGGGATGGAAACCCTCGAGCGTGAATTCAAGAATTTCTTTGATAAAGGTCCGGGNCGCGTGAGTCCCTTTTTGGTNCCTATGTTCATTCCCGATATGGCNGCTGGGCAAGTGTCGATTAGATATGGCGCCAAGGGACCAAACTTTAATACTGTTTCAGCCTGTGCATCTGGTGCAGACTCGATTGGAACTGCTGCTGAAGTGATTAGGCGTGGTGATGCTGTTGCAATGATAGCGGGAGGAGCAGAAGGAGCAGTCACACGGATGTCGATTACCGCTTTTGCNAATAGCCGTGCGTTGTCGAGAAATGATGATCCATCTANCGCGTCGCGACCATTCGATCAGGAACGAGATGGTTTCGTGCTAGGCGAGGGATCGGGGATTTTGATTTTGGAAGATCAAGAGCACGCGGAGAGGCGAGGNGCAGATATTATTTGTGAGTATCGAGGATATGGTCAATCTGCTGATGCTTATCATATAACCCAGCCATCCGAGCAGGGGGAAGGGGCCGCGCGGGCAATGAATATTGCTTTNACTAAAGCAGAAATAGAACCCTNNGACGTGGACTATATTAATGCNCACGGAACCTCAACACCTTTAAACGANAAGTTTGAAACGCTTTCCATAAAATCAGTTTTTNGCGAACAGGCCTATTCCGTACCTATTTCATCTACCAAGTCTATGGTCGGCCATACGTTAGGGGCTGCAGGTGGTATTGAGGCAGTAGTGACGGCATTNTCGATTAAGGATGACATAGTGCATCCAACGATCAATCTAAATTCGCCAGATCTGGACTGTGATTTGGATTATGTGCCAAATAAAGCGCGCGTAACTTCGGTTAATGTGGCAATGACAAATTCACTTGGTTTTGGTGGACACAACTCTTCATTGGTATTTTCCAAGTATCGTGGGTAGTACATAGTTAACATCAACACTAGTCTCCTTTTTTTAATTGGGTCGACTGGTAGTAAATCGAGAGTGAAATGTGGACTGGATTTTAGCACCGGAGCCAGACCTTAGTGGTTTTGAAAATGCAGGTCCTGACTTGCCTGTAGCAATAAGAAAATTATTGGCGCTGCGAGATATAGATACAACNGAGAAAGCTCGTATTTTCTTGGGTTCGCCCAAAGGACTTACGGATCCGGATTTAATGCCNAATTTACGCCCAGCAGTTGACCGGCTTTTGCAGGCCTGTCAAAATTCTGAAAATATTGTTGTCTTTGGAGATTATGATGTAGATGGAGTCACGGCGTCAGTCCTTCTCGTAGAAGGTCTGAGNGAACTTGGTGCCAAGGTGGAATCATATATTCCAGATAGAAATATAGATGGGTATGGGCCAAGCTCCAGGTCGATTCGGCGCATTGCGGATATGGGTACGAGTCTTCTGGTGACTGCAGACACCGGTACATCTGCTGTGGCAGAGGTTCGAGAAGCCAACAGTTTAGATATGGATGTCGTTGTGATTGATCATCACGCAATCCCAAGTGAGCTNCCTGAGGCATATGCAATAGTTAANCCACTACTTTTCGATAATTTGTATGGGTCAGAGCCGGCAGCAGTCGGAGTCGCCTATAAAGTCTTAGAAGAGTTGTTTCATAGGATGCAGGTAACATTTGATGCCGACAGATTTCTTGATTTAGTCGGTTTAGGGATGGTCTGTGATATGGC
Source organism: Chloroflexota bacterium (assembly GCA_002701625.1). The sequence goes on from NZWK01000029.1 coordinate 53,767, forward strand.
TCCCTTGAGAGACGAGAGTCGTGATCTTGTTCGCTTGGGTATAAATGCNCTTCGTAAGACGTCACGGTCTGGCATTAAAGCTCTGTGNGGNTCTGCTGGTTTAGCAGAGNTTGATATTGATGCCGAAAGTATTGGTTGGATTCTTGGTCCTAGGCTAAATGCTGCTGGGCGAATGGCACATGCAGATTTGGCATTTGAGTTACTTATTTCTANGAATACTGANAATTCTGTTCAGTTGGCCAGNCAGCTTGAAGACCTCAATAAGTTTCGCCGGAAGGAAACCGAGGCAGCGTTGGTAATTAGTGANGACATTATCCAANATAAATATCGTGACGAACTNCCTCAAATTTTAGTTGTGGCNTCGGATGATATCAGTGCCGGCATTATAGGCTTNTGTGCNTCACGCCTNGCNGACATGTACAACAGNCCGGCAATAGTNNTTAATTCTTCTAGCGACGAGGCTCGGGCTTCATGTAGGTCAATAGATGGCTTTGACATGTTGAGACCTTTGCGGGCAGNCTCAGATCTTCTGTTAAAATTTGGNGGACATCGAGCTGCAGCGGGNTTTTCNATAAANAAATCAAATCTCNCNGCTTTGGAGGAGAGGCTNNGCNCACTTGATTTGTTTGCGCAGNCAGNCGACTTAGTTACTCCAAAATTAGCCATTGATCTTAATCTTCCATTTGATTTTATTGATGAAAAATTTCTACAATACCTNGCGTTNTTTGAACCACACGGAATTGGTAATAAGAAGCCTGTGTTTTACGCGTCTGATGTTTTGATGAGTAGTTCTAGGACGATGGGCAAAGATTCNCGACACCTCCGAGCNACATTTACGAGNGGTACTCAAACATGGCNNGCAGTCGGGTGGGGNTTTGGAGAATATTCTGTTTTTGAAGGGCAACGTTTTGACTTGGCGTATAACTTCAAGAGAAATGTAGCGACGTACGGACGGCTATATGGATCTTCTTTGGAATTGGAGATTATTGATTTGCAGCGTCGTGCCAGTTGGTAAATTTATTTTTTATTAATTTTCTCTAATTCGAAGAAACGTATGTCGACCNATTTTTANGAAGTCCCCGTCTGAAAGGGTAANATTTATATCTTCGNCCTTCTGATCNTTTATTTTTACTGCACCTTGACTCACCATACGTCTAGCCTCGCCGCCACTATAATTCATACTTTGCATAATGACATTGATCAGCCGCTTGTCCTCATGTAACACGTACTCTGGAGCATCATCGACGGGCTCCTGTCTTTTTTGGAAGGTATTCTCAAAATATTTTTCTGCGGCGAGCGCCTCCTCTNTTGAATAGATAAGNGTTACNACTTCTGTNGCCACTTTTTTCTTAGCCTCTATAGGNCTTATTTTNTTCTCTTCTATATTTTTTAGAAGTTTATTCACTTCCGTCGGGTGTAAATCTGTTACCAGGCGAGCATATAAATCTAGAGCTTGATCGGGTAGTGACATGACTTTCCCGAACATATCATTAGGTGCGTCTTGTAATCCGATAGTATTGCCCAGAGATTTCGACATTTTTTCTTTGCCATCTGTCCCAACTAATATTGGCAGTGTTAGGGCAACTTGAGGTTTTTGCCCTCTTGATGCTTGCAGGGAGCGTCCGACATCCACGATATTGAAAATTTGATCGCTGCCGCCGATTTGTATATCCGTTTTTAGATGTAGGGCGTCATATGCCTGGAGGATAGCGTACATAAACTCACTAATTCTAATTGAGTCCCCTTTTTGCATTCGATCTCGAAATGTACTGTGCTGCAGGAAATGGCCTACTGAAAACTCAGCCGCTAGTTTGATCACATCAGCAAAGTTTAAGGGTGCGAGCCACTCGTGGTTATAGAGAACTTCAGTATTTTCAGCGTCAAGAATTATGAAGGCTTGGTCAATATATGATTGGCTAAAAGTCTGAACTGCCTCCTCATCTAACATAGGTCGAGTTGATTGTTTCCCGGTTGGATCCCCGACCTGAGCCGTAAATGAACCTATAAGAAATATTACTCTGTGACCGAAATTCTGAAATTGACGGAGTTTAACCATCGTAGGGATATGGCCCAAATGGAGATCGGTAGCGGTCGGATCATACCCACAATATACAGTGAGAGGTCGATCCTCTTCGAGTAGAGTTATCAGTTCACTTTCCATAGCTTTTTGCAAAGTAGGTGAGCCGAGATCTACGCCGTCCATCAGGATAGTCAGTTGATCAGCAACTGGAGTCATCGTTCTAGGCTTATTCATGAGGTTTCTGCCTGACGGTTAGTAAAATGGTCCACAGTATTTTTCACATCATTTTTGATTTGCTGTACTAGTTCATCTCCGGAGTTAAATTTCCTTTCATTTCTTAGGCGTGAAATGAATTCGACAGTGGCATGCTCGCCATACACATCTTCATTGAAGTCCAAAAGATGAGTTTCAAGATGATTCTTTGAGTCTATAGTAAACGTCGGTCGGGAACCGATATTCGTGACGGAAGCGTATTTTTCGTTTTTGATAAATGTTTCAGTTATATAAACGCCGTTTGGCGGAATTAGACGATCTTTTTCTATATCTATGTTCAGCGTAGGAAATCCAATAGTTCGCCCCCTCTGATCTCCCAGAATGACTGTACCGTCAAGTTGATAACGATGTCCCATTAGAGAACCAACTTCTTCCATGGAACCGGAGTTAAGTGCTTCACGAATACGAGTAGATGAAACCTTTGATGTGCTTTCTTGAACCAGTGGAACGCTAATAACCTCAAATCCAAGTTCCAATCCAATATTTTCTAAAATTTTAATATCGCCTTCGCCATTTCTGCCCAGCTTAAAATCTTNTCCGACCACAAGAAGTTCCATTTGAGNTTCNTCAACTAGCATTTCACAAAAANTNNTGGCNGATACTCTCTGTAATTGTTCATCAAACTCGAGCACTGAAACGAACTCAACACCGACTGTCTGAAGTAGNTCAATTCGATTTTGTAATGATGTTAGATAGGTGAATTCAATATCTGGCCGTATTACAGCTACAGGGTGCGGATAGAACGTTACTACGCCGCCGGAAAGACCTCTTGTATTTCCTTCGGATAACATTTTGTTGACTAGCGCGAGATGGCCTTTGTGAACTCCATCAAACACCCCGATAGAGATGGCATGCTTTCCAGCGGTTGCGGTTTCGCGTAACTCTTTGCGAGTTTTCAACACAGAAATGTCCTAATCTTGTNCCAATTCAGTTTGGATGTACGATGTTAATCTTCCGAAGCCTTCTGATAAAGTCCTAGAAACTGATTACCNNAAGNTGCNCATAAATAATTAAAGATTNTATTTNAACAACCGTTCTAGATAGATTTCACCAAATCTTTCGGATTGGCCAGCAGCGATAGCCTGAGATTTGATTAGTTCCAACACTGCTAGGAAGTCCACAATTACCTCTGCTCGTGTGGTCGCAGATTCAATTATTGAGCGAAATGATATCTTGGATTTNATGGAATCNCCAAAAAATTCCTTAATTCTATTTATTCTGTCGGCAAGAATGATAGGGTCGCGCTCGANNTCTATAGAAGCCTCGTCTTCAGGGAGTCTCTCGAGCACGTCTCCTATAATCTCAACCAATGATTGCAAAGTAATCCCATCTAAACCTGTTGGAATTTCTAGTTCCGTTGAATTAATAATTGGTTTAGGGGACCTGGGATAGCTGACAGAGCCTTCTTTAGTGCTTAGTATGTCAGCTGCTTGAGCAAATTTTCGGTATTCTTTCAAGGCATCAATTAGAGCTAGAATATCTGGTGCTTCGTCTTCTTCTTCTACTTCGACTAGGTCTGGGAGGAGAGAACGTGACTTAAGTAATAAGAGGCGGGATGCAATCAGTACATATTGAGATATTTGTTCTACAGATATTTCGCCTTTGTTTTTTACCCGTGATACATACTCTGTGAATTGCGATGCGACTGACGCGAGTGAGACAACATTGATATCTAACTCATGATGTTCAACAATTTCCAAGAGTGCGTGAAGGGGACCACTNTACTCCGCACTGTCAATCAGAAAGAGATTTTCCGTTTCAAGTGAATTTTGCGAATTCTCATTATGGTGTGTTTCGCTGTCTATCATAATTTACCGACGATCAGGCTATTTTTCAGATAAGTCGACGCGCAGTGATTTTGCATCTTTTAAGTAAACATGTTGTATTTCNTGTTGAGTTAAGTCCGTATTAATGTGCATCAGGATTCGTATNCATTTTTGTAGTGAGCCTTGGACATTCATTTCGACNAGGCATTCAAGCGCGGCGTTCGTAAAACCTATTTCTCGCGCAGCNACAGCAGGAAANTCAGTGTTTAAGTCNGGAGTTGTNGAGAAGAAAATCGAGGCAACGTCGTCAATCTCTATTCNGTTTCTCTTNACTATNTCAGTCAAGAGTTCTTGAGAGGCTTGGAGAATTTCTTCTTGGGTATTGGATGATGTTGTGGTCGCACCCCTGACACCTCGTACTTTCATAACTATCCTCCGTTGACTAGTCTCGATATGAATTTTTCAGCGGCTGATTCATGATCANTCCCTTGTGCACTTGATATTGCTCCAACAAATGCACTCCCNACTACCGCAGCCTCAGCGATATTTCCAACNGAGGCGACGTGTTCAGGNTCCGATATTCCAAATCCAANAGCAAGTGGAGTGTTAGTTTTTTCTTTAACTCGCTTGATAAANTCTGGCAGTTCAGAAGATAAAGCCCGGCGTGCACCAGTTATTCCGACGACAGATACACAGTAAATCATACCGGTGCCGTGTTCGGCGATTAATGAAATTCTTTCATCGGTTGAAGTTGGTGCCAGCAGAAATATTGGGTGTATGTTTGATCGCNTTAGGATACGGGATATCTCGATTGCCTCTTGTGGGGGTAGATCAACACAAATTAAACCGTCTACACCCGCTGCTTCAGCATCAGCTGCCCATTTTTCGACACCATAGGATAGGAGCGGGTTAGCATAGCCCATCACAATTATGGGTAAATGATTGTGGTTGCTTCTTANTGCGGCNGCAGCTCGNAGTATGCTAGTTCCGTTACTGCCGTTCTCTATTGCGCGGTCATAAGCAACTTGATTTACTGGCCCATCTCCAAGCGGATCACTGAAAGCCCAGCCCAGTTCCACAGCAGTCGCTCCACCTCGGACCGCCGCACTAACTATTTTNTCAGTGGAATCTAGCTCNGGCCAACCAGCAGGCAGAAACGGGATTACGGCCGTTTTTTTATTTNTNTTNAATTCTTTAAACATTNGGTCGAGATGATTTTCCATTAATACCTCTCAGTTAAATTTTTCAAGCACTGATCGGATAGCGAAGAGTGCTCGAGCGCGATGNGATATCTCATTTTTGTAAGATCCGAGCTCTGCAAAAGAACGACCATCACGGATTAGAAATATTGGGTCATAACCAAAACCATTGTCTCCCTTGGGCTCGAGGGCGATTCGTCCTTCACATATTCCCTCTCGGGTAGCAGGAAGATTGCCCGGCAAGACTAGNGCTATACAGGCTCGAAATCGGGCTGAGCGACCAGAAATCGGTATATCTCTTAGCCGGTCCAAGATTAGCATATTGCGGTCATGGTCAGTTTGTATGCCTTGGTTATAGAGATTCATTCCGTAACGGGCTGAAACAGGTCCGGGAGCCCCTCTGAGAGCGTCAATTTCTAGGCCACTGTCATCGGCAATTGTGGCCAGNCCCGTGAGCTTTGCTATGGCCGTAGCCTTTGCTATCGCATTACTTGTGTACGACCTACCGGTTTCAATAATGTCCGCGGATTCAACCTCTAATTCGCTTTGGCTTATCACTTCAAATGATGACTCTTTTAGAATTTCTTTGAATTCTTTGACTTTTCCTGCGTTAGTGGACGCAACGACGAGCTTAGGAATTGTCATAATAAATTCGCATTCGTCGATGAGCAATAACCTCTTACAAATCAGTCCATCTGTCTGCCATTTTGGCCGCAACAACAGGCATCGTTGTGTATTCCATTTCATCGAGTGGTAGGCGGTGTGGCTCAAACGGACCATGTTTGCGCAGAATGTCNGAAATAACATTTGCCTCAGCTCGTGCCGGATCGAATGATGGATCATCAAACATATCTCTTGGTCCAACGAGCTTACCCTCAGCAAGTTGATAGCCGAGCGCAACTATTCTAGGCGGACCATCAAATCTTGAGGGATTTGCATTTTCAAGTGACACAGGCATCCATGGCCCGTAATGGGAGCCACGCATAAAACCCTCTACTATCCATGGGGTGGTAAATGCTTCAAGGACTTCTCCCACTGCAGGAAAGGCTCCCTGGCATCGGACTATAGAGGTCGGATCATCCTTACCGACGTATCTTCCCGCAATCAGCGAGAGTTTGTCGGTTGACGAGACGGCACCAACTTCACCAGTTGATCTAGCTACAACTCGTTTAACNGCATAATGAGCGGGTGACCCAATGAACACGAGTAAGTCATATATTTCTTCTGGAGACTGGAATACAGCCTTCTTATTGTTAGCTATGTCATGTACCTCGAATGCAAATCCCTCATGAAGGCTTTCAGCTATAACGAGTCCAGCTGTGTTGAAAGGATCGGCAAACATTTTGTAGAATGGTAGGTTGAACGAGCCGGCAGACGTCTTATCGCCCATGAATACGATTACCGGTTCCGAAGGTCGTTCAATAAGTTCNAGTTCAGCTGAACCCGGACCGGCGCCTCGAATGTTGCCACTAAATGCATCCACTAGTAAATCTTGNCCTGCGCCGTAGAGATGTAGCTTTCGGGCCACGTCTGTGCCAGATTGAAAAGTATCCCACGCAAATTTGTGTAGAGTTTCGTCNTCCTCTCCTCGATCATGTGACATTATTAGGAACATATCGTCACCACAAGCGTGCGCCTGACCATCGATTAATAGGCCATTTTGTACAGCTTGCTCAATTTGTTCTCGTCCATGATCGAGAACATCAGGATGCATCGATGAATGTCCGACCATTCCACCAATATCNGCCTTGATTACGCTAAGTGTTTGCGTCATTTTGAGTTCCAATCTNAGTATTTATATTTGCCAAGAACGAGTGTAGCATGGCACATGTTACGAAAATGGGAGTTAACTTCAACNGGCCTAGGCTCTGAATCGATGTATGCTGGGTCTGCAGAGTTTGGNTAGAAAGTGGGGATNCGAATGACTTNGAATGCAAGTAAATTTTTGGCAGTTCAGACCGAATCGGACGATCCGGCTTTTTTTCAGATTGAGCGAGAAATAATAGAGGCCGCTGGCGGTTCTATCCTGATAAAAAAAGCTTTGAATCAAGAAGAACGCGTGGATCTGCTGAGGTCAGCGAACGCGGTATTAGTCGGAGGAGCAAAGATTGATGGAGNCCTCCTAGATCAGTGTCCAGATCTACAATTAATAATTAGATATGGTGTCGGATTGGATAGCTTGGATATTCCAGCTGCTACGGAACGGGGTGTGGTGGTGGCACATTACCCNGACTTTTGCCAGCCAGAGGTGGCTAATCACGCGTTACTTTTATTGCTCGCAGTTGCGAGAAAGGTCNTAACACACGATCGTTCGATTCGGGAGGGTAATTACAGAGCAGTTCCGCTAGGGTATTCTCCTCCTCTTACGGGTGAAACTCTGGGGATTATTGCGCTAGGAAACATNGGTCGTNAGATGGCAGTGCGTGCCAAGGGAATTGGAATGAATGTTATGGCTTTTGATCCATATCTGTCTGATTCTGTGTTCGACGAAACAGGTGTAGTCCGTGCTAGTTCAATGGAAGAGCTTTTAGAATTTGCCGATCATGTAACGGTTCACACGCCGTTGAATGACGAAACAAGAGGTCTCATGAACGAGGCCGCCTTCCGAAGAATGAAATCAACTGCGATCTTTATTAATACATCTCGTGGACCGGTTCACAGTCAAGAAGATTTGGTTAATGCGCTTGAATCAGGACAGATACTAGGTGCAGGCCTTGATGTATTTGAGCAAGAACCATTGACTGCAGACTCAAAATTAATTTCTATGGACAATGTTGTGCTAACTCCGCACTCAGCCTTTTATTCTGAGAGATCCAACACAAATATAAAAAACCGAGTAGGGCAAACTGTTGCCCAAGTGATAGCGGGGAAATGGCCGACAAGTGTTGCTACAGTCCCCAATAGAGATCAGGTTATTCCTAAAAAGCAATTAATCTAGTGATTACAAGACGTTAACTCTCCAGATCAGTTAACGTGCTGGAACTAATAGATTGGTGTGCTGAGTATTGTGAGGTGAGAAATGCGAACAAATAAAGTTTTAGAAGCCTGGCGAAATGACAAGCCAACGGTTGGGGCCTGGTTAGCCATTCCTGATGGACATAGTGCAGAAATTATGGCGAATATTGGTTTCGATTGGCTTTGTGTTGATATGCAGCACGGTGCAATTGACTATGCTGATTCGATTGAAATGTTTCGAGCTATTTCTACCACTGCAACAACTCCATTTGTTCGTGTTCCATGGAATGACCCAGCTACCATAATGAAAGCGTTGGATGCCGGTGCCTATGGTGTGATTGTCCCGTTGGTTAATAACCGAGAGGAAGCCGAAAGAGCAGTTTGGGCTGCGAAATATCCACCCGAGGGGGGGAGATCATCGGGCCCAACGCGGGCTGCGATATATGGCGGAACGGACTATCAACAGAAAGCAAATAATGAAATTGCTGTTATTTGTATGATAGAGACGGCCGAAGCGTTGGAAAAATTAGATGAGATTCTCTCCACACCGGGCGTAGATGCGGCGTATATTGGACCGTCGGATCTCGCTTATGCACTCGGCATGGAACCGACGGGTGATAATACAGACCCAAATCATGAAGCAAAAGTGATGGAGATCTATGATGCATGTCGGAAGCATGGTGTCACACCAGGTATACACACAGGCAGTGCTGAGTTCACTCAAAAGTGGCTGAAGGCGGGTTTTCAGATGGTCACCCTTGGGACTGATTCTGGCTTCATGCGTGCACGTGCATTGTCTGATCTCAATGACACCCGGGAGGAAACCGGTACACAATCGACCTTACCCGAGGGAAATGCTTTTTACTAGGAAAATAGGTTTGCTAAAAGAATTTGTAGGTTAAAGAGGTATTTTTTAAATGATTACAATCGATGCACTAGTTCTTAAAGATTACATTCAAAAAATTTTTCAATCGGCTGGGAGTCCGGCTGCTGAGGCGGAGATAATTTCTGACCACTTGGTTGGTGCTAATCTTCGTGGGCATGATTCTCATGGCATCATTAGAACCCTTGGTTACGTGACTGGTTTAATGGAAAAACGCTTTGTGGCCGGAGCAGATTTTGAAATCGTAAATGAAACTCCATCTACAGCGGTCACAGATGGGGGGATGAACTTGGGTCAAGTTGCCGCTCACCATGGGATGCATCTAGCTGTCAAAAAAGCCACCACAAGCGGGATTGGACTTGTTACCGTTCGCGGAACTGGTCATATTGGGCGCTTAGGTCATTATGGTGAGATAGCCTGTAGGGCCGGCATGATCGGTATGGCCGGAGTAAATGTGCCCGGTGGTCAGATAGTTGCGTCATATGGAGGTGGCCATCGAAGGGTTGCGACTAATCCGATTATGTTCGCGTTGCCTACAGATAGAGAGGACGCCCCTTTTGTGTTGGATATGGCGACTTCCGTGCTTGCTGAAGGCAAAATGAAGGTTGCGGTGAATAAAGGTGTGACAGTTCCTGAGGGTGTGTTAATCGATGGGGATGGCAAAGCAACTGTGGATCCTAATGACCTGTATGGGACTGGTGAAAATGAAAAACGCGGCGCACTTTTGCCATTTGGTGGATTGCTAAGTGGGTACAAAGGGTTTGGTTTAAGCTTAGCTATGGAAGCGCTGGGCGGAATATTATCTGGATCAGGATCGGCCAAAGAGTCGGTGCGCGGGACGAATGGCACTTGGTTGATGGCAATTAATATTGCAAACTTCCTTGATCCTGAAGATTGGAAGCACGAGGTCACGGAATTGTTGAATTTTGTTAAGGAACCACCGTACGCGGAGAACTTTACAGAGGTGCTTACAGCAGGAGAACCCGAAAGAATACAGATGAATGAGAGGCTTCGATCAGGTATCCCAGTCGACGAAGAGACCTGGAAACAGATATCAGAAGCTGCGACAAGTGTCGGGGTTTCGCCCTTACAGTCTTTTTGATTAGCCATGGCAGATAAAATTGGTCAGCCATTTTTAAAGTGGGCAGGTGGAAAAAGGCAACTTTTACCTGAGCTTCTTGCGCGAGCGCCGGTGAAAATATCTACTTTCTATGAGCCTATGTGTGGAGGAGCGGCCTTTACATTTGCGTTACTTGATCGAGAATCACCTCCTGAACGAGTTGTGATTAATGACTCCAATATGACTTTGATGGATTCGTTTGTTGTGGTGCGCGATCGATTAGATGAGCTTCTTGAGAAGTTGGCGGTGGTCGAGACAGCGTATTTGTCGCTGGGGGAGGCAGATCGATCGAGCTTTTATTATGAGCAACGTGCAAGCGAGCACAAAGAATTAATCGATCGGGTCGTTCAATTCTTGTTTCTCAATAAGACATGTTTCAATGGTTTGTATCGAGTAAATAAAAAGGGCGTGTTTAATGTTCCACATGGTCGATATAAGAATCCGAAAATTGTAAACGAAGGAGTGTTAAGGACAGCTTCACACTTACTTAACAGAACAGAGATTTTTCACGGTGATTATGCAGAATGCTTGACTGATTTTTCTAGCAATGATTTTGTTTACTTCGATCCCCCGTTTGAACCCTTATCCGTGACGTCGTCGTTTACTTCATATAACCCAGGTGGCTTTGGTCGTGTTGAGCAGATCAGGTTGAGGTCGATTTGTGATTTTCTCACTGATCATGAAGTAAAATTTTTGCTCTCCAACTCAGCTCATGACTATATCAGGGGGTTATTTGACGGTGCTCTGCGGGACTACGCTATATCTGAAGTTGATGCTCGAAGGTCTATCAACTCTGATAAAGCAGGTCGATCTAAGATTAAAGAGATTCTCGTTTCCAACTACTGATAAAGCTTGTGGGTCGATTAGTTTTTTTGAGCTCATGGTGCAGGGTTACCTGCGCTTAAAGCGTATTTCATTGAGCTTTATTTTCTTTGTAATATATTTGTAACAATTCCGATAGACCCTAAGGAAGTAGATATTGAGAAACCGCAAGCTAATTTTGTAGTTGATTAATAAAGAGAGGAATTGTACTCATGGATAGCGGAGCAACAGCTTGGATTCTGACGAGCAGTGCCTTGGTGTTATTAATGACACCTGGTCTTGCACTTTTTTATGGAGGAATGGTTCGAGGCAAGAACATTTTGGCAATGTTGCTGAAGAACTATATTGCCATGGGAGTAATCACTATTGTTTGGACTCTGATTGGCGGAACTTTGGCATTTGGTCACCTGGTTGGTGGCAGTGCATTTGAAATTTCTGGTACGACCATTCTAGGTAATTTGGATTATTTTGGACTTCGCGGGATTGACGGAGATGGAACTGAAAGTATTGTGGGTGGGATTCCAAATTCCGCGTTCATGATGTTTCAGTTAATGTTTGCAATTATCACTCCTGCCCTGATTGTGGGAGCTGTTGCTGAACGGATGAAGTTTGGCGCATGGACCCTGTTCATTATTCTTTGGTCAATCGTGGTGTATGTGCCACTCGCTACAGCAGTATGGGGCGGGGGATATATCGGTGAAAATCTCGGAGCACTGGACTTCGCGGGTGGACTGGTTGTACATATAAATGCCGGTGTTGCAGCTTTAGTGCTAGCGATAATGATTGGACCAAGACTTGGTTACGGAACAAGCGCGATTAGACCGCATATGCTGCCATTGACATTAATTGGAGCTGGCTTGCTGTGGTTTGGTTGGTTTGGTTTTAATGCGGGCTCTGCTCTGGCTGCTGATCAGGCAGCTGCAGATGCTTTCATGGCAACGCAAGTAGCTGCAGGAACGGCTGCAACAGTTTGGTTGCTTGTTGAAAAAATGGTTCAAGGCCGTGCGACTACGCTTGGGTTTGCTTCAGGAGCGGTTGCAGGACTCGTAGCAATCACCCCGGCAGCCGGATTCGTTGATCCATTCGGAGCCCTAGTTATTGGTGCTGTGGCTGGAGCCGTATGTTTCTATGCTTTGAGACTTAAAGCAATATTTAAGTTTGATGATTCGCTTGATGTGGTTGCGGTGCACTTGGTAGGCGGAATTATTGGATCCGTACTCCTGGGAGTTTTGGCTGTGGATGGCGCAGGTGGAAGTCAATTAGTTAAACAAATTATATCGGTTGTGATTGCAATTGTTTGGTCTGGTGCGATGACGGCTATACTTGCCCTATTAATTAGTAAGTTTATTGGCTTACGGGTTACAGAAGACGAAGAGCGACAGGGACTGGACCTTAGCTTACATAATGAACAAGGATACCGACTGACTGAGTAGGTACTTTCTTCTTGGTGGGGATTGATGTGAATGAAACTTGTATTAGCTTACGTCAATCCCTACCGAGTAGACGACATAATTGAAGCAATAAGGACCACTGAAATCAGTGGTCTTACCGTGGTGGAAGCGCAAGGGTTTGGTAGACAAGCTGGGCACCAGGAGGTATATCGTGGTGCGGAGTATGAGGTTGATCTGGTTCAAAAAGTACGTATTGAGATTTTGATCGACGATATTATGGCTCCAGAGACAATGAGTATGATCGAAGAAGTGGTTCACACGGGTTCGATAGGTGATGGAAAAGTACTAATTCTCGATGTCGAAGATGTAGTACGAATACGGACTGGTGAGCGAGGAGAGGATGCTGTTTAGTGCTGCAGACTGAAATTGCTGTATTTCTACTAAACTTAGCATTGACCGAATGTTGATCTGATTGTTTAGATAAACATCATGATCTATAAGAAATCTGAGCTCATAATGTCTTCCAGTGAATTACTCACAAAGTTTCAGAATTTGAGGAATGAAATTCTACCGGTATCGGTAGAACTTGCAGGTTTTAAGACCTCAGATAAGCTTACCCGATATTTGGATGAGGCATTGAGGGCGGTAGTTAATGAAGCGAAATCTGGCACCGAAAATAACACTTTCACGTTAATTGCTCATGGTAGTAATGCGCGGTTTGAAGAGACGCGTTTTTCTGATATTGATTTGATGATTTTGGTCGATGAAGACTCAACAGATTCTGCAGCGAAAATCTTATACCCGTTATGGGATGCTAATTTTAAGCTTGGATATTCAGTGCGGGAAATTAGGGATTTGGAGCGCCAATCATTAGAAAGCATCGAAACAGCTACCTCCCTAATTGACGCAAGATTTATAGCTGGTTCAGAAGAATTGTGGCGATCTTTTGAGAAGGAAAGATCGCGGATTATGAATGTTCATGGAGAGGCTTTTGTTAGTGAACTCGCCGAACGTTACAAAATTCAACGCGATAATGAGCCCTGGCAAACTTTAGCGATTGATATCAAGTCTGGTCGAGGTGGTCTACGGACACTGAGTTCGATATATTGGATTTATGCAATTCAGCGCTATGTTGACCCTGAATTTGAGCTTGGAGATGATCACGTCGGGATGCTTACGAATGCCCGCGAAGTTCTTTTGGCCACTCGAAACGCTTTGCATGCTCAACATCGCAGTTCGTCTAGGACGGTTAATTTACTGCATCCGGATATAGCGCCACGAGTGGGTGATTGGNTACAAGTAGANATTGTTCAGTGGCAGCGGGATCTGTTCTCTGCTATGCGNGATGTTGATTTGTGCCTTTCNAATTTATTGAGAGTTAATCCTNCTGTTACTGANGNGNATTCNAATGNCGAATTTCCATCTCGNCAAGAGCCCAGCCTTGATGTGTTCTTGGACGGAATAGATCGAATGAAAAAGCGNATGGATAGAGGTGATTTGGANCCNCTTCCAACGGATGANTATTTCGCCGAGCTACTGCCGGAATGGGAACCTTTNCGTGCAAGGCCCCANAGAGTCTCTTTTCATACACATCCAATTGATGTTCANAACGCTAGAGCAGTCTTGGAAGCACATCGGATTATNGAGANNGGAGACGAATTTGATAAGTCTCTNCAACTTATATATAANAAACTCGAAAATGCGTATGAGTTNCTTATAGCCTCTCTTTTGCANGACATCGGTAAAGGTAGGGGCTCTACTCACAGTCCTNTGGGTGCAGAGTTTGCAGAGGTGATTTGTGAGCGGTTTAAGATTTCNGCTGATGCNCGCGATCGAATAGTNAGAGCAGTTCGATATCATCTCCTNTTGCCCGAGACCGCCACTCGTCGAGATATTTCNGATGAGTCGGTAGTAGCTGATGTGGCTACTCAGCTNATTGATCTTCCAACGCTGCGATTACTTTATTTAGTCACTGCGGCCGATGCTCGTGCTACNGGTGGAAAGGCATGGAATCAATGGAGATCACAACTGATTTCNACACTNTACAAGCGAGTCGAGGCGTATTTCCAAATTGATGGTTCTTCACAACTTGTAGAGCGGTTACATCAGGTAAAGGCCTATCTAGCCGATTTTTACGATTCTGANGTTATCGAGAGTCATCTAAATTTAGTGGATGAGAGCTATTTGNTNGGAACCCGGTATGAACTCATNGCACAACACATTGTTCAGATNGACGCATTGCTTGGTTCCACNGAACAGGTATCACTAAAATATGAATCCTTAGGTGATGTGTATGAGTTTAGTATNGTGTCTCGTGATAGAACCGGTCTGTTACGTGATATCGCGGGACTCTTGGCCGGCTTTAACATNGGTGTACTTTCTGGAGTGGCACATACGCGTGATGACGGTTTAGCAATACAAGTGTGGCATGTATCTGATGCACTAGGTCATGAGATTGACCAGACGCGCTGGGACAGGTTGTTTGAGGAATTCCCGNGAGATGCTGGGATGATCAATAATNTCGAGCAAAGGGTCNCCCAAGTCCTATCTAGATATCAAAACACNTACTTTGATGAGTTGCCGGTGACTATAGACTTTGACAATGTCAGTTCAGAACAATACACAATTCTAGAAGTTAGTGTTANNGATCGTCCGACTCTTTTGTATCANATAACTAAAGCTTTGTCAGANCTCGACCTCAACATTCATCTAGCAAAAGTGGACACTATCGGAAATCAAGTAGTTGATATTTTTTATCTTTCTAAATTGGAAAGTAAGTTACAAGATGATTTAGATCTAGCGCCTGTGCGCGAGGCCGTTTATCGTGCTGTACAGTTATAAAAAATAAAGTCGGAGATAAAATGTTTATTTCTAAACTGATGAGCCCTGGAGGAATCTATGACTGAAACTAAGGATTTATACGAGCTTGGTGAGACGCCTCCGTTAGGCCATGTGCCTAAACAGATGTATGCGTCATTAATACGCCCNGAACGGTTTGGAGATCCTTCTGACGCATTTGAGGTGGAGGTTGTAGATGTTCCTACACCGGAAGCCAACCAGGTTCTTGTGTGGGTNATGGCGGCGGGTGTTAATTACAACAATGTCTGGGCTGCTTTGGGGACGCCAGTTGATGTAATTGGAGCACGCCAGAAGCAGGGAGCGCAAGAAGATTTTCATATTGGTGGGTCAGATGCGTCCGGAATTGTNTGGGCAGTTGGTGATGCAGTGTCCTCCGTGAAAGTTGGTGATGAAGTTGTCTTATCCTGTGGCAGCTGGGATGAGAGTGATCCTGACATCGTATCTGGCGGTAATCCCGCGTTTTCGCCCACTTTTAAGATATGGGGCTATGAATTAAATTATGGGTCTTTTGCGCAGTTTGCACTNGTNGATCATTATCAGTGTTTTCCTAAGCCTCCTCAGCACACCTGGGCAGCGGCGAGCGCATACATGTTGGTTGGAGCCACCGCATATAGGCAGCTNCTCTCTTGGGAGCCGCATGTCGTAAATGAGGGTGATCCGGTGTTGGTCTGGGGTGCAACAGGCGGATTAGGAGTAATGGCCTTGCAGATTGTGAAGGCACGTGGCGGTATTCCGATAGCCGTTGTGTCAGATGAGAGCAAATACGATATGTGCTATGAGCTGGGTGCNCACGGCGTTATCAATAGAAAAGATCCTGAATTTACTCACTGGGGTCGCTTACCAGATGTCGATGATGCCGAAGCTTTCGGCAAATGGATGCAGGGAGTTCGTGCTTTTGGAAAGAAATTTTGGGAAGTTCTTGGCGATCGACGATCGCCAAAGATTGTGTTTGAGCATCCGGGTGAGGGAACTATTCCCACATCTGTATTTCTTTGTGATAACGGTGGGATGGTTGTTATTTGCGCTGGCACGACTGGATACAATGCCGACGTAGACTTNAGGTATCTCTGGATGCGGCAAAAACGTTTGCAGGGGTCCCATTTCGCTACTACNGAAGAATGTTCAGGACTAAANGATATGGTTATCTCAGGATCGGTGGATCCTGTTTTATCAGANGTTTATCAGTTNGATNAGATAGGTGAAGCACATCAAGCAATGATGGAAAATCGTCACGCTCCAGGGAATATGTCGATTCTNGTAAATGCTGTAGATAGCGATCAGANATCAATTTAGGCAAGTTTGAAATGATNGTANTTAAGTTTCAGCNAGAGTGATTTGATTGGGNTATTTATANAATTGGTGACCTTTAGGCNCCTCCGGCAGCTTCTCCATATTTAGTTTGTNAGACGTCTGTCGATTCTTTATCAGCGGTGTNTATAATTTCTCCAATTACTGATTCATCCATTCCCAATTGCACTGCAATTTCTGAAATCGGTATTTCGATGTAGTCNGGTAAATNTGGCATGTCTGTCGCTTTTTCAAGACCAAAGTGCGAGAGGAATTTTTGAGTAGTCTTGAATAGAAGAGGCCTTCCTGGNCCATTNGCTCGACCAGANGGNTCGACTAGACCTCGAAGNCGCAANGTTGCNAGGGCTGAATCNGANCCTACGCCTCTAATTTCATCTATTTGCCCCCTTGTCACCGGTTGGCGATANGCAATAATCGACAGAGTTTCTAGCGCGGACCTCGATAGCTTTCGGTGCGCAGCCAAGCCCATAAAGTGTTCAACNTGCTTTGATTGCTCGGGAGCCGACACGAGAGTTATTCCGTCCGGACCGCTTTGTATGCGGATTCCGCGAGCNGATTGACGAAGATCCCTTGTGAGTAGGTCAACGGAGCNTGCCACCTCTTTTGAAGATGTTTCAAGCGCTTGTGCAAGAGCTCTTATTTCCACAGGTTCGTTNGCAACAAACAAAATAGCCTCAATTGCNTGCATAAGCTGAGTCTTAGNGTCGGTTGTAATTTTTTCGAAGTCNAGAGTGCGCTGCTCTACTTCGGTGATTTCCTCTGTTGTCATGGTGCAGAACCCAATCTATCGTGCACCCCGCCTTCTTAGATCCTAAGATACATATACCGTTTTCGTCGAGGGGGTAAGGTAGATCTATGTTAGTAGACATACATACTCATATTTTCCCTCCAAGCTTTATTAAAGCAAGGAAGACTCTCATNAAAACGGAGATGCAGTTCGGTGAAATTTANGGCGATTCTAGTGCCAAGATGGCAACCGCTGAAGATCTACTNGATTCNATGTCAACTGCAGGAGTGGANATTTCAGTTGCATGCGGGTTTTGGTGGTCAGACGCTGGCCTNGCACAAGAACATGCNGACTACTTGCTCGAGGCAGAAANGAAATCTCAAGAGTCAGCAATTTCGAGAATTATTCCATTNGTACCAGTTCAAAAAACTGACCCGCCGGACTTTNCTTTAGGCGTTGGCGAACTTCGAAAAAATCAACGAGCTGATTTGGGTGCAGNTACAGATCTCCGAGGCGTAGTGCTGGTCCATGTCAGTGAAGAAGTNGGTCATCAGTATTCTGGAAAGAGTGGAGGNTTNACAGTCGGAGAATTGTGGCTTTTGCTNTCAAATAANCCAAATTTACGNGTCATTGCTGCACATTGGGGTGGTGGCTTACCTTTTTATGCATTGATGCCNGAAGTTCNANAATTGATAGATTCTGGCCGAATTGTTTTTGACTCGGCGGCAAGTAAGTACTTGTATAGATCTGATATTTATAAATTAATACCAACNCTTGTCGGCGATTCGTCTGTTTGCTGGGGGTCAGATTTTCCTCTTCGTTCNCAGCTGAATGATCTNAATGATGTAAGAGAGAATCTTTCAGGTTCGACNTATATTGAAAAATTTATAGGNGGAAACGCAATGANATTCNTAAAAATAGATAATTAAGAGCGTGTCTAGGTAAGACAAGAAAGCAGCTTGNAATATGACTAATAATGATGATTCGANACGCGTGGTCGTGACNGGAATGGGAACACTCAATCCATTGGGAAATAACATTAAATCATTTTGGAATGCNTTGATTTCTGGTGAGTCTGGCGTTTCTAGAATGACTTTAATTGATCCGTCTGGATATGATTGTCAAATNGCGGGTGAAATAAANGATTTCGATTANTCAGANTATATGGACAAGAAAGCAGGGAGAAGAATCGCTCGATTTTCACAAATTGCGGTGGGTGCTAGTCGCATGGCATTGGATCACGCTGGAATTGATATCTCTCACATGGACGAGTCAAGTCGACANAGAATTGGGGTNTTGATAGGCAATGGTGGAGGAGCAATTGATGAAGANCAAANGTCTATGGANACGATTTATTCCAGGGGNCCGAGCCGCGTNGATCCTTTTTATATTTCCAAGCGTTTAGGTAATATGGCCGGGGCTAATATTGCGATTGAATTTGGATTGCTTGGCTATAATGGCACCTTGGTCACCGCTTGNGCGGCNGGTACTCAAGCTTTGGGAGAGGCGTTTGAAATAATNAAACGTGGCTCATGTGATGTAATGCTTGCCGGCGGTGTAGAGGCGGGAATTAGCAAGCTTGGTTTGGCGGGATTTTCNGCCATGAAGGCTGTTTCGGTNGGTTTNAATCATGATCCAACTAAAGCATCAAGACCGTTTGANNAGAATCGATCTGGATTTGTACCTGCAGAGGGAGCNGCCATTCTTGTTCTNGAGTCTCTTGNTCATGCGAGACAGAGGGGGGCAGAGCCACTCGCCGAAATAATTGGNTTTGGTTGCTCTGCTGACGCGAGCTTTTTGGTGGCTCCAGCCGAGAACGGNTCTGGNGCGGCCAGGGCTATTGGATTGGCTTTAGACAGNGCAAGAATAAATCCCGAAGATATCGATGTAGTTTCAGCTCACGCGACATCNACTGGAGTAGGAGACATCGCGGAGACGCGGGCATTACACTCGGTATTTCAGGACCACGCTGNGCATATACCGACTTATGCNGCGAAATCTATGACGGGTCATATGTTGGCGGCTAGCGGGGCGGTAGAAACGATTGCTTTAATCGAAGGCCTTAGACACTCTATTGTTCCGCCAACAATTAATCTCGAGAGTCCTGATGAGGAGTGCGATCTTGACTATGTTCCTAATCAAGCCCGTGATGTGAAATCGAGGATCGTTCTGAATAACTCGTTTGGGTTTGGGGGGCAAAATTCAGTGTTAGTCCTCAAGGGTATGGTTTGAAGTTATCGAATTATTACCTAGTTTTTTCTTTCGTTTCATTAGTTAGTTCGAGCTCAAATGCTCGGGCTTCGCTTGCGGTATAGAGACTCCCTACAATTAGTATCGTACTATCAGGCCCTGAGATTTGTTTTGCATATTCTATTGACCTAGAAATATTCGGCTGGACGCTGACCTGGTGTGATCGTTTTCTCAGTTCATGTGCAATCGCTTCTGACGGCAAAGCTCGCAAGCCCGAAAGCTCTGTAGCGATAGTTGTATCCGAGGGCATCACTAACTGATCAATAATTTTAGAAATAGACTTACCTTCGAGGAAGCCAAAGATCCAAATTAAGTTTTTGGTGATCCCTAATGCTTTCAGACTTTCCGAAAATCGCTTTGCGGCAAGAGGGGTGTGTAAACCATCCGTGATCATGAGTGGTTTTTGGCTTAAGACTTCAAATCGCCCAGGAATAGTGAGCGAGGCTAGTCCTTCGAAAACAGCTTTTTTAGGCAGTTTGGTCTCGTTCACTGCGTACCAAGCTATTTCGGCAGCTCTAATGCCACTACAGATGTTTTCTAGCTGGTGTTCTCCGGGCAATAAAAAAGTGAGATCGTTATATATATGGTCAGGAGTCTGGAGTGTAATTATCTGTTTATCTAGACTTACAGTTCTGGAAGTAATCGTGCAGTCTGTTGAGGCATCATGTATGTGATCATCCGGCAATCCCGCTCTGCTTCTAATTGCATCGCGTGCAGATTTGTTCATCGTTGCTAACACCAAGTGTGCAGATCGTTTAATAATTCCAGCTTTTTCGGCAGCTATTTTTCTAATTGTGGAACCAAGTATATCGGTGTGTTCTAGGTCTATCGCTGTTATTACAGAGACTTCTTTTTTTAGTACGGCATTAGTCGTGTCGAGTCTTCCACCGAGCCCGACTTCAATCACTTGCCAATCAGATTGAAAATCATGCGCGGCCCACCAACCGATTACTGTCATCATTTCAAAATAAGACCAGTCAGCTGTAATGGGATCGTCAAGAAGCTTATTTGCTAGTCGGGTGAAGTCTGGTTTTGAAATCAACTGGCCGTTTATTCGGATGCGTTCCCTAGCGCTATGCAAATCAGGAGAGGTTAATAAACAGGTGGTCGCACCGGCAAACCTTAAAATTATTTCAACGATTGATGCAGTTGATCCTTTACCTTTTGAGCCAGCGATGTGCACGGTATGTCGACTATCGGGTCTCTCGTGGTCATTTAGGTAGTTCCATATAAGCTGTAACCGGTCGTCATCATTATTTTGTTTGGTTATGCTATTTTGAGATTTACCTCTCATTAATAGTTTTTTTAGTGCCGTGACATAGAGTTTATCCTCGCTCGCGGCGTATTGCTCTAACCTTTTCTCATGTGTAGAAGACATAAACCAGATGATTCCTGCTAAATAGTGAATTAGAATTATGATTTGTATGAACTCATCGTATGTCAGGAAGTAGTCAGGGTACACGTGTGTGGAAACCTATATCAGACGAAGCGGACCATGAGCTTTTTATTGCTAATGGTCGTGAAGTCGGAGACGGTGTTTTTTTAGAAATCGAACTTGGGCCAAAGAGCAAAGTAGGCTCCTCGAATTTTCAAATATTTCTGGATTCTAAAAAGTTAGGTCGGGCACGTTTTCCGGTTGTTAGGGGACTTCAGAATTCAGGTAAATTTCCAGGATTTAATTGGTTGGAGATAACATATTTTACTGACGTGTTGGAATTTGATGATGGCCAGGTGAAAATTCCCGAAAGCATCGATTTAAATATCATTGCGGTGCTATCAGAGATAGTGCCGAATGGTGGTCATCTGATGATTGAATATGATTCTATTCCAAGAAAGACGACTGCTCGGGCACTCAGCGCTGGGGTTCCACCAATTATCACTCCACTGGGGTCCATGATGTTTAGTATCGGATGCGGTGTTGCGTTTAAGGATTGGTATATTTCTGAGGGAGGACGCGAAGGTCCGAGGAAATTGCAGGGATTTAAAGCCATTGATGCTCATCATGAAAGGATTCGTTTCGGTCAGTCGTTAGATTCTATTGAAGAATTTATGTCTAAATTTCAAGATTTAGATTGGGATTTACAAATTTTGATTAGACCGCTTGCGGACGCCACAATTACTTTGTTAAGGTCAAAATTAGAGCTTCCTCATGGTCCTCCTACACGGTCATAATTATTCACCAAATTTTTGAGTACACACAGCTGCGCCAAAAATAAAAATGTATGCAGAAATAAATATGAAAAGCATAATAGCCATTATTGATGTCAACGGACCATAAATTAGGTCGAAAGTGATAGATCGAGAAATATAGAAAGTAAATCCGTACTTTAAAATTTCAAACCCAAGG
The DNA here is from genome assembly GCA_002701625.1 of Chloroflexota bacterium. The sequence continues at coordinate 75,687 of NZWK01000029.1, forward strand.
GATGAAATTGTGGCCCCAAACCAGAGGGTTTGTATAGCTGGCTTTCTAGTAGGTACAAAGTGATACCAAAGCATGGCTGACAGTAGTGTGAGGGATAGCGATATTACTGGGCCAATCGCTAATTCAGGAGTTATCAAGTACTGATCGATGTCAAGAACAGAAATATCGCCACGACCATTTGTCGACAAGCTCCATATTGCGGTTGTTATAAAACCACCGATTAAGGGCAGAGCCAGGAATGGTATGAGCGCATAATCGATTAATCTTGATCTGAGAAATGATCTGTTTCTTACGGGCCCAAAAGTTTCATCCAAGCCCTTTCGCAACGATGAAGTCATAGTACCTGATGTCAAAATTAATGCAGGTGCGGACGCAACCAGTACTGCGGGTCCAAGCTGAAGGAAATTTTTGAGTGCAGATTCAACTGAAGAGTCGTTCATTTGTAACTGATTAACAAGTAGCTCGATTGTTAATTCCTGAGCATCACTCTCGAACAGAATTCCACAGACGCTACTTAGCAACAAAGTTAGTGGAAATAAAGAAAAAATTCCGAAATAAGCAGTTGCTGCAGCATGCTGAGGTCCGTGAACGCGCACAAACCGTTTACCACTGGAATAAAGAAGTCGAATAAGACTTTTTCCGTTTTCCGATGTTATGTATCGAGATTGCATATTATTACTTTAAACTCTAGTAGATCAATCTCTAGTCCGTAAGATGGTTTTTATCATTACAAGACTAAATGAAAGTTGTGAAACCGTGGCTAAAAATAATTCAGATTTATACCGAGTTGTGGTTAAGATTGGAACGAACGTACTCACTCAGGGTGGAAAAAAAATCGTTTACGAGAAGATGCGAGATATAGTTCGCCAAATTTCTGTACTCCAACGTGAGGGATATGAAGTACTTTTGGTCACGAGTGGTGCAATTACTGAGGGAGAATCTCTTTTAGCGAAATTTAAAAACAATCAATTTTCTAGTGAATCTGGGAGTGTTGCTTCCAAACAAGTGTTGGCAGCGGTTGGGCAAGTTCCGCTCATGCGTGGTTGGGAACAGGCGTTCAATCAATTAGATATTCTCTCTGCGCAAGCGTTAATTACCCGTCGCGATGTGAGTGATAGATTGTCTTATTTGCATGCTAGAAACACTTTGCTGAAGCTCTTGGAGCTTAATATCGTTCCAATTATTAATGAGAATGATGTCGTTGCTATAGATGAAATAGCTGAGGTCAATATAGGCGATAATGACCATCTTTCGGCCCTTATTTCAAATTTAGTCGATGCTGACCTATTAGTCATTCTAAGTGATGTATCGGGACTGTATCAGTCAGACCCTAGGATAAATGAAGAAGCCCTTTTGATTAGTAAAGTGGAATCGGTCGACGATTACATACTGTCAATTGCTGGATCTGCTGGTGAGCGAGGTAGGGGAGGGATGGCAAGCAAGGTATCAGCGGCAAAAATTGCGACGGAAAGTGGAACAGATGTATTAATCACAAATGGAAATTCAGAGGATTGTGTTTTATCTTCAGTATCTAATGAAAAAAAAGGCACTTTTTTTCCAGCTCAGTCGAGTAGAATCGAAAGCCGCCGACGGTATTTACTTTCGAACGTGGTCATAAAAGGTCGCTTGACAGTCGACAATGGCGCTGAGAACGCCTTAAGAAAAGGTTCATCTATCCTACCGGTGGGAGTTGTAGGCTGTGATGGGTTTTTTCAACGTGGCGATGTAGTCGATATACATTCCATTTCAGGAACGCGCATTGGCGTAGGTATTACAAATTATTCCACCGATGAATTAGGGCGAATCAAAGGAATCCAAAGTTCGGAAATTCTTCGTACACTCGGTTATGAGTATGGTGAGGAAATCATACATCGCAACAATATGACGATGATATGAATTAGTTATTGAAGCAGCGTGGTTGAACTTCAGGACCCCACCACTCAATTTCTGGAGTGAGTTCGATCCCGAATGATGCCCGTACCTTTTGTTGAATTTCTGTGATCAGATATACGATTTCGTCTGAACTCGCATTTCCGTTATGGGTGATAAAGTTTGCGTGTAATTGATTGACTGAGGCATTTTTCGTGCCAAGTTTTTTACATCCTGCGGCTTCGATTAATCGTCCTGCGTAATCACCTTCAGGATTTTTGAAGATGGAGCCTGCATTCGGTTCAGCCGTCGGTTGAGTCGCCTTTCGAGACGCAAGTAGCGCGCGCATATCCGAGTTAATAACGTCACTCGACTTGTTTACAAGATTGAAGCTAGCCTCAATAACGATATTGCCACTGCGTTTAAGTGACGTCTCTCTATAGCCCCAAATAATATCTTTGTGGTCATAGTTTCGAAATTCACCATTTTTTAAGACGGTTATCTGTTCGACGATAGTGCTCATGTCTGAATTGACGGTCGTGCCAGCGTTTGATTGGAGTGCGCCTCCCACAGTCCCCGGTATTCCTATGCAAAACTCTGCCCCCGACAAGCCTGAACTTGCAGCTTTCTTTGCCAAGGCAGGTAGCAT
>NZWK01000030.1 GCA_002701625.1 Chloroflexota bacterium
GTGCTAGTGGTAGATGATGATGTTGCCATATGTCAGGCCCTCGAGCGTAATTTGCGCTTGAGGGGTTTCACTGTTGAGGTTGTAAATGATGGTGAAGAGGCCATCTCTGCCGTTGAAACCGGACCACCCGATCTCGTAGTTTTAGATATTGGGATGCCAAAAATCGATGGAATACAGGTAACTGAATACCTGCGAAATAGAAATTACATGATGCCTATATGTATTCTCTCTGCGCAAGATGAAATAGCCGACCGAGTGAGAGGATTAGAGGCTGGGGCAGACGACTATCTTATAAAACCTTTTGCGTTTGAGGAGCTTTTAGCGCGCATTAAAGCTCTTTTACGTCGAAGTCAGGAAGATAGAAGTGACACAGTTGAGGTTCTTGATTTTTGTCTAAATCAGCCTGGACGTGTTGCCGAATATGCTGGAGTCAACTTAGAACTCACAAAAATTGAATTTGATTTATTGGCTGTATTGATCACTCACAAGGGTCAGGTTTTGAGCAGATATCAGCTTCTTGAACTTGTGTGGGGGTATGACTTCGAGGTTGATTCAAATGTGGTTGATGTTTTTATCGGCTATTTGAGACGGAAGATGAAGGATGCGGGTAGCAATCAAGTCATACATACAGTGCGTGGCGTGGGGTTTGTATTTCGCCTATGAGTCTGAGATTAAGAATTGCAGGACTTTTAGCGGGAATTACAGCTCTTATGTGCGTCGTGTCTGGATTCACAATCAACGAGTGGGCTGAGCGAGATCGGGCAGGACGAGTGGATGAGTCTCTCGACCAGCAGATTGAGAAATTCTTGTCGGGACCGAAACTTGCGAGCGTCTTTGGTGGTGAAAGAATATTTAGGCAGCGAAGTGGATCTGATCAAGGTACATGGCTGAGTGTGGAGATACCTACCAAGATAATTTTTTCACTATCTGGATATCAAGATGTGGTTGTTGAGAGCGAGGGCTTTCCGGACATCTTAATTCCCAGTACCGCAGGCTTTTTTGAAGCACATGACAGCAGAACTACTTGGCGTGCTAAGGCAACGGTACGACGCCCGATTCCGAGTTCCTCATCAGGAATATTGCTGGGTGGTGGCCCTGCGGGAAGATTTGTGGAGGCAGTTACCGTGGTGGCCGCCATATCAGATGATCGCGACATGACAGCTCGTTCGGATTTGAGGAAGGCACTGCTCCGTGTGGGCCTATTCGCAACACTTTTGTCTGCGGCAATTGGATGGCTTTTGGGAGGGCAGGCATTGCGACCGTTCGAGCGGTTACGAGCTGAGACCAATTTAGTTCGTGTTGCCGATGATTTATCTAAACGTGTGGATGTGAGAGGACCAGCTGAAATAACGGCGCTTGCGAAAGATATTAATTCCATGCTGGCCCGACTGGAATCAGCATCGTTAGATACTGCACAGGCATTGACTAGCTCGCGTGAATTCGGATCGAACGTGGCTCACGAGTTGCGCACGCCGCTCACGAGTATGCGTCTGAATGTAGATCTCTTGCGCACAGCTGAGCTTGAGCCCCACGATCAGGCACCTATTTTGGAACAAATTGAGTCGCAGCATGATCGTCTCTTACGCACCCTTGATGCGCTGCGTCTTCTTTCTCGTGGTGACTTAACTCAGGGAGAGTCTAATTTTGAACAAGTAGATCTCATTGATGTGATTAGTCAGGGTATTGAGCGGCACTTCTTGGGAGATAAAAGTATCGACTTATCGCTTGATCTATCCGATGAAATCCCATTAGTGATGGGTTGGCGCGAAGGCCTAGATGTTGTATTTAGGAACATATTTGAGAATATTATGATCCATGCTGTTAGACCCAATCAGAAATTAGCAGTTAATGTGACTGCTCGCCTCACGGACAGTGAGGTACAAATTTCTATTGAAGATAATGGTCCTGGCATAGAATCTACTCGCCGCGCACGGGTGCTTGAAAGATTCTATCAAGTAGCTGAAGGGAATCGTGAAGGGTCCGGTCTTGGTCTCGCATTAGTCGACCAGCAAATGGCTATTCATAATGGGGCGGTAGTGGTAGGAGAGAGTGAATTAGGGGGCGCTTTGGTGACTTTGATTTTCCCGATTGTAGAAAATAGTCAGAGTTAATTAATCTGATCTGGTTCCGCCAAAATTGAGATTATTACATTCGATACATACTTTTTCCGGAATCAAGCCTACCCGCATGAGCAAGGCAAACGCCCAGCAGCCTGCACAGAAACTGATTATTGACTCAAGCGCTGCAAACAGAGCTAGAACTAAATAAAGTGTTCTGGCGATGGCTGCTTGATCACTAATCAAGAGTAGGAGTGCTGATGTGGAAAATAAAAAACCTACAGCCTGAGCAAATCGTTTGGGCGGTCCAGCGACATTTTTCTCTTTTTTAATAATACTGGGAACAATTACTCGTGTAGCAAGTAATCCTATTGGGCTCAGTGTGGGCCCCGTGAGGACTCTAGCAGTGAAGCCGTACGCTAAAAAAACAGCGATTGGTAACCAAAGTGTCAGGCTTGTAATCAGTGTGAGGATTAGAACACATGCTGCAACGGTTCTCGCAGCATACTCGTTGACTGGATTTGGGAACGAAAAGAGATTGCCAAACACTGCAGTTGATCCTCACATATCTTAATAATCTTAATCAGAAAAGTGATGTTTATTATAAGGTGTTTCTGACTCTGGTGAGTGATTAGTTCGCTCATTTGTTGCTATGGTGAATGAACTGCGGGGACCAAAAGTGAGGTGATAACGATGGCAGATACATTTGGATGTGTGAAATGTGGAGGATCTGAGGCTAGTACTGGTGAGATACGAACGACTGGCTCTGGATTTTCACGGTTCATGAACTTACAGAACCAAAAATATGCAACAGTATCATGTGTCGATTGTGGGTATACGGAGTTGTATAAGCGCAGCGGTGGTGGAGCATTGGGAAATGTCTTTGATATTTTGTCAAACTGATAACTAAGGAGGATGTGCGATGGTCGAGCAAGAGGTTATTTCTTTTCTTTCTGAGTTACACGTGGGAATTTTGTCGATTCCTCGACAAGATCGAGCGCCGCATTCCACTCCGGTGTGGTACCAATACGAATCGGATAATACGATTTGGTTTTTAGCCGACCCAAATAGTCAAAAAGGGAAATTATTGTCTGTCGGATCCAAGCTTTCTTTCGTGGTCCAGAGTGAAGATCCTCCGTATAAATATGTAAGTATCGAGGGCAGTGTGGCGAGCGTCGCTCCGTATGATATCGAATCTGACCTGAGACCTATCGCGCGATTCTATCTTGGCGAAGAAGGTGGTGACGAGTATGTCAGTCAATCAGGAGAAACTACTGGTAATCGATATACTATTGAGATAAATAAATTAATGTCCTATGGCGTGGAGAGCTAATTAAAGACGTAGGCTAGTGCGTTAATGAATTGATACACGGTCAAAATTAAAAAAGAGGGATATGGTATGTCAGAACAACTTGCAACCCTGACTCGGGACGGTGCGGTTTCTATCATTACGATGAATGATGGGAAAGCTAATGTATTTTCTCATCCAATGAGTATGACGATTGAATCGTTGTTAGATGATGTTCCTAAAGACAGTGGTGCACTTCTCATTACTGGTAAATCGGGCATTCTTTCTGGCGGGTTTGACTTAAATGTAATAAACGAGGGCACGCCAGAAGATCGTAGAGCTATGACCAAAGCGGGATTTTCGTTGTTACGACGAATCTATAGTTTTCCGCGACCAGTTGTTATCGCATGTAGCGGTCACAGCATAGCGCTCGGGGCTTTCCTTCTGTTTTGTGCTGATTATCGAATCGGAATTCAGGGTGATTTTCGAATTGGTGCCAACGAAATAATGAATAACATGAATGTGCCTGTACCTATTCTCGAAATAGCCAAAACACGAGTGGCTACCGCACATTGGTACAGAGCCATGCTTAATTCTGAGATTTACCAAATATCTGATGCTGTCGCGCCCGGATATCTAGACGAACTCGTGGAACCTGATCAGTTGCTTCCTGAAGCTCTTAAGAAAGCAACCGCTATGGCTGAGCTTGGCCATCCCTTTTATGAAGCAACAAAAGGGATGGATCAAGCGAGTGTTTTGGATCGAATCGATACGGCTATTGCTTCGATGTAGGTAGTTCTCGCTACCATGTGTCGATATAGGGATACTTCTTCTTTTTACGTGGCTTTGCGGGAGGAATATTTGCAAGTCCCATGGCGATCCAAGACCGAGTGTCAGCAGGATCGATTACGTCATCAATACCAAATCCTGCACTTGCGTTGACGGCCTTTGCGTCTTCATACGCATCATCAACTTGTCGCTGGTATTCCTTTAGTCTGTCATCTGGATCTTCAATGGCTTCAAGCTCTTTTCTATATCCAAGTTTTACACTTCCTTCTATGGCCATCCCAGCGAATTCAGCAGTGGGCCACGCCACGGTAAGCATGGGAACGAGAGCCGAGGCNCCAACCATACCGACCACGCCAAGGCCATAGGCCTTACGCACGACAATAGCAAACATTGGGACAGTCACATTAGCTCCGGCATTGAACAATCTGACGCAGTGNCTGACCAGAGCNGTCGACTCCACGTCTGGNCCAACCATCATTCCAGGAGTATCCATCAGACTCAGAATTGGAATATCAAACGCGTCNCANAATTTNATGAAGCGCGCACCCTTGTCGGCACCATCTGAGTCAATTGCACCTGAGATGTGATGAGGATTGTTGGCGATCACTGCCATCGGCCGGCCTTCTACTCGGATGAATGCGGTAATTATTCCCACNCCAAATTGTTCTCGAATCTCNAGTACCGANTCTTTATCTGCGATAGTACGAATTACCTCACGCATGTCATATAAGCGCATGCGGTTTTCCGGAACGATATGACGNAGTTGTCGTTGGTCAGGAGCTTCCCATTCTTCTACTGCACCCTGGAAGTATGATAAATATTTTTTCGCCGCAGTCACGGCGGCCTCTTCNTCTTTTACTAATATGTCGACGACNCCGTTGGGCACTTGAAACGACATTGGTCCCAGTTCTTCAGGCGTGTATACGCCGAGGCCNCCACTTTCTACCATCGCCGGTCCACCCATCGCCACAGTAGATCCTTCCGTNGCNATAATGACATCGCAGCAGGCAAGTAGTGCTGTGTTACCTGCAAAACATCTACCGTTAGTAACTCCGACTAATGGGACCCAGCCGCTGAGCTGAGAGAACTGTGTGAATGTGTGTGTATCGAAGGCAACGCGNGGACCTATTTCGTCATCACCTGGTCTGCCGCCACCACCTTCTGTGAAGAAGACAAGAGGAAGCTTGAACCTATGAGCGAGTTCGAACATCCTATCTTGCTTGTAGTGATTTCTTTTGCCTTGNGTNCCCGCAAGTACGGTGTAGTCGTATGAAATAACCATGGTTCGNGCTTGACTCGATGCAAAGTCTTTCCCGTTCACTGAACCAATTCCAGAGATTAATCCGTCTGCNGGAGTATTTTTCCTTAGTTCCTCGTCATTTTGTCGCTGATGTTGCCGTGCAACAACTAATGCACCATATTCTTTAAAGGTGCCTTCATCTACTAATTGCTCAATGTTTTCTCTGGGCATTCTGAAACCACGAGCGTAACGNTTGGCAACTGCTTCTTCACGATTTTCGTCAAGCGTATAGGCGTGCCTTGCATACGATTCTGCTAGATCAGGTCGTATGTAATCGGGGTCAGAAGACATATGATATATCACTCTCTTTAATCAACCTGTGTGACCAACTAAACTATGTTTAAGCTCGATTTACTATGGTTGGTGAATCGGGCCCTAATTCGAACTTCCGATAAAGTAATTCATTACTCTCTGCCGCTCAAGCAGTGAAACGTTTGATAGATAATTTACNCATCGAGAGCCTCATATTTTTCAGTCGTACGTTCCTCAATCTCATACAATTCTTGTAATCCAGCGTGTACTTGGAGTGTTTTGTAAGTCTCCATGAGTGCGTCCATATTGCTTGCACTATTTCCTTTATAGGCTTCAGTGAATGCGGTCTGAATTGCCTGAATAGCTGCCACCTGCGCTGAGAATGGATCAAGCACGAGTCGGAAATTATTTTCCAGTAACAGTTCAGTATTCCACCTACCTGGTGCTGTAATTAAGGCCATAGGTACCGATATACTTCCACCGAGTATTTTGATTTCTTCTTCCGAGCGGGGTGACCAGAGGATAACGTCAGCGCCGGCTTCCACGTAGGCATGTGACCGCTTGATCGCCGAATTGAGTGACTCGTTTGCGATTGCGCTTGTTCGGGCGATAACAGTGAAATTTGGGTCCTCGCGCGCGCTAACTGTTTCGCGGATTTTTTCCTCCATTTCACCTTGTGATATGAGGTGCTCTACGCCTTTGTGGTGGTGAACTCTTTTTGGGCTGACTTGGTCTTCAATCTCGAGCGCAACTGCTCCGGTAGCTTCAATATCGCGGCATGTTCGCCAGGCATGCACAGCGTCGCCAAATCCAACTCCGACGTCGNCGATTAGAGAAATATTTGATCTACTAGTAATTTGCCTGGCATATGAACTCACTTCACTTATGGAGAGTAATGCCTCTGAGATTGCCAGCTCGAACCCGAGCGCTCCGCCACTCAGGTAGCCACATGTAAAGCCGGATTCTTGAGCGATTCGAGCCATGAGCGGATTTAGACAAAGTGGAGCTACTGTGAGATTCCGATCTTGGAGTCCTCGTGCGAATGTTTTTCTATTATCGATAACAGCTTGTCGCATATTTCTATATAGTATGGCATTCAGTGATGACCATAAGGAATCGCAGAGAAAGACATCGTTTAGGGAAAGTGTGATGTGATATGANTAATAAGAAGTCGACAGTATTGGCTGAGTATCAAGACAATGTCCTGTTAATCACACTCAACCGACCCGAAAGACACAATGCATTGAATTCTCTTCTCAATCATGAATTGGGAGAACTTATTTCGACGGCCGTCGACTATTCAGTTCAGGCAATTGTCATCACGGGAGCTGGCGATAAGGCGTTTTGTGCTGGGGGTGACATGCTCGAAATGAGCGGACTGGAAAACAATTCTGAAATGCTTCCTCCAATACACGAGCGTAAGAATGCAGTGGAAGAATTGTTGCAAACACCAATTCCAGTCATCGCCGCGATCAACGGTTATTGCTATGGTGGAGGNGCNCGCTTGGCTATTGCGTGTGATATGNGGCTAGCTTCAGATAGCGCAACNTTTCGTCTTCCTGGTGTGGAATATGGCTTGGTGGTGGGCGCGGCATCTCTTCCACGTTTAGTCGGCGCAGCGAAAGCTAAAGAGTGGATCCTGACGGCAANAANATTTGATGCATCGGCAGCGTTGGATGCNGGNTTAGTTAACTCAATACATNCAGAAAAAGAGTTAATTNGAGATGCGATTGAGATGGCCCAACTGATAGCTTCTCATTCTTCGGAGGCGGTTCAGGCATCAAAGAAGATCATTGATATGGCTACGATTTCTGATAAAGCTACCTATGCAGAAAACGAGGTNAATCAACGGCTTAGAGGNAGTGATGAGCAAACTCAGCGTTTTCGNACGGCTACCAAAAAAGTCACGGGAAAGTAATTTAATAGGTTTATTTTATCGAGCATTAGAAAGGNAACCTATATGCCAGGTCCATTAACGAATNTAAAAGTACTAGATTTCACTTGGGCCTTAGCTGGGCCGTTTGGGAGCATGGTTTTGTCAGATTTAGGAGCTGATGTTCGTAAGATTGAACCGATGCAGCAGACAGAAAAGCGACGGGGAATGGGGCCGTATGTGCACGACGTGAGTACCTATTTTTTCTCAGTCAACCGCGGTAAGAAGAGTTTGATAATTGATCTAAAAGCACCTGAGGCAAAAGATGTGATCTATTCGCTAGTGAAAGATTCAGATGTGCTTACCGAGAACTTTTCGCCGGGGACCATGGACAGACTTGGGTTTGGCTATGAGCAATTGAAAAAAATAAACCCAGGTCTGATTTATGCNTCAACTTCAGGATTTGGTCAGACTGGTCCCTATAGAAACCGAGGGGCGGTGGATATTATCGTGCAGGCTATGGGTGGTCTGATTAGTACTACAGGGCATGAAGATGATCCCCTCCCTTCGAAAGCTGGATACTCGATAGGGGATATGGCTTCAGGGCTGTTTACTGCGGTGGGCGTGTTGTCTGCCTTGGTGGAGCGTGCTACCAGTGGTCTCGGTCAGCATGTNGATGTAAGCATGTTGGACAGTCAGGTGGCGTTAATGGAAAATCCGATGATCAGGCATCTTGCAACAGGTGAAGTTCAAGAACGAATGGGCCTGCGGCATCCGCTAAATACTCCACATCAGTTATTTCCAGCCGAAGATGGTTGGGTTGCAGTCGCCGGTGTGAAAGATACGAATTGGCAACTGTTTTTGGGCAAATTAGGTTTGGACGAGTATGTGANTGATGAGAGATTNCTGACCGGTCCCTTTCGGACTCAAAATTACCAGGANCTNGANCCCATCTTATTTGCAGCGTTCAGGAAAAGATCTGTTTCTGATTGGTTAGATGAATTGCGAGATCATTTTTTGATAGGACCTGTAAATTCAATTGCGGATGTAGCAATTGATCCTCAGGTCAATTCCAGAGATATGCTTGTCAGCTTACCCACGTGGACTGGCGGTGAGATTGTCGTATCGAATACTCCGGTGAAACTGTCACGTACACCAGGCGGTGCAGTGCGTGGTGCATCTAAGCCAGGTGAACACACGAGGGTTCTATTGTCGGATGCAGGATTTTCAGAAGATGCGATCGATGCACTGATTGACGCCGGTGTAATCGGAATTGAGCCAGTATCTGCTGACGAATAGTCGCTGCTAATAGTCTTATAAAATGGGAAGTGATACTCCTCAGGAATTTTGGAGGGAGTGAAGGGGCGTATCGATAGAATTTAGCTGGTAGATTTTATCCAGAGAATTCTTCAAAAATGCGCTACACTCCGCTCAGGAATTACAGGCGTGGTAATTCCATCATCCGCACTGAGGTGCATGAGGGAGTATGTAATGAGCGAACGAAACTACTGGTCGAGGAATAGAGTTTCTCGGAGGACGGCCTTGAGGTCGGGAGGTCTGCTGGGTGCTGGATTGGCAGGTGCAGCCCTGATAGGGTGTGGCGGCAGTGATGAGGCAGAAGATGCTTCGGCTGCAACAAGTTCAAGTGCAAGTTCAAGTTCAAGTTCAAGTTCAAGTTCGGCCGCGACACAGGCGGCAACTCAGGCGGCAACTCAAGCCGCGACTCAAGCCGCGCAGACAGGACCAAAGCGAGGCGGGATTGGTATCGGTCAGTCTGCGACAGTCTACGAGTCGTTTGATTCGCATCGCACGGCTGCGAGCCCAGTTCTTCAAATCACATCTCACTTTCAGAATAAACTTCTTCGCTTCTCTCACCCCGATAAAGGTGAAGTAGTGGGGGACTTGGTTGAGACTTGGGAACAGGCAGATCCGACTACGCTCGTTTTGCACCTTAGGAAAGGTGTGAAGTGGCATGATGAAGGGCCGGGTGCTAAGAATCCTGCGGCTGCGCCTGGACGTGAATTTGTGTCATCGGACGTGGTTTGGAATTTAGATCGTCAGATGCGAGGAACGCTGGAAGATGGCACAGAAGCATCATTCCCTCGTAACGGTTACTGGAATCAAATTGGCTCGATCGAGACTCCAGATGATTACACTGTCCGATTAAACCTTAAAGCGGTCGACGTTACTTTTATTCAGGGTTTAGCAAACGAGTTCAACTATATGAACCAACCAGAGCTTATGACTGCTGTAGAGGGAAAGCATTCAGAGATTGACGCAGGTAACGTGATCGGAACGGGTCCGTTCGTGTTAACTGAGTGGATCCCAGGCGAGCGCGTCTCAGCCGTACGGAATCCTTCCTACTATGACAAGACAAAGCCATATCTTGATGGTCAAGTATGGATTCAGAACTTTACGGATCCAGTTGCTTATCGAGTAGCGTTTGAGCAAAAGCAAGTTATGGGATTTACGGATCCTGATCCGACCGTCACGCTAGCTATGAATGCCGACAAGCCGGACGAAACTGAAGTTCGGTATAATGGAGTGGCTAATACAGTTGCCGCGTACACGAATACGAACCTTCCTTTTTGGAATGACAATCGTATAACTCGCGCGATTGACATGGCTATCGATCGACGGCTGATTATTCAGCAGTTGCATGGTGGACTTGCAAAAGTGTCAGGTCCGGTTACTTGGATTCAGGGTGCATGGGCAATTCCTCAGGAGGATCTAGCGACCACACCTGGATATCAGTCCGGTGCTGAGCGTGAAAAAGATCTTATTGAGGCAAATAAGTATTGGCAGGCCGCCGGTGGACCGGGCCACGGAGAGATTGAATGGACGATTGCAAAACTGTGGTCTGATAGAGCCTCTTGGGCAATCACACCGGATCTTATATCTCAGATGTTCAATGATGCTTTTGCGACAAGCCAATTCAAGGGTGTTTCAAAAACTTATGGTGAGATTATTCCTTCTTGGTTTGCTAAGACATTTGATCCGTTCTTCGCATGGATTCCAAACATTGAGATTCCGGATGCAAGAGCTGATATGAAGTCGGCATTTCACTCGACCTCAGCAGCTAATATTTGGAGCGTGAATGAGCCAGATAAGATTGATGCGCCTCTGGATGCAGCCTTATCCGAGTTCGACTACGAAACGGCTTACGATTTAGTTCGAGGTGTTCAGGACTTTGTGGTAGAAAATGGTCAATTTGGACGTCATATCGCGTACAACTATGTAGTACCTGCATTGAGTTGGAACTATAGGAAGATGACTTACCCTGGTGATGGAGAGGGATGGAGCTTCTTGTCTGGTAGCCTCTGGGCACACGATGCGTGGATCGACACCGATGACCCGACGTGGGAAGGTGCATCACAGCCTGCGCCCACTCCTCTCTAGTATCTAGCGAGAATGAATGCTCCCCAGCCACCATGACCATGGTGGCTGGGGAAACACTTCTATAGGTATGATGTTCTAATTTGTGCTGTGTGTTAACAATGGTTGAAGTTGGGGTCAAGTTAATTCGATATGCTTAACTATATTATTCGGCGCTGTACGCTAAATATCGGCGTAATTTATCTAGTCGGCAGTCTGATATTCGTGTTAGTTCGATTGCTTCCTGGTTCGTTTGTGATCCAACGGGGCGGTTTAGACATTGGAGGCCTTACTCCAGAGCGACTGGAACTTGCCAAGGCTGAGTTAGGTTTAGATAAGCCGGTTTTAGAGCAGTACCTGACCTATTGGGCAGATTTGCTGAGGTTAGACTTTGGATTTTCTTTTGAAACTCGAAACTCAGTAGCCAGTGAGTTGCTAGCGGCCTTCCCTTATAGCATGGAGCTCGGGGTCGGAATTCTAGTAATTGGGCTATCTATTTCTCTCCCTGTTGGAGTTATATCAGCAGTGAAACAAGATAAGTGGCAGGATTATCTTTTACGAGGATTTGCTATAGTCGCGCTGTCATTCCCTGTATTTTGGACGGCGGCTTTGGTGACTATTGCGAATCTTAATTTTGGGAGCCCATTGCGACTTGAGGTCATAGCACAGCCACATATATGGCAGGATCCGTGGGCAGCATTACAGTGGTACATCATTCCTGCGACTTGTGGAGGAGTAGCAGGGACGGCTTCAATTATGCGAGTTTTGCGGTCTGAGTTATTAGAGGTTCTTCGACAGGACTATATCCGTACTGCGCGTTCAAAGGGCTTACAAGAACGTGGAGTTATTTTGCGTCACGCCTTGCAGAATGCTTTTTTGCCGGTATTAACGTTGATTGGAATTACCATCGCGGGATTAATTACAGGCCAGATAGTGCTCGAGAGTATGTTCAATATTCCAGGAGTAGGGCGTGAACTTGTAGAGGCCGTCTCACTTCGTGATTACAGCATGGTACAGGGCATCACCTTGGTGGTTGCGTCAGTCATCGTGTTTACGAATTTGTTGGTTGATATCTCGTATGGTTATCTTGACCCGAGAGTGAGGTTCGCATGAGCCAGTCGGCCGACCCATTGATTGTTGATTCCATTTCTGAGACAAGTGCGATAAGCTCTCCAATTCGAACTTTTGGTCGAGGCTTGGCGTTTTTCTACAGAAAGAAAACATTGGGTGCTATAGGTCTCACCATAATTCTTACGGTGATGATACTAGCCGTATTTGCCCCATTATTTTCTCGATATGATCCAAGTTTTATTTTTCAGTCGGAAAATCCAAATTATAAAACGAACCCAACGATCATGGATTTAGCAAAAGATTCCAATGTGGGTTCACCCATTATTGTGACGCAGCTAACTGATCCTGATTCTGAGCATTGGTTCGGTACATCTCGAGCCGGTCATGATATTTATGCGCGAATCATATATGGAACACGTACATCTCTGATGGTTGGGCTGATAGCCTCAGTAATTGCCGTTGGGTTGGGGATAATTGTAGGTGGTGCGACAGGGTACTACTTGGGCTGGCTTGATCTACTGGTTCAAAGGCTTATAGATACTCTGCAAGCACTCCCTTCGCTTGTACTTTTACTTTTAATAGGGCAAACATTTGAACCCTCTTTGCGAAATGTGATTATGACCATGGGTGTAATTGGATTACCGATTACATCAAGGCTTATTCGTTCAGCAGTGCTTGCCCTGCGGGCGAGTACGTTTGTTGAAGCTGCGACTGCTTTGGGTGCGAGTGATTCTCGAATAATGTTCAGACATGTTCTGCCAAATATAGGATCTGTAGTAATTATTAGTTTTACTATTGGAATAGGTGCCTATATTTTGTTTGAAGCCACCCTTTCGTTCTTAGGTGTAGGGCCATCGGGTGTTATTTCTTGGGGTCGTATGGTAAATGAAGGTAGAGCGTCAATTGATATCCATCCATGGCTTACAGTATTTTCTGGTGCAGCACTCTCATTGACTGTCGTGGCATTTAACTTATTTGGCGATGCTATCAGAGATGTACTTGATCCTCGACTCAGGGGATCTTGATTTTACCAAGGCCAGACTGAAGAAGCGCATGTTACCAGATTGCCTCGATACGATATGAAGATTATCGATCGGATATAAGTCGAGCTACAGCCTTTTTTAAGGTGATATCAAGTTACCCTAGCTCTAGCCAAATTGCCGTTGTGTGGTCAGAATGATTTCATCAATCTCTTGCCCATTTATACAAAATCCGGTAGATGTAGGCATTCCGGAAGTTGGTGATTTATCACGACTCAAGAATCGAGAGATGTTTTCACAGCCGCCGATCTAACGGATGAAGATCGTGGAGCAAGATTTCCGTACAAGTGGAGAGTATTTGCGGCGGTAGGATTATCACTTTTTACGTCAGTAATGAGCTTTTCAATGACGTTTGTAGTACTCGGTGCAATAGCGGATGATTTCGATATCAGCTTGAGTACGGTGAGTTGGGTAGTAATAGTTCAATCATTAGTGATTAGCGCGTTAATGATGCCGATGGGCCGTTTTGGCGACATCATTGGTCGCAAGAGAATTCATTTACTTGGGCTGATTTTTTTTGCATCGGGGGCTACGCTTACCGCTTTTGCTCCAACTTTTGGGATATTGATCATTTCACGAATCATCACCTCCATTGGTAATGCAATGGGACAGTCGGTTGGGACTGCAATTGTGGTTTCTGCATTTCCCACGACGGAGCGTGGCAAAGCCATTGGAAGTCAAACGACTGCGGTTGCAATTGGAGGGGCCTCTGGCCCAATTTTTGGCGGCTTTGTTCTGCAATTTCTCCCGTGGGAGGCCTTATTCATTATTCTTTTGATTCCAGTTGCTATAGCTTTCTTTGCGGCTTTGTTTTTTTTGAAATCAGATAGCCAGATGCAAACGTTAGACTCAGTTCGAAGCCCGTTTGATGGTGTTGGCGCCTTTGTTTCAGCTGCAGCAATAATTCTTTTGGTTGTTGCCATTAATAATCCCTTTGGATTCGGATGGATTTCGTCTGAGATGATGATCGCATTGGGACTTTTTTTGCTTCTCACGATTATTTTTATTATCTGGGAACTCCGAATTAAAGTACCCATGTTTCAATTGCGAATGTTTAGCAGCGGTAATTTTAGCTTGGCAGTATTGACGAGACTTCTTGGTTTTGGTGGAGCCACAGCTGTGCGATTTATCGTGCCAGTCTTTTTGATTAGTTTATTACAACTGAATGAGGCAGTAGCAGGTGCAATATTGCTTCTCACATCTTTGGGTATGGCTGTAGGAGCTCAAATTTCTGGTCGTATGAGCGATAAATTTGGTCCACGACCTTTTGCTATTTTAGGGTTCACGTTGGCTTTCATAACGACGTTTGCGATGGTGTTTGTTGGTCGTGACACGTCGCTTGTCCTGTTAGGTTTCATTTTGCTATTCAACGGACTTTCAATGGGCCTTTGGAATGTGACAAATAATGCCGTGATTATAGGATCCGTTTCTGATTCCGAATTAGGTGTGATTGGTGCCTTTACTAATTTGACTCGGAATTTAGGCAATGTGACTGGACAGGCTCTATCTGCATCGGTTGTAGCAGGAGTTATGCTGAGCAGTGGATTTGATGTCCCACTCAATGAGATTGGTGACGATATGGCAGCAGGCGATTCATTTCTTGCTGGCACGCGCGTCGCTTATTTGCTGGTGTCAGGGATCACTTTCGTTAGCTTAGTACTTGCATTTTTTACAAAATCGAGTACGGAGCCGAAAGATATGGAAATTCCGATGTCACTAATGGATGATAGTTCACTAATATCAGCTGATAACGTTGCCTCCGTGCCTCCAAGACGCGCCGCACGCATTATGGCGGACGGGCCACCATCTGCTAATTATCGAAAGGATGATAGAGGTAAGTTTGCTGCTGGGAATTTGCCACCTGAAATAGAGGTGGTATCTCGCCCTGCTATACCGTTATTGGTCATTATCGTCTCGATCGTCGTAGGGGTTTTCGCAGTAATTAAGTTCTTTCAAACTGATGAACAACAAGTTGACTAAGTACTATTTTCTTAATTGAGTTCGACCTGAGATGGTTTGCTCAGAATCCAGCCCAGTCCTCCGAATATCAACATTGTGGCTGCGATTGCAAGCCATGTCGTAGTGTCATCAGTCGCACCATATAGCCATGTGAAGGCTAGGGTTGCTACTGCCGCTATTGCAACTGAAACAGAGACCACTAACCCTTGTGCTGCTGCCTGTCGTTCTTCTGATACGGACTCAGATACCATCATCGGGGTGGCTGTGAAGCCCATGCCTTCAAAGCAGGCATCTACGAAGGTTATTGCAATCAGTGGGATGAGCCCAGGGACAAAACCAAATGAGATGGCGATAAGAGAGCATCCAATGATTAGTCCCATAGACCATAATCGTGACCCATATTTTTGCGCCATTGCGCCACCAATCGGTGCGAGAAACGCTATAGGGAAACAGATGAGGGTCAGTGCCAGGCCGATTTGCCATTGCTCAGCTCCACGGGCATCGAGTTCCATCACCCATACGGGTTCGAAAGCGCCGATGAACACCCAATAAGCCGCAACCATGCAGAGCGCGCCCAATACCTTTCGTTCCTTGAGTAGCAATATCGGATTTTCATAACGTGCTCCTCGCCTTCCCTGGTCGGCCTGCGCTCTCCAGATTGTTGGCAGTATACAAATCAGAACCACAGCGATGGCAAGGAAGGGGGTATGAAAGTCGCCAATGAGATTGAATACGATGGCTATTGCTGGTCCTACTACAAAACCAGCTATATCGGCGGTACCAATTCTTCCAAGATTTCGACCGAAATTGACCGGATCGCTGAGAATAATGGTTCTTCGAACAGCCGGGCCGGCTGCTCCAAGAGCAAATCCGAGTAGAGCTCGCCCGAGGATAAATTGCCAAAGCTCGGTACCAACGCCGAGAATCAACAGAGCGGCTGCACCTAACAAGACCCCGAATCTAAGTAATAGTGGAGCCTGCCCACGATCGGCAAGGGGTGCCAGAACTATGCTAGACACGAACGAAGCGGCATAGCCGCAAGAAATAACAATTCCGATATCAAAGCTGGAGAATCCCAATTCATTTTTGAATTCAGCGACAAGGGCAAAGACACTAGCCAGTGCAGAGGCCATAGCGAATGTTGTTAGATAGTAGGGGATTAAATTTCGTGTTTGGGTGGAAATAACCGATTTTGTCATGGATCGCATTTCTTGGGATAAATTGTTGTAGTTTGAATGCTCTAGTTCAAAGCCTATCCTGTCGACCTACTACGGAGTAACTTATTGGAAGGTTGATCTATTAAGGAGAGTGCCACAGTGAATACCATCGATTCAGGATTGGAGCGCCAACGCGTAACCCGACTACGTGATCATTTAACTTGGGAACTGAATTATGATTCCAGTGAATTACTTCATGCGGAATTTGATTGTGATATCTGTGCGACACTAATCAACTACGTGAGGAATTTCGAGAAGGCCTATGAGTCTGCAACTGGTCACTCGAGAACCTTCGAGGAGGTCGTTGATCGATCCGAAGAGTACGCAGTATAGATAAGTTTTGGAGTGATCGTATGCCAGAGAGAACAGTCACCGGAGTTACGTTGGGTGACCCTTCAGGAGTTGGCCCTGAGGTCGTTGTTAAGGCTTTCGCTGAATCAACTTTACATCGGGATTCGAAACTATTTGTGATTGGAGCACTCGAACCAATCGAGCGAGCAATTAGGCAAGTGGGTTTAGGCCAAAAAGCAAGGATTATAGAAAAACCATCAGACGCAAATAGTTCCGCTAATGTTATTGATATTTATGAGTTGGATGAGATACAAGATACGGACTTCCCAGTGGGAGTGCTATCAGAAAAATCTGCACGGGCTTCCCATGCATGGGTGGAGGCTGCAACGCAGCTAGCACTTGCAGGCTCGGTTGACGCTATCACCACAGCACCAGTGAATAAGGAAGCATGGCGTCTAGCTGGATTTTCTGACAAAGGTCATCAAGAGGTATTCCAACGACTTACCGGTGCCGATTATGTCGCTACGATGCTCGTTAGCGGTTCTCTTAGATGTATGCATTTATCGACACATTTATCTTTGGCAGAAGCCTGTCACTATGTTACGAAAGAGAATGTTCTTCGAGCAATAAATCTTACGTCCGAATATTTCATCCGGTGGGGCGTCGTAAAACCTCGAATTGGTGTAGCCGCACTCAATCCTCATGCGAGTGACGGAGGATTGATTGGCCAAACTGAAGAAAAAGAGATATTGCCAGCGATTTTAGCGGCGCAGGCAGATGGAATAGATGCGATTGGTCCAGTACCAGCTGATACGGTGTTCAATCAGGCTATTGATGGCTTATATGATGTTGTGTTGGTGATGTATCACGACCAGGGTCATATTCCGATAAAAGTTTACGGTTTTGAGAATAGTATTACGGTCAATTTAGGTATACCTATTTTGAGAACGTCGGTAGATCATGGAACTGCTTTTGATATAGCCGGCAAAAACCAAGCCCAGTCAGTCAGCATGGTTGAGGCCATCAAATTGGCACGATCACTAAGTGCAGGTCAGCATTTATAGACAAACTGTTTTTTTAGTCAGCACTTAGATATGATCTGATTGCTTCTGGATCAAGCATTGGGTAGACATCGAATTCGGCTGGCATTATCTCAGCCCATTCATTCAGAAGCCCGTGTAGCATTTCATTGGAGTCAACGTCAAAAACTGCTACCCCGCCTCTTCCTGCACGAGCATACATTGATTGCGCGTTGCCAATATCCAGTTGATTTTGTGCCCACTCCCAATACTGTTTGCGATATTGCTTCACTTCAGATGGACGAGTTGGATGAGGTGTACTTACAACCAAGAAGAGCATATACAGGCCTTTCTAGCGATCTGGCTAATTGTGCCAGCACGTTAATTAATTTAGTACCAAAGCGATCTAACAGATAGATTACTTCTATCCTCGCCCTAGCAGGCGTGCGAGAATATATATGAATTCTTAGCGGAGAGGCACCGATGATTACTCCTGTCGAATCATATATCATGACGTTTGTGCCGCTATTGGCTGCGATATTAGTGTGGTTTCGTATGCGGACCACCGGAGGTAGATTAGCTGTGCCTGCCGCATTGGCCACGGTTTTACTAGGTCATGTGATCTTCAGGATATTATTTTCATAACTGAATAATTATTCATCGCTGTCATTTTTCTTCATCCAAAACCAGTCGAGTGCAAGTATCAGAGTCAGTATGAGAGGGACTCCAACTAGTATTGTGCGTGTTTGGACCTTAGGTACAGATAAATCCGCTGATTGCTTAGTTTCATCTATAGACTGTTGAGTTGAGAACGAGCTCTCAGGCACAGGTATTTTTTTTTGTGAAGTTGACTTTGTAATTAGCGTTGTGACTAGTCCACCGGCAGATAATGCGGCCGCAAGCCAGAAGGCTATTTTCCACCCATTCATGAATGCATCACCGGAACCTTTAGTATCTGCAATTTCACTCAGTGGTATATCAAAACCTTCCGCTGTCATGATACTTACGACGATTACCGTCACAATTGCTTGCCCAGTCACATTTCCGACATTTCGAGTGAGATTACTGAACGCACCACCAATTCCTAAGCTTGATTGCGGAAGCGAGCCCATGAGTAGAGCCTGATTGGGGACATTCCAAAATCCTAGGGCAAGTCCATGAACTACCAGTGCTGCCATCAGAAATGAGATAGGTATTTCAGTGGTGGCAAATGACATCCAGAGGGTACTGATTACTAGCAGAGCGAACCCAAAAAGAGCAAAGGGTTTGGGACGGAATCGATCAGACAGTCTTCCTGCAGTCGTGGACGCAATGGCCATGCCTAGGAAGTTGAGTACAAGTATCAGGCCGGCAGAGCCGGCTGATAAGCCTTTCACGCTAATGAGTAATATTGGGGGTAGTAGTTGGATATTTGTCGCTGCCATAAAGCCGAGTGCCCGTGCCCCAACCGCAGTGGCAAACGTTCGATTTCGAAAAATACGTAGTTCTAACATCGGAGAGGATGAACGCAATTCCCAGAAACAAAACGATCCCAGAAGTAAGGCGACGGCAGCTAGTCCCCCTATGAAATAGACCGAGAAGAAGGATAAATTGAATGGGTTATTGATTATTGTTATCAGAATGATTACTGCGGGCGCTGACAGCAGAGCACCTCCCCAGTCAAATGTGCGACCAGTTCTGGTTTGTCGGTGTTTTAAAACAGAGTTATCTATGAATACAACAGCCGCCACCATAGTAATCAAACTTAACGGGACTAGAAGCAGGAACATTGCTTCCCAAGGGAGAACCTGCAGCGTGAAACCTGCAACTAACGGACCACAGCAACCCCCTATAGCAACTGCTGTGCTCTGGCTTCCAATAGCCTTTCCTTGTTCCTCGGGAGGAAATGAGGCGATTGCAAGAGCCGTTTGGGTAGATTGAATCATTGAATTACCGACAGACATTATCAGCCTTGCGCCGATAAGCGCCATGAAAGAGGGAGCGAAGGCAGTCGAAAATGCGCCTAATGCGAAAAGTCCAAGTCCGATAACATGTATTGGTTTCCAACCAAAAATATCACCGACCCGTCCCATGGGCATAATTAAGGCACTCAACACCAGTGATTCAATTATTACTACCCAGGATACTGCCTTTAGAGTAACTTCGAAGTCATCTGCTATAGCCGAGAGTGCGACAAACACCATCGTCATGCTCAGGACTGTTGTGAAAAGCGACAATCCTACGGGAAAAAAGGATCTCCATTTTTTCGAATAATCAGGTGCCTCGAGATTGACCAAGGTATTTTGCATTAGTAACGACTATGTTCCAGTTTTTTGGAATTTAACGTGGTCGTCTGGGTATGATGACGGGTGTGTGGGTTTTATACTTTTGATAGGCTTCGTCGGCACCCCATTTCTGATCAGATGCCTCTTCAAGCTTTGCCACACCAGATACTTTCACGAGCATGACAATCACGTATGGGATGGATAAAAGTGTGATGTATTGCCAGTCCATCAATGTCGGTAGTGCGATTAGTGAAATTCCTATCCACAGTATGATTTCACCGAAATAATTAGGATGTCGTGACCAGGCCCAAAGTCCACTGTCGATAAACTTGTTTTTATTTGCTGAAAACTTTCGGAACGCTCTTTTTTGGCGATCGGCCACAACTTCAATCAAGAAGCCAGTCAGCCAGATAATTAGACCAATTACAGTCGTTATCTCAATCTTGTCACTGATATTTTGTGATGTTAATGCAGTGAACACTACAACAGGAGTGACGAAGGCCCAGAATCCCTGAAACGTCCAATAGAATAAGAATTTTGTTTTATGCGGAATTACCTCGGTAAATCTTTTATCATGGCCATCTTCTCTGATACGCAAAAAAAGGAATGAAGATAGGCGAATCGCCCAAATAGCCACCAAAGCAGCTAACAGGAATGAAATTATTGTCAGAGCCTCTGTGAGAATGAGTATGAGCACAGTAAGCGAGAGAAAAGTTAGTCCTCCTGTCAAATCAAAATATTTTTCAGTTTTGCTTAAATATGAAGGTATAAACACTAGCCACTGAATCAAAAAGGAGATCCCCATGCATAGTAAGAGCAAAGGTGTGCCACCGGCTATATCAACACTGACGGATTTTCCTTGGCTTCCTGCCAAGGCCACTAATGTAGCAACGATTACAAGGGTCAAGATACTTAAAATGGCCTTCATATCAGAATTGCTCATTTCGTCACCTTCTTTCACACTTGATGGCTTACTCAAATAATAGAGTAAGTGGCCCGTAGGTATTCATTTTCGGTAGAGCTAATTCTTAGGAATTTCTTGTGCAAATTTAATCAGATGAAGCTCTTACGGAGAATATCATCACTAGGGGAAACTCAATGAGTGCTAGGACATTGACGGAGACGCAAATGGCCCGAGGGACCGGCCTGTGAATCCAGGAAATCGTCGTCGACGTTTCTGAAACGCTATCAATCGCTTAATGGAGCAGGGATATGCTGGGTATTTAACATACACTAATTTGTTTAGCAGTTAACTTATGTATACTGGCAAATGCCAGATAATAGCTTTTGTAGGCCTTGGCTTAGGGCTTAACACTTGCATATCCCTCTTAGTAACCCCTCAATTACTGAGATTTACGGGATTAACCCTTAGCAGGGCCTACAAAAGTATAAATTCTACCTAGATCACTCCGAGAAATTGCCGCCAAGATACCAGCCAACCTTCTTCTTGTCGTGATACAGCCCAGATTGCTTGAACTCGGTCGCCAAGCTCTTGCTGCACGGTCATTAATTGAACAGTAAGTAGGTAGACGTTTAAGTCGCCCGTTGAAGAAATGACGAGTGAATGAGTGATTTCGGCGCCGCCAAAATCAGGGTTATTCCATGTGGGGAAATCTAGCATATCGTCTGATGTTGCATACCAGTCTTTCGAACCAAATTCATCAATATGCACAAATGGGTATTCTGATCCCGATCGTAAATCCTGCAAATTTTTCTCTGAAATTGCTTTCATATGTGAGTTTATTGCTGCCATTGGTGTGTCTGCCATATATGCTCCTGCCATCCCTATGTGTACTAATCGTAACCTGTTTTCTGGTTAGCCCAATGCAGCTTTTTCGTTGTTGATTTGAATCTTATAAAGTTAGCAGATAGGGTCTACTCAATATTAAATGAAGATTAGTTCAGAGGAATTTTGATTGAAAGTAGCATATATTTTAAATACACCTAATGCAGCTAACTATAAAGTTGGGGATATGATTTTGCCTCAGTTGGAGTCTGATTCACATGGTGTGGACGTACTGGGGATATTTTTCTTTGACGATAACGCGTTTATGTTGCGGGCAGGTGATCCAAAAGGGGAACGTTTAGCAAAGATTGCCAAGGAAAAAGGCATGCTTTTGATGATGTGTGATCAATGTGCAATTCAAAGAGGCCTAGCGACAGGTGAAGCTGGGAACGCTCAGCCGGCTGGCGTTGTAGAAGGTGTCGCTGTTGGTTGTTTCCCTGACCTATATGCTGCCTTAGGGCCTGCTGCTCCAGATCAAGTGATTTCGCTATAATTTCGATATGAATCCAATTCGAACTCCGTCATCACTACTGAAGAGCGAGATGCTTGGTTCCACGCTCCTCATTACAATGAACCGCCCAGAGCGGCTGAATGCTCTTACGGATGAGATGAAAATTTTATTTCGCGACCTTCTTCTGAGTGTTCGTGATGATGTTGAAATACGGGCAGTGGTAGTTACTGGAGAAGGTAGGGCTTTCTGTTCAGGTGCGGATCTGAGTTCTGGCAATAAATCTGCAGGAGAAGAAATTCTTCCGTCGCGACCAGCACCAAGATTTGGGTGGCTCGAATTATTTCATAAATTGCCAGTGCCTGTTATTGCAGCTGTTAATGGTCCGGCCGTGGGTGGAGGTTTTGGAATCGCTCTGGCATGCGATATACGAGTGATGGGTGAGGGGAGTTATTTTTATCCTGCTTTCACCGATCGTGGCCTCGCGGCTGACAATGGAGTTAGTTGGATGCTTCCACGGTTGGTAGGTCCGGCGAAAGCACTGAGATGGATGTGGGATGCATCCCGTATTTACTCTGAAGAAGCACTCCAAACAGGTTTAGCAGATCTTGTAGTGGCTGACGAGAAAGTGTTAGAGGAGGCCATCGAGTTGGCCCAGAAATGGGCCAAGGGACCAACCGTGGCATACGGACTTATTAAAGACCAAGTCTACGCAGGGTTAACAGAGGATTATGGTACTCAGTTGATTGCTGAAGAGTTTCAACAGGCGCGAGCGTCTGCAACTGAAGATGTTGCTGAGGGTGTGGCCGCGTTTAGAGAAAAACGAGCCGCAAAATTTGTGGGCCGCTAATTTTTATTTTTGGTCCAGATAACTAACCTAATGCTTGGCAGCATACGGAATCGTGAATTCAACCAGGCTTTTGATATTTTTTCGATCGGCTCGTTTAGGCGACTGTGGTCGAGTGCTGTTTTGTTTTCAATGGGTCAATGGCTTGATAGAACCATTGTAGGTTGGCTCGTACTCGACATGACGGGGTCTGCATTTTTGACAGGTCTAGTATGGGCAGTTCGTTTCTGTCCGAACTTATTGTTTGGCCCCGCCATGGGTGTGATTTCTGATAGATATCCCCGCGGTCGGACGCTTTCTATTAACGCAAGCGTCAGAGCAATTGCAATGCTGATTACGGGCTTACTTTTTTTCTTAGGGCAAGAATCACTTCCTGCACTTTTGATACTTGCATTGATCGGTGGTACAAGCACCACACTTCAGATGGCCGTCATACAGCCGTTGGCGGCTGAGGTGGTAGGTGATACGAAATTAGCAAATGGTGTGACTATTACAGCCTTGGGTCAAAGAGCGGTTGGTGCGGTAGGCGCATTATTAGGCGGAGTCCTGCTTGCGACTATTAGCCCAGCTTGGATATTTGTTATTGCTGCCTTACCTTTGCTTGTATCAGCAGTAGTCTTTCTTACGATATCTCCCAATTTTTCTCGAGAAATAAAGATAACCTCATTCCTTTCTGACATGCGTGAAGGACTCGAGGTGATTCGAGGTAGACGGGCTGTACTTGTGCTGTTGGTACTTATGGCTTTTACAGAGATGTTTGGTTTCTCGTATAACGGATTTCTTCCTGTCGTGGCCGATGACCTTTTAGATATTGGTCCCGAAGGTCTAGGGTTGTTGACTTCTGCAACTGCGTTGGGGGGATTATTAGGTGTGCTTGGGTTGACTCTTTATCATGGTGCGATTCGCAGAGGTCTGTTACTACTCATGATTATTGGGAGTTTTGGTGTTCTCGAAATATTACTCGGCATGTCTTCTATTTTAGGTGTGTCATGGGTATTGTTAGCTTGCATGGGTGGTATGGGCGCGATGGTAGATTCACTCGAGTGGATTTTATTGCAGACTGCTGTATCTTCGGATATGCGCGGGCGAGTTCTGGGTTGGTGGAATGTGGCCATAGGATGTGGCTGGATTGGGACGATAATACTAGGAATTATCGCTGATTCCTACGGGATACAGGCATCTCTTTCGGTAGCAGGAATAATTTTGCTTTTTGTGGCTTTTTCGGCTTTGACTCTTTCAAGTCAGCTTCGAAGAATTTGATTTTGTGCTCAGTTCGTGCCACGAAGTCGCGGATCTAATTTGTCNCGAAGTGAATCTCCGAACATATTGAACGACCAGACTGTAAGNAAAATAAACAAACCTGGGAAGAATGCAAGATGGGGATATCTAGCGAGNTCTTCTCGTGCATCATTAAGTTCACGCCCCCACGATGGATTTGGAGGTTGGACTCCGTATCCCANGAANGAGAGTACGGATTCAAGAAGCACTGCNGAGCCCACGAAAAGTGATGCTGAAACAATTACGTACTGAAATAAATTCGGGAGGATNTGTTGACGCATTATTCGGAGATTTGTAGCCCCGAGCGANACAGCTGCTTCTACATAGGTTTCCTCTCGAAGNGAAAGAGCAACNCCGCGGACCGTTCGTGAGCTTTGGAATCCAGTGTCAATCGANACACAAATCACTATTATNAGCATATCTGATGACAATGGCCCAAAGTCTGGNATTTTTGATTCAAATGCAACCACGGCTATTATCAGAAATAAGATGGTAGGTATAGATTGAAAAACTTCGACGAATCGTTGGAGAATNGCATCAGTCCAGCCGCCTAGAAATGCTGANGCAATTCCTAAAGTTGTGGATAAGGTTTTTCCCAACAAGACTGCTCCAAAACCTATCATGATTGCGGTCCGTGCCCCGTAGATCAGTCGTGCATACATATCACGGCCCAAACCATTAGTTCCGAACCATGCCGTGCTATTCGGGCTAAGAAATCTGTCTGATATGTGAACACCNATGACGTAGTCAGANGATTGCGTGTCNAGTGGAGTAAAGAGTTGTGGGAAGATNGCCATTAATACTAGGANTANTATCGTTACTCCTCCTACGGCGCCGAGTGGATATCTTTTAATAAATCGGCCACAACTCTTCAGGATTGAAATGACGAGTAGAGGTTCTGGCTTTCGATGCAGGTCTAGACCTGTTTCACGATCTTGATGGATAACAGGCGATTGACTCATTGGAGAAGGAACTGTCGAATACCCTGTACATCAGCGTCAGTGAAGCCTAGTTTTTTAATATACGTCTCGGCGTCGCCATAATTTTCATGTAATAAAGAGAGGAAGTCATCCATGTATTCNCGTGGNGTGAGCATTCTTTCGATCGCTTCTTGTCGGGTTCCTTCAAGCTCTCGGCCACCTTCAACTAGATAATCGTAAAGCCGGTCCGCACTTCGGCTACTCAGTGCATAATCTTCAGCGATAGTGTCGTCATCGACACCGAGTAGTTCCAAAAGTAAAGCTGCTGTTAANCCNGTTCGATCTTTACCCGCAGTNCAGTGGGCCAAAATNGGNTAGGATTCAGGGTTTAGTATGACCCTCACCACCTCTCGCCACATTGCTTCTCCACGTTCAAGAAGCGAAAAGTAGCGTGGCCCNGACTGCCCGACGCCATATGCAACGTCTAGTGCAGCTGTGTTGGATTTCATACTTTGAGAATCATCTATGACTGAAAGATGGTATCTATTGTCAACTAAAGGAACGAGTGCACCTCTGGTTGGTCTTAATTCATCGGGATGCCGCAGATCTATGATGGTTCGAATTGCAAATTTTTCTTGCAGGTCTTTGGCTTCGTCTGTCTCAATAAGGTCTGGTGATCCACATCTAAATAATAGATTTGATTTTATCTNTNGNTNTGTTGAAGTGNCNTAACCGCCGAAATCACGGAAGTTGAATGTTCCATGAGTATCTATTATTTNTGGCATATTATTCTCTTTTGCTGTTAGAGCTAAGTGCCCATCCTTTAAAGANAAAATCTTTATGAGAAAGAGGAGTCGAGAAATACTCAACCCCCCCTTCTATAGGCTCCGCTAAGGAAAGCAGTGTTGGCTACTTGTTTTATCCCCGCGCCGAGACTACCACCAAGATATCAAAATTCTTGCTTGAGTTGAAGCGTTAAGGTCTCAAGCGTTAGGACACTAGCTCGTCAACCGGGATGTGACATCGGATGATGTGGTCAGGCGAGTTACCTGCTTGGGCAGGNGGTTCTACTTCATCGCATCGATTATCAATTTTCTTATGGCATCGGTCAGCGAAAAAACAACCAGTGAATCGTTCGCGCATTGTTGGAACTGCGCCATCTAATCTAATTATGCTGGGTGTCGCATCAGGATCAGGCTCAGGTGCCGCGGACAGNAACGCTTCCGTGTANGGGTGAGATGGTGNGGACAAGACNTCATCGGCGGGTCCTTGCTCAGCGACATGTCCCGCGTACATCACCATGATGTCGTCGGACACGTATCTAACAACGCCTAGGTCATGAGAGATGAATACGAAGCTAGTTTCATTTTCCTGTTGATTGCTAAGTAATAGATTGAGTACTTGTGCCTGCACAGATACGTCTAAGGCAGACACTGCTTCATCAGCGAGAATTGCCTTAGGATTTGCAGCGAAGGCGGATGCAAGCGCAACTCGTTGTTGTTCCCCACCAGATAATTCACTTGGAATTCGTTCTATGTAATCTGGATTAAGGCCCACAGCTTCGAGTAAAGCGCGTGCTTCATCGTATGCACCTTGATTATCCAACCCTCCGAAAAGCTTTAACGATCGAGTGATTGCGTGTTTTATTGGTAACTTGGGATTGAGNGANGCAGTAGGGTTTTGAAATACCATACGTAGATCTGCACGTTGTTCGCTGGTGCGATCTGCTGAATCAGTCTCGAGTTCATCTCCATTTAGAAGCATTGATCCTGAAGATTTTTGAGTGAGTCCTATTAGGGCTCTTGCGGTTGTCGACTTTCCTGAGCCACTCTCGCCGACAATTCCTAGCGTTCTTGATTTCGTGACTTTAAAATTTGCGTCGACTACAGCACGGACCGGTGGTTGTGCCTCGGCTCCAAACAGGATGTATTTTTTCCCTTGTCGCGAGCGATACCGGACGTTCAGATCATCAGCTTGAATGACCACCGCATTGTCATCACTTTCGAAATCACGTCGCGGCCTTAACTCTCCCCAGATATCTGGTGTAACTTCGTCCGGAAAAAAACATCGTACCCGATGGTCATCGGTGTCACTTATTTGAGGAGCATTTTGAGTACATTCATCTTTGGCAATTGGACATCTTGGAGCAAACAAGCATTCATTGCCTGCTTCAAGNCGGGCTTCAAAAACCGATCCTGGAATACTTTTCAGTCTAGGTGTAATACCACTCTCGTTCGCAGGCTTTGGCACGCACGAAAGTAATCCTGCAGTGTACGGATGTTGTGGAGAATTGAATATGCTTTTTACCGGAGCATCTTCCACAGTTTGTGACGCATACATGACTGTGACACGATCAGCTACGCGAGCTATTACGCCGAGGTTGTGGCTAACGAAGAGAATTCCGGCATTTACGCGATCTTTTAAGTCGACAATCAAGTCAAGAATTGTGGCTTCAGTTGTGACATCTAGTCCCGTGGTCGGTTCATCCATGATTAGTAAATCAGGCTCACATGCGAGTGCGAGTGCTATCACCACACGTTGTTGCATTCCGCCAGANAGTTCGTGGGGATATCTTTCGCCGATAGTATCTGGAGAAGCTAAACCTACAGACTCAAAGAGCTCAACTGCCTTGGCTTTAATTTCNTGTTTTCCTATATCAAGATGTGTTTTTAGCACTTCTTCCATCTGTGGCCCAATTTTCATCGTAGGATTCAACGATGTTTGAGGATCTTGATAGACCATTGCTATTCGATTCCCNCGAAGGGACTCTAGCTCAGATTCATCAATNCCAACCAAATTTCTGCCGTCATACAAGATTTCACCATCAACCTGTACGATACCNGGGAGGTAGCCCATAATTGAGTANGCAACAGTTGACTTGCCACAGCCAGATTCTCCAACAAGTCCAACNACTTCACCTCTGCGGACCGTGAACGATGCATCTCGNACAGCGCGCACGGTTCCACGAGGTGTAAAAAAACTTACCCCGAGATTTTTAACTTCTAACAGCGGAGGAGAGTCTAGATTATTGATTGAGTTGTTGGTCATTCTGGTAGCTCCGTCGGCAATTTTTGGGCATCGCGAATGCCTTCAGTTAATAAATTTACGCCAACAACTAGTGAGGCGACTGCCGCTGCTGGTGCAAGCGGAACCCACGGTGCGCGCGTTAGAATTGAACGACTGTCTGAGATCATCGCACCCCAGTCTGGCGAGGGTGGTTCGACTCCGAGGCCGAGGAATCCTAACGACGACGCCAGAAGGATTGCGTANGAAAACCGAACAGAACCTTCAACTGCAAGTACNGGTAACGCGTTCGGAAGAATTTCTTTGAAAATAATATAGTAAGCTGATTCTCCTCGCAGTCGTGCGGAGTCNACATANTCTTGTGTTTTGATTGTGAGGGTTGCNGACCTTAGGACACGAGCTACTCGAGGTGCATGCACAATAGCCATCGTGCCTATTACCAAAANGGACTCTTTACCGGTCGCAAACACCGATGACACTCCGTCAAGCCANACCAGTGAGTCTGATACCGATAGGACTAAAAGTGCCAGTAGGAGAGAAGGGAATGACATCAATCCATCAGCTATGCGCATTATTATTTCATCAGATTTTCCGCCAAGATATCCACTACTCATTCCAATAGCCGTGCCAAGNGCCACGCCCANAATCGAGCCTATTGCCGAAATCAGGATTATCGACCGAGCACCACTAAGTAANCGACTGAATACATCTCGACCGAACTGGTCAGTTCCTAGGATATGGGGGATAGTGCCTTCAGCAGCGTCCGTAAATGGTCTAACGTAAGTCGCATCGGAAAAGTCTGTTGGACTATATGGTGCGAGATANGATCCAAACACTGCTAAGAGCACGTGTAGTATGACCAGCGGCAGGCCAATTCGTCCTGCAGGTGTTCTGAACGCGTTGGCGAATGGTTTAAAAATATCCTTGATACGAACAGATGAAGGTCGTGTGGTTGTGGCTTTTTCGATCATGACGAAATCCTAATTCNTGGATTTAGCCAAGCGTAGGCNAGATCGGCAAACAAATTACTAATAGCGTATGTTGCAGCGATTAGTAACGAAATTGCCTGCAACATTGGTAAATCACGTCGATTCACAGCATTGATCAAGCTAAGTCCCAAACCTGGGTACGCAAACACNCTTTCAACGATTATCAGCCCACCTAGCATCCAACCGACGTTGATAGAGATGACACTGATTGTCGGTAGCATTGCATTTGGGACCGCGTGCTTCCAAATAACTTGCCACCTCGGCAANCCTTTGAGTATTGCTGTTCTGACGTAATTTGTGTTCAATGCCTCTATNACGTTCGCTCGCGTCATTCTCATGATGTAGCCGAANAGGACGGCCGTCATAGTGGCTATAGGCATAATTAGTATGATTGGTCGATCTAGGGGCGAGGCACCGGGCATCACGAGACTTGAGGANGGTAACCAATTCAAAGTAGAAGAAAATACTACTATTAAAATAAAACCCGTGACGAATTCTGGTAGGGAAATTGCAACCAAGGAAATTACACTCACGGTGTGGTCAGCATTTGAACCTTGTTTCACACCTGCCCAGACGCCAACTAAGATTGCGCTTGGGACAGAAATTAGGAATGCTGTAATTGCTAAAACAAGCGAATTTTGCAGACGGCTGCCAAGTATTTCGGTTACCGGTCTGTCTTGTACGAGTGAATTACCTAAATCTCCTTGTAATACTCCGAAAATCCATTCAACATATCTTTGCCATGCGGGTCTGTCTAATCCCATCTGTTCTCGAAGAGTTTCTAGNGCTCCNGGTGTACGACTCTTNCCCANNATGGCTTCAGCTACGTCACCAGGCAANACNTCAGTAACNCCAAAAATCGCNAGTGANACGACNGCAAGTGTAATAAATATCAGTGTGAAACGTACCAAAAGAAAACGAAGCATGGATACCTAACTGATCGNGATATGAAGAGTTAACGATTCCAAGAGATGAGTCTTATAAGACTCATCTCTTGGACATTTCGCTAATTTGTTGAAAATTATGACGCAAAGTAACCGCGTGACAAGAATGGCCAGCGGCTTGGGTGTGCCTCAATATTTTGAACATTATTACCAACACCCATCAGAGTGCTGGANAATACTGGAATTACTCGGTAGGCCTGCTCNACAAGGTGCTTTTGAATAGCGCTGTATGTAGCCTTACGTCCCTCGAGGTCTTCACCACGAGCACGCTCGATGAGTCCATCGAGTGCATCATCCTGATGGAAAGTTTCATTCCANGGTGCATCTCCGTGATACACGATGCTGAGTGCAGCGTCAGGGTTTCGACCATTCCAGTTAACAGTTAGCATCTGCACGTCTTCACGGTTCAACCACCATTTTGACCAATACTCATCTTCAGGCTTTTTGTCGATCGTTGCGTTAATACCCGCATCTCTCGCATATTCCTGGAAGGTAAGTGCGATCTCTTCGTGGTTAGCAGCACCCATAGTTGTTACTGGTACATCNAGGCCGTCAGCGTAACCAGCTGCAGTCAATAAATCCTTAGCTTTTTTAGGATCGTATCCAGGAATTGCTACACCTGAGTCGTAGTGCGGATCATTTGGAGCNATTGGATGATCGTTAGCAATAGCACCNAGACCCTCCAATACTTTCGCTANGTTTTGATCACGATTTGTTGCTGCTTGAACTGCTTGTCGGACTCGAATGTCGTTAAAAGGCGCAATTAAGGTNTTCATTGCCAGTGTCATGTACGACGCNGAAGTTGCCTGTGATGCTCGNGCGTTACCGCTTGCGTTCACCTCAGGAACTGATGCCGGNGTTAGACGATTGACTTGATCGAGTTGACCACCTTTGAGTGATTCAATCCGAGTTTCTGGCTCGGGGAGATAATAAAANTGAATCGCATCNAAGAAGGTGTTGTCAGCATCCCAATAGTCGGCATTGCGTTCAAANTGAGTTGCCTCGCCTGGAACGTTAGTCGTCATTCTGAATGGACCGGAACCGACATATTTGCCAATTCCCCAGTTACCTGGATCGTCGTGCTGAGGGGCGATCTTACCCTGGTAAAAAGAAAGAGTGTTTAGCCAAAACGCGTTTGGCTTGTCGAGTGTCATCTTTACGGTATTGTCGTCAATTACCTCTGTGGTGCCTCCATTTGCTGGATCAAGCGATCCAAGCTGACCTGCTGGCGGGGCTTCTAGGGCAAAAATACGATCAAATGTGAATTTGACGTCATCAGCGGTGACGTCTTCTCCGTCGTGAAACTTATTTCCCTCGCGAAGTTTAAATGTGTATTCTCTTTGGTCTGGAGTTTCCCAAGATGCAGCGACGCCACCACTTAGGGTTAAATCATGCTGTTTAACAATGAGATTTTCTCCAGCTTGCCAACCAATTGCAGCTTCGGCATCACTTGTGAAAAATGCGGGGTCAGTTGTGGATAGCTCTATGTCTGGAGCGGAGCGAAGAGTTCCGCCCTTATTCCCTGATACTTTTGTCGAACCGCTGTCGTCGCTGCTACATCCAATTAATGCAGCTCCTGCAAGTCCAGCTCCACCAAGGGCTGCACCACGCATTAGCTGTCGCCTGGATACTTGTTTTCGGCTCCAATAACTACTCGTTAATTTCTCTGTCATAAGTTTCTCCTTAACTATTTTGACGCTCCATTATTCAACACAGCAATTTCCCGCTCAAGACTTCGTTGAGCTAAGAAACTTACCCGGGTCAACTCGGACTCAGTGACGAAACTGCGTTTGACTAGCTGTTTTATACAGCACACCGAGTCGTTATTTTGATCGGTGGTCACAGTAAGCCAGTTTCGTGGTCGGCTGTGTGGGTTACCTAACGCTAGTTAAGGTACTAAAGATTGTTTTAAATATCAAGTCATTAATCATGAGTTTGTTTATCAGGAATAATTACTTCACGTTCGCCAGAATTGATTAACCGCATGTGATTTAAGGGTTCTACTTTTGAGAAATTTAGTTTGCACTTTGTTCTACGCTACATTCGTGATATCCATTAGATTAATTGCAGGAAGCCATTCTGGTATTTGATAGGGAGCTTATTTATGGATACAAAAACAGGACAGTTTAAGGTTGCTATTCAGAAACCAAGACAGATTCAACAGGCTGGGGGATCTCAGTTCAATATTGCAGATTCTTATGAGTTAGAACGCGAGGCATTAGACCCTATCGGAGCCGAGATAGTTGAGATAGATGCAGAGACCGATCAAGAATTCATAGAAATGGCAAAGGGTGCCGATGCAGTAATTGCCCGTGGGCGAAGAATTAACGCCGAGATTATTGCCGGACTCGAGAAATGCGTGGTAATTGGTGTCGGGAGCGTCGGTACGGATACTGTTGACGTGTTGGCTGCGACTGATGCAGGGATTCCCGTGACCAATGTGCCGGATACATTTATTGAAGAGGTTGCTGACCACGCGCTCACACTTTTGTTGGCCGCGCACAGGCGACTGTATGAGATGCGAGATTTAATGCTTGCAGGTCGCTTTTCGGAGGGGCACCCATATCTTAGGCAATATCCAAGACTCTATGGTCAGACTATAGGACTCATATCATTCGGTAATGTGGCGCATGCGGTGGCTAGGCGATGTAAGTCCTTTGGCTTGCACGTTATAGCCCATGATCCATACGTAAGTGAGATAGAGATGACAGCTCAAGGTGTAGAACCCGTTGGCTATCAGGAATTATTTGAAAGATCTGATTTTGTTTCTAATCATGCGCCGTATAACGAGGAAACCCATCATATGATTTCAACGAATCAATTTGGTGCAATGAAGAACTCTGCAATGTTTATAAATACGGGCCGAGGTGGATGCCACGATGAGGAAGCCTTAATTGCTGCCCTTGAATCAGGTCAAATAGCTGGGGCTGGACTCGATGTATTTGAGATAGAGCCGACAGATCGTGAGAATCCTCTTCTAGCCATGTCTAATGTGATAGTCACACCACATGTGGCGTCTGCTAGTTCCCGGATGATGCCGGAGGCACGAAGGAAACTAGGTCGCGAGATTGCTACTGCTCTGTTGGGTCGATGGCCGCGAAGCGCAGTGAACCCAGACGTATTGCGAGACTCAAAGCTGCAGCGTTGGCAGCCAATGCCAATGGATCGTGGTCCAAACCGTTAGTGAATTTACGAATATTAGTTTTTAATATTTAGTATCTGTAGAGCAATTTCGCCCTTCGGGGCGTCGAATTTCGCGAGCTCACCACTTGCGCGATTAAAAAGAGCTTCGCCCATGGGTGATTCGATGGATATATGGGTTGGGGGATTAGCCTCGACGTGCGAGACCAGTGTAATCTCCCGTTCGTTGCCATTTGCATCACGAATTGTAATAACTGACCCCAATCCAGATCTTCCATCGTTACGGTTGCTTTGGATCACCGCATTATTAATTTGTGCCTCAAGGTCTCGAATCGATGACTGTAACTTGGACATTTCCTCACGTGCGGCATGCAAAGGAGCATTTTCACTAAAATCGCCGTCTGCTCTGGTTCGATGTAATTCCTGAGACAATTCAGGTACACGAGCGTTTAGCTCGATCAAATTTTTTTTCATCGTTTCGAAGTCTTCTTCCGTGACTAGCACTGCCTCCGGATTATTTTCATCTGCCATTTTCTCAAAACCTTTCTATCTAAAATTGTTGATGGACAAAATCTATTCGCTAAATATCAAATCTTAAGCAGTCGTATCAATTAAATTGGACATAACATCGATTGTTAAAGTTGAATATTGAGGATACACGATGATCAGCTCAATAGTTGCCATCAATTTGGAGCGATATTTAAGTGATACAGATCTGCCTGTAACAGATCAAACTGTGGCCATTTTTAGCGATTATCTTTCACTTTTGCAGAAATTTAATCAACGAGCGGGATTTACTTCACTTATCGATGACGATGAGATAGTGAAACGTCATTTTATTGAATCGATTGCGTTATTAGTATCAGTGCATGCCACGGGTGTGATCTCAGATTGGGGAATTTTGAATGCAGTCGATATCGGACCGGGCGGCGGTTTCCCGTCTGTTCCGATGGCAATTATGGACTCACGTTTGCAGCTGAGTCTAGTAGAGTCAAACGGAAAACGTGCTCACTATTTAGAGCAAATAATCAGTGATCTTCAGTCACACGGAATACTGGCAAACACCAGAATCCTCAATGCGCGCGCTGAGGATGCGGGTCGACTGGATTTTTTTCGGGAATGTCATGATCTGGTTGTATCCAGAGCAGTGGCACCGCTCAATGTACTTGTCGAGTATTCACTGCCGATGTTGAGGGATGGGGGAATATTTGCGTCAGTAAAAGGATCTCGTGTACATGAGGAGATAGCTGATGCTAAGAATGCCCTGGAAGAACTAGGTGGACAGCTTGTTACTGTATCCGATCTGCCTCTAGTAACCACGCCACACCAGCAAAGCGTAGTGATCATCGAGAAAAAAGGTCCAATCGACGAAAAATACCCTAGACGCGCCGGAGTCCCTGTTCGCCGTCCACTCTAATCTATTCGAAAGGATTTCAGCGCGTAATTCCGAGACCAAAGGATGGTTAAATACTCGTCTAATTCAACTCTAGTCCAGACCTTGCCGTTGACAATAGTCTTCCTCATGCGACACGAGCTCGTTTTTTATTTTGGTCATTTGGGAACAGGCGTACACTCAGTTATGGGCGTGTCTCAAGTCGTCGAACCAGACCAAGTTATGAGGGAGGAATTATGAAAGTCTCTGAGTATCAGGCACTACTTTCAGAATCGCGAAGACCATTTTGTGATTTACTCG
>NZWK01000031.1 GCA_002701625.1 Chloroflexota bacterium
CCGACGCTCGCTGCTCGACGAGCTGCTACGGTCGATATCTTTACTGGCGGGCGAATCGGTGTGCACTTCATAACCGGAGGAAGTGATGCTGAACAGCGCCGAGATGGAGATCACCTACTTCATGATGATCGATATCACCGAACAAACGAATATATGACCATATTTCGGAGAGCTTTGGACGGTGATACTTTTGACTACAAAGGTCAGTACTATGATATCGAAAATGCATCAAGCGACGTGGGATCGGCTCAGATAGAGGGCTTACCGATATATTTTGGTGGGATGTCTGAATTAGCCTTCCAGACTGGAGCCCAACGAGCTGACGTTTATATGTTTTGGGGAGAGCCTCGGGCGTCAATCGAAAGTCATATTGAAAAACTGAACGGCCTCGCTGCTACTCACGATCGAAAATTGAGATACAGTATCTCTTTCCGACCCATCATCGAATCTACTGAAAAACTCGCCTGGGAGAGGGCTCATGAGTTACTCAATAGCATTGAGAAGGGTAAGGAATCAAAAAAAAGATCTGCCCGACCAGGATCGATTGGTTCCAAACGATTGCTGGACATTGCCGCACAGAATGAAATTCATGATGAACGACTATGGTTCGCGCTGGCTGCCGCCACGGGTGCTGCTGGAAACACCTCAGCCTTAGTTGGTACAGCCGANCAAGTGGCTGAGTCTATNCTGAAGTATTACGAACTNGGTGTAGAGACNGTACTGATTAGAGGTTGGGATCCATACCAAGATGCNGTTGATTACGGCCACGAATTAATACCANTACTNAGACATCANAGTNAAAANATANACAGNGNNAGTCAAGTCNNCTCNCTAGCTCGCTAGTNCACACAACTANCTNGTGCNNCAATTGCTTTTATTTTAGTACCAACACGAAAAGCNGNATNAAGCNTACAATCGTGCGATGACCGCGACCGACACNGGACCANTAGCAGGACTNAGAGTNCTTGATTTAGCAGGAGAGTCTGGGTTGTTCTGTGGACGNATGNTGGCAGAATTAGGCGCCGAAGTAATCAAGGTTGAANCTCCAAGTGGNGATTCNTTTAGAGGCCGTGGTCCCTGGCTAACAGGGCAAGAAAANAACCCTGAAGCTAGCCTNTATCACCTTCANTACAACGTTAACAAGAAGAGTGTGACTGTTGACCTANTAAAGCCANAAGGAAAANNTCTTTTTCGTGAGATGGTTAATAAATCNGATATNGTNCTAGAAACTATGANTCCAGGTGAGATGGATTCGCTNGGNATTGGNTTTGACTCNCTCCGCGAANTAAACTCNAGCCTCATTTATACAACCATNACGCCATTTGGACAGAATGGTCCTCTTAGTCAATGGGCTGGCAATGCGCTGACTGGAGCCGCCATGTCNGGGTTGCTCTATTTAAANGGNAATCCATCNGAGCCACCGAATGCACCNGCNGCCGAACAGGCGTACCACATGGCTTCGCTCGTGGCGACATGGAGTACTCTNATTGCCGTTAGGACATGTCAAATCAAAGGTACAGGNTCGAGNGTCGATGTATCTNTTCAAGAGGCAGCTACGATGGCNACNGTACAGACCGCTAATCCTAACTTTTATACGTGGCATGGACAGCTTCCAATGCGAGGTGGAATGCGTCACTTTGGNTCACGTCANCTGTATCTCTGNAAGGATAATAAGTGGGCCTCAATCTCCATCCGNCCAGTTCGNTGGCCAGANTTNGTTCAATGGCTCCGNGANGAANGTGTTGAACCAGACCTCACTGCAAAAAAATGGAANGATCCGTTCTATCGACGAGACCATCAGGATGAAATCGAAGANGCACATGCAGATTTATCNAGGAAATTNGACCGTGATGACCTCGTTANAATCGGACAAAGTCGCCGAATGTTAATCGTGCCAGTGAATNGGGTTGACGACTTAAGTCAACATACNCAGCTNAGNGATCGNGATTTCTTTAANGAGGTAAACTACGAAAATTTTGGAGATTTAAAGTTAGAGCATCCAGGTCCTGCATATCAATTTTCGCTNACAAAACCTCCAACTTATTCNCGCGCACCACTGATCGGTGANCACAATGATTATATTTANCTAGAAATNCTCGATCTTGACGCNAAGCAGTACAAAACACTAGTGAGTGAGAANATTATATGAATCNAGAANCCAGNACACAAAANCCACTNGACGGATTAAGAGTTTGTGACTTTTTCTGGCTTATAGCTGGCCCTGCGTGCTCCCGTGTGNTCGCGGATTGGGGAGCNGAGGTCATCAAAGTTGAATCATCAAATCGACTGGATGAAATTCGNCANACAGGATCATGGCCACCTGATGCNGTGAGATCTGANGACTCNCATAATGGTGTTTTTAACGACTGNAATACCTCNAAAAAGGCAATTCAGGTAGATCTCAATACAGAGAAAGGCATNGAGGTCATCAAGAGACTTGTTGCAAAATCTGACATCGTCACAAATAACTTTACAGGCGAACGGATGGACCGATGGGGTCTAGGATACGAAGATCTCAAGAANATTAATCCTGGCATCATCATGCTAACCATGCCTGTTATGGGAACAACNGGACCNCAAAGGAATTTCGGAGCAATAGGTAACAANGTCATNGCACTAGGAGGAATCAACTATGCGATGGGTTTNCCCGANACTCCACCAACNGGAATGGGGCCTCTATATTCNGACTTCGCCGCTCCCTACTTTGCAGCAAGTGCGATATTGGCTGCGNTATATCATCGTGANAAGACAGGGGAGGGCCAATTCATTGATCTGGCNCAATTTCAAGCNACCGCNAGTCTCTTAGGNCCAGCCTTNNTNAATTACAGNGCGAACAAAATCATNCCNGATCGTCCNGGGAACACNCATCCTGACTTCGCNCCTCACGGTGTCTATCCCTGCGCACCGGCCGGNCACAATCCNGACCGNTGGATAGCANTNAGTNTAGAGGACGAACAAAGCTGGGAGCGCCTCACGNAATTNATANACGACTCGTNATCTCTCCGATCCCGCNCTCTTCGGCACTAACNNACTNCGCAANNANAACGAACNNCNTCTNAANGAAGCNCTTGCNGCTTACACNNNAAACCATGANNCNTGGGCGCTNNCNGCNCANCTTCAAGATGAAGGNATCACTGCNGGCGTGGTNCAAGACCTTTCCGANCTNCTGGACCGNGATCCNGGAATGNGNACCCAACACTTCGAAGATCTAACTGANCGAGCCGGNANNGTAACATACACCACCCATCGTCAACCTGTCCGNATNAANNAACAGACCGCACCNATGGGNAGGCCNCCGGTNTTCGGNGAGCATAACTACNAAATNTACACAGANTTNCTNGAATACACNGATGCTCNAATATGCNGAGTTGGTTGCNGCNGGNATNGTTAACTAGCNGGATTNCATCTGATTGTCGCACTATTATAGTTATGTCNATATTTNGTATCATACCNAGATATATGGCCGGATCTCGAATCTNACTTCTGATCTATAATGGNNTTACGCACTTAGACATCGAATCATCAAGAGGANTGGTTAATGCTTCAAAAAACTATAGTTGGAGTTTCATTATTTCTTATTGCTGGACTTCTGATAACACTAGGCTTTTTAGGNCGTGTTGTTACAGANACNGNAGATCCTGTGCAAATCCGNCAAGATATACCGGCTGCCGCGACN
Organism: Chloroflexota bacterium; assembly: GCA_002701625.1. The sequence goes on from NZWK01000031.1 coordinate 3,677, forward strand.
CCCGTNGGANCCATCGAANACTCGCCATTAGCCCCAACTGTCCCNCANGACTTTCTATTNCTTGATGAAATGCGCGAGGTACTACANGANGANTTTTTCGACCCTAACGCNGTGACGAANAGGACTCTAGAGACTGGCATTCTAGCTGAGGTCATCGCCCTAACTGGGAGCGATGAATTTGACCTAGAGCGAATGAGCAAAATTATTAACTTCATTATCGAATTAGATCCNGAGATGAGTTCCGAGGATATCCAAAATGCTGCAATTCAGGGATTGATNCGCTCACTCAATGATCGGAATACATCCTATTTNACTCCTGAAGATATGAAATATAGTGCTGATAATTCGGATGGAAACTATGAAGGTATTGGTGCCTCGGTTGATTCTGACGGAGAATACGTCATCATTATCGCCCCATTTGACGGGTCACCNGCCCTCGCCGCNGGTATTCAAGCCGGTGATAANATCCTNAAGGTTGATGGNGTAGATGCACTCGGATGGACCGTTCAGGAAGGAGTNGATCTCATTCGTGGTCCGGCAGGTACAACGGTTGTTTTGACTGTGCAACATCCTGACGGCTCGATTGAAGATATAGCTATNGTCAGAGGAGAAATCCCACTACTTACAGTTAGTCGCTCACCCANTGGCATAGTGTTCAAGGATCGCTCNGATAACCTAGTAACAGATTTNGCCTANATACGAATNGCTCGCATAAATCCCAANACTCCTCAAGAAGTCCGTGATGCAGTTGCCGAAGCTGAGGAAAATGGNGTAAAAGGAATTATTTTTGACGTACGAAGTAATCCAGGTGGACTNTTGAATGANACTGTAGAAATAACTGACATGTTCCTNGATGACGGAATTATCTACTCAGCTATGTACAGAGATGGGACCAACNTNATCAAGGAAGCNTCGAGCGGAGCTATCACAGATCTCCCAATCGTTGTGCTGCAAGATTCNTACTCCGCATCGGGTGCAGAGCTCTTTGCTGCAGCTCTCAAAGAAAACGATCGCGCATTGGTTATAGGTGAAACATCTTATGGAAAAGGTTCCGTAAATAACGCATTTCCNCTCTCAAATGGGGGCGCACTTTANACTACGATCGCACGTTGGTTTACACCCGATGGCAACCTTATAGAAGAGGAAGGAATCGCACCTGANGAAGAAGTCCGTCTCACCCTNGAGGATTTNGATGAAGGAATTGAGCGATATAAGGTGCTCTGGGCTGGNATAGATCTTTTGCGTGNACAGATAGCATCAGAGTAATTCAAANCTAAAAGTCATTTATGGCAAAATCAGTAACNCGGCGGCCTTCAAGNAACACGAATCAATTAGCTACAAATCGTCGAGCTCGATTTGATTTTGAGATAAAGGAAAGCTTTGAAGCNGGACTNGCCTTGGTTGGCACTGANGTCAAGTCANTCCGNCANGGGCATGTAGATATTGCCGAGGCCTATGNCCGCTTCCTAAATGGTGAGTTATGGCTATACAATTCAAACATAGGGCCATACGCCCCCGCTGGTGAGAATCACGATCCGATGCGGTCTCGAAAATTGCTGCTGCACCGAAAAGAACTAATTCGAGTACAACGAGCACTGATCGAGACACCTAGAGCGACCGTAATTCCGCTGCGACTGTACCTTAAAAGAGGATTTATAAAAATAGAGGTTGGCGTTGCCGTCGGAAAAAGAAAGTACGATAAGCGACAAACAATAAAGAAACGTGATGCGGATCGAGAAATGCGCAGAGCTCTTCGACATACTTCAAGAAATTAACGTGTGTTTGCCGACNGAATTATGGGGACGACAGGAATCGACAGTTATGTTAGTGTTTCGGTCGCGAGTCGAGGCGACATCTACCTCGTTAATAAGGTGTCAAAAAAAATATTAACTGGCGAACGAAAAGTCGCCCTCGCCGCCTAACCGCGGTGACGTAGCTTTTGGACTCTCTCTGNCGGTCTAGAATGCTGCGACATATTGTCGGAGTGCTCTTCTCAATCTGTATCCTACAGGCCGTGAAGTCAAGATTAATTAGGATCGGTTAATGTCAGCTAGGACATCAGAGACCATTAACATGAACTAACTGATGACTACACTCGTAGACGCTGCCTCACGGCATAGTCTGGACGGGGAGTTCGATTCTCCCCCGTCTCCACCAATTTATCTACTAATCCTCTTTTAAGAGANCCCGAATTNTCTATTGAGTTATTCGCAGCTGTTTTCCACTNGCACGTTTCATGGCAACNAACCAGGTTGTGATCAGAGTAATTAAAACTACACCAAACAAGAAGGCCACAGCGGCACCGACGGCGTACCAGTCGGTGAGCAATCTAAATGGGGGAAGCACAGGTGTCCCTTGTTCGGTTACTTCGAGNAACGAAAGCATAAGTTGTGAAATCACTCTTCCAAGAAGAAGTCCTAGCCCAACCCCGAGAACGAGCACGGCACTCCACTCAAGAATCAAAGACCGNAAAATAGTGAANCGAGATGTACCCAATGCGCGCAANACTGCGAATTCCAAAGTCCTTTGCCACGTCGTAAGAGTTAAAGATACGATAAAACCTAAAGTCGTAAGNGTAAGTACNGCGACGAAAGCAACCGTCAAAATCCCNGTGCCACTCACTCGAAGCGTAGGATCTTCAGAAGTTCGTTTCAGCAATTCNACAAGCACGATCTCGTTTTGGATAGGAATTTCCGCATCAAATTGGGTCAAGCTCGCCACCAACTCGTCGGTCTGTAACGGACTGATATTATCGTCGAAATCAATCCATAACTCACTNGGGTGCCTNTAGTCATCNACTTCAAAAAGCGCCGATAATGCGTACAAATACCTGGGATTTGTAACAACAATTCCAGTNGCTGGATCCATGCTGGGAAAATAGTCAATAGTGCCAACTAAAATAATNGGAACTATGACGTCACTGAGTCTGGCGAACGCAATATCCCCTTCAATACCTATACCAAAATAAGACATCGCAAGAGGATTCATAAGCACTGGCAAAGGAAGCGAATTTCCTTTNAATGGCGCGATTACCCTCGGAGAGGGTGAAACTGCTGACGGAAACAACAATTCTGCCACACGGTTCCCTTCCAAAGCCTCTTCACTCTCAATTATTGAAAATTGATCTTCGACTCCGGGCGCTGAATATAAGAGCCAGTCCGAGGATTCTTCGAAACCCTCAATTAATGTGGCTTCGCCANNTGAATTTAGTGCCGAGATAGAATCGATGAGAATAACTCCCTCATTGCGCAAACTTTGCCCCACNCGATCGATNGCTCGAAAGCCCAATAGTGAGACGGGCTGCACCATCTTCTCTGGAATTNNCGCTTCNCCAACGGTCCAAGTCTTACTGTCTTTGTCTATNTTTAGGACGCTGGTGAATGGTCTGCCATCNGCATCNNTAAATTTTGCGGTAAAGCTCGCTCGNTTAATNGGATTAATCGCCCGCATAGCTCCCTGNGCGCCGTCGACTCGCTCCTCTGAAATTCGAGGAAATATTCCGACCTNAAGGCTTACAGAACCACGTGGCAGCTCGATTCCTTCNTTCACCACCGGAGATGGATCGAGTCTTTGAATCAAATCCTCCAATGGATCCAATGCGAANTCTTCTCGGGCCCAAATACTACTAGTAGCAAACTNAGGCTCTATTCCAAGTATCGGTATAGGAATTCCAGTGAGCGTATTAATTTGNTCTCGCATTATAAAGGCGGCGTTANTCACACCTTCGATATTCAGTCGAGTCTTCACATCTTGTCGCTCTGCTAAAACCTCAAGTTCAACTAGATCCGCTCTAAAATCCACCGCCGCCACATATCGTTGACGTTCCTCCAATGATTTCTCTACCGTTGCTCCATATGATGCAGCGAAGGTTCCTACGGAAAGTGACATAAGAATTAGCAACATCAGTCTTGCGTAGCCAGCGGGAGCACGACCAGCTCTTCGCAGGCCGATCGCGGTCGCGAGCGATCTCGCGGTCAGAAGTATTGAAGTCAATATCCTAAGAATCGGTGGATAAAATCTCAGTAACATCGCAGCCACTGCCAAAATCAAGACGAAAGGTGTAAGAAGTAGTACTGGGTCGCTTGACCATCCACCCACTGAATCAGGATCAAAGAGAGTTCCTCGCTGATCTACTTGCCAGAGCAGCACTGCAGCAAATCCGAGTAATAGGAAATCCAAATAATATCGCTGAATCACCGATTTTCTGTCAGGTCTCGCGTCATCACGTCTGACGTCAATTATGCCTTTACGTGCTTGTATAAATGTCGGAACTAGAATTCCTACCAGCCCAATTCCAGCCCCCATTATTCCCAACAAATATCCATCTTTTGATAATTTAACTGGTAGTAGTTCCCCATTTGTCACCGGCTCAAATGGTGGAGTCAAACCCAGAACCGCCACTGCTCCAATAGCTATCCACGGTGCCAAAATTGCAGCGGGTATTGCGAGTAGAAGTGCCTCGAATAATCCGAATCCGACAAGTTGTGCGGTGGTCGCCCCTCTGCTGCGAAAGACTCCAAATTCGCCAGATTGCTTTTCAAGCAAATTTGTCGCAGTCATAGTCACGTAATAAATCACAATCCCGACTACCTGCAATAAGATCAACAGCAAGGGCACGGCAGAAAAAGATTGTTGGTTAACAAAATCTTTTAAAACCAATGCCGCCCTAGTATGAGTGACAGCCACCAGTTCTAGAGTCACGTCAATATCATTTGTCCAATTACGCATTGCACTTATTGCTGGCTGTACATCGTCGATATTAATCCTGTTCGGATCGATGACGATACCTGCTCTATGAACTGTGCGTGTTTCAGGAACTGCTCTCGCAAACGGCCCGAAAAAATGATCGTACGTGGTCAGTAAAGGCATCTGTCCTTCGCCCGTCATTGCTCGTCCAAGTCGTGGATCTAATTCAGGCTCTTGTGTATCTCGGTCACCTGGTAAGGGGATCAACGGCGTATCTGGCACCTCTAGAACACCCTGAAATAATTCCCATCGCAAGGAATCTTCATCAAGAATTTCAACAAAACCCACCAGCGTTCCAATTAATGTTGATCGTCCAAATGTTTGAGGAATACATCGTGCTTCATCACGAGCCGTGGCGGCATCTTCCGATAATGGGACAGGTGGACAATCGGTAAGAACACCATCCACGTCAAGCCTAATTAAGTCGCCAATCGCCGCATGCGGGCTCCACCCGCTCGGCAGTACGAATTCAAAATTTTCTGTGTTCGTAGAGCTCGGCCAGGAGCCTTCTATCAACCGTGTGTCTTGGCGAAGATTGCTCACCGTGTGGACAAATGCACCCCAGGGTTGCCGTACCGGCTTTCCATCTAGCCGTTCGGTGACGGCAAAGGGGCCAATGCGATTGACTATCCCATTTTCATCGACGGCGATTCCATCTGCACCCCGTTTACCATAGATCTTGTCATCAGTAGCAGTGTCAGTCCTGAACGGATCAGTGAATAGTGGATAGTCCTCAAATGATGCAAATAACCTGATACTCCGTTCAGTCACGATTACTTCTTCATCGTTACCAAGCCACCCCACCCTCTCTTGCGTGACTAGATCAACGGCTGCTCGACGTTCTATATCTATCGGATCGTTAATTTGCAGTAAGAACGTATCTACTCGAGCTATTTGTTCACGCGTGGTCGCAAGGTCTTTTTCGAGCCTGTAGCTCAACCCCAAATCTGTCATTGAGGCCGCATATATCGGGGCCAATGCAAGCAGTACCGCAGCACTCATTACACCAGCAAAGACGACAGCCAAAAAACGCCAATTCGACAAGAAGTGGCTCCACGCATAACGCCAACCGACAATTAGATCATTCACTATCGGATTGTAAAGCCCCGTGACCTCAGGAACCATGTGGTTGCTCGCTTTTAAGCTCTATTAATAACCACTTAGAGCACGATCACTTATCATTGCTCCACCTGTTCTTTTAGTAAAACATGAAATTTAGTGCGGGTTTACCAATGAAAGGATTTTTTATGCCAGCGCCGTGGAGCGGCTATGCCGAAATCGTTAATCACATCTTCAATGTTGCGCCCGAAGCGACTCCTATGAGATCTGATTTTCTCGATATTTGCTACGCCAATGATATTGACGATGATGTTGTAGACGGATTTGATGCTNTACGNGAGGGAGTTCAATNTGCCAACGCAGATGAAGTGAAAGCTGCGCTCACNGATNTGGGCCAAATCTCCGACTAGCAAANATCAGGTTAGCAAAATTATGCCTNCAACTGACAGTACTGAAGCAACTCCGATATTTNTTGATGTCGCGCTAGCTTGGGGCAAAGAGTTTGCTCAAGCAGCTGATTGGATCGATGTCGCAGATCGAATGTCGCTCATTCTTTTATCACCTCTTATAGCTGGCAGGACATCAGAGCTTGAATCGAGTACGTTGGANGTTGCTTCNTATTGGTTAATCATCGATAGAAACACGCTGACCTGGGCGCCAGCTGAAATTGCAAAAGAANTAAAAAACGGACACGCAGTAGTCCAGCAATACGGNCCATCTGCGGCTTATCCAAATGCGCCGGAGGCACATATAACGATTTTACGGGATGATGCAGCAGAAAAGATATTAAGTAGCATTGCGTCAGACCATCGACAAGCACTTGAGGCACGCTGGCACATTCAACGAGCTACCTCGATTCACGATCCACTCCGGCGATTCGATCAGCTAAGNAAGATGCCCCATTCTGTTGATGANGCCGAACTTGAACGAGTAATCCGGACGCTGTGGGTCGCAACCCATGCATCAGCCAGAGGGCTGCATNTGAATCGTGACACAAACTCAGATAGNTTCAGTATGACAGCNGGAGAACTGGCCACCCACCTACTCCGACTCTCATTTGTACTGGAAGANACCGCNTACCCTACATCGCCTTATCTTNTGCAAGCGCTTGAAACAACTCATCTGGGGCGGAGAATCGGATCGTGGATCTCGCTTTTATTATCAGCGAATCCGGTTGAGCGATCTCANGCACAGAGAAGCACTGAGGCCACGTTAAAAGAAGTTCGTAACATTCTCTCGATTAGTTACAAGACTAAACACTGGCTAAANTCACCNGCTGGTTTTCCATATCGAACACGNGCACAGAGCGGNGATTAATANTATTCGTNCGCCTCACTTGAGCCAAAGAATTCGTAAAGTATTCTTGCNCGCAGTTTTGCCACTCCCCATCTCTCCGTAGCAGAAACAAATAAATATTCATCCGACAGATCAGCACTTAGGCCTAATTCGTTTTTGTCGATTTGATTTATTAGTTCGTTCACGTCAGTGTTATCGCTGGTAACCGTTTCTGGGAGCAGCATGTCGACTTTATTAATAACCGTCAACAACGGTATATCCTCCAGACCTAAATTGTGTAATGTTTGACGCACTACTGTTTCTTGCGATTTCAAAACGGGCGANTCGGCGTCTAAAACGTGAACAAGNAACGATGCGTTGGATAATTCTTCAAGTGTAGTTTGAAACGCTGAGACNAGCTCAGTAGGAAGNTTCTGCATAAAACCAACCGTGTCAGTCATCANAACTGCGTTATCAAGATTACCGCCAAGTCGGCGGGTCAGTGGGTCCAATGTTGCAAANGGCGCATCAGCCACGAAAACATCTGACCCCACCAAAGCTCTNAGCAGGCTTGATTTTCCCGTATTTGTGTAACCAACGAGTGCCACAATCGGTAATCCTTCTCGAAGTCTNCGATCTCGTTGCCGCTCACGATGATTTCTTACATTTTTAATATCACGCTTCAATTTAGAAATTCGACGATCAATCAACCGTCTATCGGTTTCAAGTTGAGTCTCACCNGGGCCACGAGTTCCGATTGCACTATTCCCCGCCCCAGGGCCGCCGACAGTCCGTGATAAATGTTGCCANTGACCTCTAAGTCTGGGTTTTAGATACTCGTGNTGTGCCAANTCAACTTGCAGTGTTGCCTCNCGGGTCCGAGCACGCTGAGCAAATATATCGAGGATTAATGCTGATCTGTCTAATACTTTGACNCCGAAAGCTTCCTCTAAATTCAATTGCTGACTCGGAGATAATTGATCGTCAAACACCACCATNGAGTAGTTCAATTCTTCTCTAAGTGACCTAATTTCCTCAATCTTGCCCCGTCCAATATANAGNGCCGGGTGGGGATGAACGCGGCGTTGACTCGTTCGGCCTGATACTGTTCCACCAGCCGTTCTGACCAAACGCGCNAGCTCGCGCAACGAATAGTCAACGGGCATNAAAGCCTCGGGACCAGATCTGCTTTCAACTGCTACAAGGTACGCACGCTCTTGTGACTTAGCCTNGGCAAATTTANGAGGCTTCGNTTTTCTTCTCGAANTCACTGNTCGACACTCAAATCNCTTGCCGCACCCGATTCTCGACANCTAAACTTGATAAAGATCACCTCATTGAATCGAACTGTTGAAGTCTTTCAAGAGCCTCATCAAGTCGATCGTCAGGAGTCGTGAGTGAAATCCGTATGTAGCCCTCTCCGTTTTCTCCATAAGATGCACCAGGAGTAACAACCACACCAACNGAATCTATTANCTCCGCAGCNTATTCAGCACTAGATTCGACNCCCTCAGGTAATCGAGCCCAGATGTACANGGAAGCCTTTGGGTCATCAACNGTGAGNCCCAGTTCCCTAAGAACTGACAATGCNCGATCACGNCGGTTTTGATAGATCTGGTTGTGAGACTCGATCGAGTCGCGCGGGTCGTCTAGAGCTGTGATCGCCATTTCCTGAATCGCTTGTGGAATGCCTGAATCGATGTTTGTCTTTACTCGCGTTAACGCATCAATAACCTGCGCATTCCCTACAGCCATCGCCACGCGCCAACCCGTCATATTAAATGTTTTCGAAAGTGAGTTAAATTCTATGGCCACGTCCGTGGCTCCAGCCACTTCTAAAATTGANGGNGGCATATAGCCATCAAANGCAACNTCAGCGTAGGCCAAATCATGNGCGATTATCACATCATTNGCCCTTGCCCAATCAATTGCTTTTTCGAAGAAAGCTAAGTCTGCAATCGCACCAGTAGGATTATTAGGGTAATTAAGCCAGAGTATTTTCGCACGTGCCGCATCATCTGGATGAATCGCGGCTAAATCAGGGAGATAATCATTCGNCTCTAACAATGGCAANCGAACATTNTCACCACCAGCAAACATGGTCCCTATTTCGTACACGGGGTAGCCCGGATCTGTAACTAATGAGACGTCTCCGGTATTTATCAAACAAAGAGGTAAGTGAGCAATGCCTTCTTTTGATCCGATTAGAGGCACAATCTCTGAATTTGGATCTAATGTCACGCCGTGCCTAGTCGAATACCATCTAGCGATCGCCTCGCGTAAAGCTGGCAGTCCNTCTGATTCAGGATACCTGTGATTTTCACCATGNTGTGCNGCAGCAGTCAGAGAGTCTAAAACATGGCTAGGAGTAGGTAGATCTGGATCGCCAATACCTAGAGATATCACGTCTACTCCCGCATTNCGTTTCTCAGTAATGAGNTCAGAAATACGCGCAAAAAGATAAGGTGGGAGTTGTTTTACTCTGTCTGCCAATTCAATTTCTTTCATAAAGTTGCTCCTAGTTATCGCCAACCACCGTATCGAGCCTTCACTCCAGCTTTTCGTCGGGCTTCTAGTTCTAGTTTAATTTCCTCTTCGTCNACACTCCTGCGCCATTCTATTCCACCAGCAGAATGTCGCATACCNAGTTCACTGCAAGTCTTTAGTGCCTGACGCACATCAGGCCGTACACGAATGATTGCTCGACGATGATCGGCCGAGCCCAGCTGATACAAAGCTGCTTGCAATAATTCTTTGCCGTATCCATTCCCCCAATGGCTGGGGGCAACAGCAGCTGTTANGACTTGACCATCACCNCTAATTGCCGTCCCATTGAACGCGAATCCNATTACTTCACCATCCAGAGTCAANGCACCTGCCCAATCNGCTCGGGAGGCAAAATCATCAAANGTCGCGAGTCCATCGGTCAAATCACCGAGCGACTCAGACCAAATATTTTCAAAAATATCGAGATCGTCTTCTCCGGCTCGACGCATCTCAATCCCAGNAGAAAAAANTGGNGGAGATTCTGGAAGATCTGGATGTAGCATCTCAATCCANTCGGCAAATTGCTTAAACGAGGCCGTCTCAAGGATCGGGAGAACCATATCGCGTGCAGCTACTTGCGATAAATTCATCGAAATATAATCAATATCATCACGCTCTACACTCGTTAATAGTTCATCCCACATAGATAAAAATTCTTTTCGCATAGAATCAATCGAGTCAAAACCCCAATAGACACTCTGTTGTCCATTCTCATGCGCCAGTATCAATTCACCGGTCGCAGAGCTCAGATGTACCGTGCCATCCTGCTCAAGTAAACCTATGCGTTTTCCNCTATTGAGTGGCTCGTTTCTAACGGTAAACTCTGTACTTTGCCCAATTGCTCGTCGTTCAGTTGTCATTATTTTCTCAATTCAAGATTCAATTGTTGTTTCAAACACCTTCGTGACCTCGCCCTCAAGCGTAATTGGTCCTTCACCTGACCANTTAACCGANAGNTCGCCACCAGGCATCGCAACGACTGCAAGGTCACCCACTAGNCCACGACTATGNGCTGAAGCCATCACCGCACATGCTCCNGATCCACAAGCCAACGTCTCACCAACACCACGCTCCCATACACGGGCGCGAATCTGATCCGGCCCGACGATTTCGGCTATTTCAAAATTAGTCTTCTCACGGAATATTGCGTNTTTTTCNACCCGTGGTCCAATGCTAATCAGTTCATAGTCCCCAGTGTGATGGCCGNCANTCAACCAGTGAATAGCATGAGGATTTCCCATCGAGATCGGTTGGACATCAATCACTCGTTTGTCGATATTCAGCATAATATGGTCNTCTTCAGTAACCTCTGTCACGCCACAGTCCGAGGGATTGAANCTGGGCGATGGTAACGTAATACTAGCTCTTGTGACTAACCCCGAGTCATCACGTTTTACCGAAACCTCCACCACACTGACTGAGGTTTCGATTGATATTTGNCCGCTNTCTCGATTACTANCCGATATTAGATTCTGATCAAATTGATATTTGGCGAAACAGCGAATACCGTTNACGCACATCTCGCCATCTGAACCATCCAAGTTAAAAATACGCATCCCAAAGTCTGCACGTTCTGANGGGACACTGACAATAATTCCGTCTGCACCTANNCCAAAATTTCGGTTGCATAAGTAAGTNGCTAATNAGCTTAATTGTTCNTCACTTATCTGATTTTCGATATGAAACACTACAAAGTCATTTCCACAACCATGCATTTTCCATACATCTAAGGGAAAAAACTGTGTGACGTCTGCGGCTAAGATTTTTTTTGCTTCTGACATAATAAAATACTAACTCGTCCAGTGTTTCNATGCGAGAGAACCTCTAACCTAGNGCCTGCTCAATCATAGTGACTGCCTCAGAAAAAAGCTGATTACGTGACAATTTTTCNCAAGAAANCCAATTGATTCTCGTATCATCCGACCTAAACCAACCGCTCTGAGAGCGTATCAATTTGTGAGTAGCAATTTTCGTNTTTTCGATTGCTACATCGAGCNTNAGCTCTCCCCGACCAACTGATAGAGCCTCGCGGTATCCGATGGCTCGAAAACCTTCACTGTCATGNCCATAAACGGCAGCAAGGCTCATGGCCTCCTCAATCAAACCAGCCCGGAACATAGACTCCACTCGTTGATCAGCACGATCGAAGAGGCTTTCACGACTCCACTCCAATCCTATGATGACAGACTGAGTATCAGGCGGGCGCCTCACGAGCGATGGTACTGGCTTGCCGGTCGCGGCAATGATCTCCAGTGCTCGAATAATTCTAGGGAGATTATTAGGATGGATGCGATCAGCTGAGGACGGGTCCTTAAGTCGTAAACTTTCATGCAAATCGATAATTGGGTCTTTTGCNNTTTCTTCCATTTTTCTGCGGAACGCCTGATTTGGTGGAACNTTTGGTGCCTCCCTGCCCTCTAAAAACGCCCAAATGTATTGACCAGTGCCTCCAACTAAAAAAGGTAGATTCGATCTTTCGCGTATCCTGTGAACTGCAGAATTAACTGAGTCAAGCCAATCCACCAGGGTCCACTCTGAATTAGGATCAGTAACGCCAACTAGATGATGATNAATTTGTGACATTTCCTCAGGAGTCGGAGCAGCCGTGCCAATATGCATACCTCGGCGAACTTGAGCTGAGTCCGCCGAGATAATCTCACCAGAGAACTCTNGAGCTAAATCAATTGAAAANTCAGTTTTCCCTGATGCAGTCGCGCCAACAATGCAAATCACAGGTGNGTTCACCATCGAGTTAGTTCCCTAACGATTGTTCGTGGANAACGCATCACAAATATGCAAAAATTGTTGAGNATCCAGCGACGCCCCTCCGACTAAAGCTCCGTCAATATCAACGAGTTCCGCAAATTCAGCAGCATTCTTCTGGTTCACAGATCCACCATACTGGATCCGGATGAGTTCTGANGCATCACAATATCTGGAAATTTCNGATCTAATATATTCTGCTCGNTGTTGAACGTTTTCCGGTTCGGCAACAAGTCCTGTTCCGATAGCCCAAACAGGTTCATAAGCGATTACAAAGCTAGACGGATTATTATGCACCATCTCGCTGAGCTGTACCCCGTTNGNNCCAGTGAAAACACTCGCNATTTGCTCTGTAAGGACTTGATACGTCAAACCAGCTTCTTGTTGTGCCTGATTTTCGCCTACGCAATAGGTAGTCACTAGACCGAAATCTAACCCAGCAATCAATTGTTGAGAAAATTTTTCCGCCGTTTCATGAAAAATACTTCTTCGTTCAGAATGGCCGACCAATAATGCATCAACAACTTCAGACAGCATTGTTAAATTGACTCCNCCTGTAATCGCACCATTTTCCTGAGCCAAACCATCTTGGGCACCTAACTTAAGAGAACTTACGTTCATGANATCTCGAACATCAGTAAGCCACATATAAGGCGGATACAAGATAACTTCAGTGTCTACTGTTCTNTCATTNAAACCTTCCAAAATTGACTGGCACAGCTCCTTCGCACCAATGCGGGACGTATTCATCTTCCAATTACCGCCCACTATCGGTCTGCGCTCAATCATTCCTACGCTCCGAATTTAGCAAGTTTATCGGCATGGGCGAAAGCTATNGGCAAGAGTTCATTAGCAGGAAATTGACCNAGTTCTCCAGATATTGCAGCGCGTTCGCCAAAACTTATTTGTGCGTCGGGTCGGACATGACGCCCAGCAATCAACGTNGGCACTGAATGCCAAGAATGGCCAGACATCACCGCTGGAGTCGAATGATCNCCCGTCACAACGATGACCTCAGGATTAAGACGTAGNAAGTCAGGCACGTGNATATCAAATTCTGCAATAGCTTGGACTTTGGCATCAAAGTCGCCATCTTCACCAGCGCTGTCAGCATATTTGTAATGCAGAAAAAAGAAATCAAAGTTATTCCATTGGCCCGTCATTTCGNGTATTTGCTCAGATAAGCTCGCACCAGCATTGATTACATCCATGCCNGCGAGTGATGCTACACCTCTGTACATTGGATACACGGCACAGGCGGCTGCTCGCGTTTTCCAAATCTCTGGAAATGAAGGCAGGTTTGGCCGAGATGACCAGCCACGTAAGAGAATGCCATTACCCTGTTCACGGTCCTTTAGAAGATCATGTGCGGCATTAACCCAGCGCCGAATTAAAGACGCTGTCCGTTCCGCTTCAACAGAACCAGTTAATGGTCCGCACACAGAAGGTGNNACTCCTTCAATTTGAGGGTCAGTTTCACTCACTGATTCTGACAGGTTCGGCCCTCGCAACACCAAAACAAATCGCTGNTCACGCACTGGCAATACNAAGGTCTCAATACCGCTTAACTTGATTNNNGAAAGCAATTNACACGAGCCAGCCGTTATTTCCGTGGANTGACGGCCTGCTCGCCGGTCCGTGATTATTCCATTTCCGTTAACGTCGCAGAAATTCCCTCTCGCCACCACATCGTCTGGNCCCAGAATGAAATCAATGCCAGTTGCCTCNAGNGCGCCTCTTCCGATTACGTACTCCAGCGGATCATATCCAAATAATGCGAGGTGGCCAGGNCCTGATCCCGGTGTAATTCCATACCCCACTGGGAGGGTTCGTCCCTGGCTTCCCTTGGCTGCTAACTTATCTAAATTAGGTGTAGATGCTGATTCAAGTGCGGTTAAGCCATCTGGTCCCGGAAGACCCCCAAGACCATCTAACACGCAGAGAAGTGTTTTATGACTAGATTGCTGAGAGAGTCTCTCAATCAATTCGATTTTCATGTTCTCTAGTCTACACGCTCGACTCGACCCACACTAACANGNAATTATTCTTTATCAAGGAGGACCTCGACTCCTGGGAGTGATGTACCCTCCAACATTTTCAGGGACGCACCACCACCAGTGGACACATGTGACAGTCGCGCTACCACTCCTGCCTTTGCNACCGCTGCTGCAGTTTCACCNCCNCCGACCACAGTGGTTGCNCCCACCGAATCAGCNAGAATTTTTGCCAATTCGATGCTGCCCGTATCGAAGGGAGTGCGTTCNAATAAACCGACCGGACCGTTCCAGACAATAGTTCTCATTGGGCGCAGTGCTTCGCGAATGTCCTCTAAAGTTTGCCTACCTAAATCAAGTATTCGAAAGCCAGGTGGAATGCGATTTACCGAAACTGTGCTCACTACTCCACCACTGGAGTCTGATATAACGACATCCGTCGGAAGGACCAGTTTCAGATCTTTTCTACCGGAAGCTATCCGCATGAGAGATAGAGCATCNTCGATTCTAGATTCTTCAACCAACGAGTCACCGACATCAATACCCTGTCCTTGAAGAAAAGTATTTGCNATTCCTCCCCCGACACAGATAACGTCAGCTTTATCAGCTAAATGACCTAATATTCTAAGCTTCTCCGCTACCTTACCGCCTCCTAGAATTATTCCAAATGGCCTCTCGATTGATTCTGTGACCTGATTAAGATAATCAAGTTCTTTCTGCATCAGCAATCCCGAAACGGCAGGCAAATAAAATCCCACCCCNACAACTGAGGCATGCGCGCGATGTGCAGTCCCAAATGCATCAGAGACAAACACATCTGCTAATTCAGATAAAGCTCTTGCAAAAGCAGGATCATTCGTCTCTTCACCGGAATAAAAGCGTACGTTTTCTAGCAGTACNATATCACCTTGCTTCATCTCATCTATTACGGCTTTTACTGAAGGACCTATTGCGTCTTCAAGNGATAAAACTGGCTCACCAAGTAAGGTCGACAGGTGGTGTGCCACCGGAGCNTTTCGTAATTCTTCAACAATCACNCCATTCGGCCTACCTCTATGAGAACAGATTATGATGCGCGCGCCTTGATCCTTTAATGCACGTATCGTAGGTATCGATTCTTTCAATCGATGATCATCTAGAATGGCACCAGAATCGTCAAATTGAACGTTGTAGTCAACTCGAAGTAATACTCGTTTATCTATCAAGCTAACATCGGCGATTGTTTGTTTCTGCATGGCAATATGGCTCCCTACCAATCTGCATCCAATTTCAACTTACTTAAAGGCTAATCTCAATCAGAAGGCCCTTCCAATCAATAAACTACTAAATTCTTCTATATAACTCTCTGAACTTGGCACAAATGACAATGACGCCAGCAGTTGATTGCCAATATCAATTTGGCGACGCGCTTCTTTTTCCGTTTCCTCTTTTGCCCCTGTCGCTGTAAGNAATTCAGTCAAGTGAGCTACTTCCATATCTGTAGCCGGGAGTTTCTTGTAGGCTGTACGAAATTCTCTACCGGCTGACGACTCGTGATCTCGTGCATATATTATTGGAAAGGTCATTTTNANAGTGCGTAAATCATCCCCTACTGGTTTACCAGTCACTTNAGTATCACCCCAAATACCCAGCACATCATCAACCATTTGGAAAGCAAGCCCTAAAGATTTCCCGAACAAATTAAATATCGCGACATCTTTGCTCGAAGCCCCACCAAGCATTGCTCCAATTGCGAACGGGGCACTGAACATGGCTGCAGTCTTACCTTCNGCCATACGAATATACTCGTCTTGAGTAACATCACCTCTATCCTCAAACGCGATATCTAACTGCTGACCTTCTACGAGCTGCAGGCAGGTCATATCTAGTTCTCGAATCACTGATAAAACTAAGTCAGCTGAAAAATCAAGCTCAGAAAGTCGATGCTGGGCCAGTCTAGCAATCGAAAACATTCCATCTCCGGTATTAATTGCCTGAGCTTCGCCAGCAAAGGTCCAAAGTGTAGGCCTACCTCGNCGGNTAATACTCTTGTCTTCAACGTCATCATGCAGCAAAGAGAAATTATGAATTAGTTCAATTGCTGCGGCCGCAGGAGCACATCTCGCTATATCTGTTTCTTTCATTCCAACTGATTTGGCGGCGGTAAATAATGCACACGANCGAATTTGCTTACCGGGTGATAATTGCACGCTTTGCCCTGATTGATTCTGCCAACCGAGGTGATATCGCATCCAGTCATAAAGTTGACCAGTTTGGTTCAATATGGCGCGAAGCTCTTTGTCAAGAAGTCCTCTATAACTCGCTAATGCTAGCTCGATACCTGGCCTATTCATGGTTTAGCCTCATCATTACCCTAATCTATCTCGGATGTAGCGAAATTTTATCATTTTGATGAGTTCTTATCATGTCTACACTCCAAAGTAATGGTCGATAAGTACCCTGAGCAAATTCATCTGTGAAATCCAAATAATTTGNGTGTCCTGGTATNCCTGATATGCCAGTAGGTATAGCGAAGACAGCTTCATCCCAGCGCCCAATCTTGAGAATTTGACGGTATCCAGCNGTCACCGACACATCACGGCCATCAGTGGTTCGATGGAAGGCACCTTGGGATATGGTGTTGATATCNCCGCCAAATGGAACGGGTCGTGAAGACCAGANCNTNCCTAAGATGGGCACAGCCGCAAGAGAGTGTTTCGGTCTTATGAAAGAAAACTCGCCAGATATGCTTTTATTGCCTAATCTTCCTATGCGACGTTCNGCACGAGTTATGGCGAGTCGCAAAACTTTCTTCCTATGATTCACATCGTNAAACCACGGTTTATCAGCGTCGCTCACNGCATTNACCAGCCATCCCTGATGACGCGTAGTGAACGAGTTATAATTCTCNCCAAACATATCGCGNTTTCCTTGCAACAGGTCTCCAGATAATCCAGCAATTGATTCTGTAATGAGGTCTGATAACTCATTACTCACATACGAAATAAATGATGCAGCGTCACCTCGTGAATTAAGTTGTCCGTCCCAATCCGATAGAGANCTCCGGCGATCNATGTCATCTACAACAGGCAAAAGTAAATCACGAAGGGCCACTAGGTTGGCAGAATAGACATCGGTCTGTATTTCGGCGAACGATTCGACATCGTGNCCACTCGATCCCACCAACAGTTCGGTAATTCGCTCGGCTCGCCTAGGTTCAGCCCATTCCTCTCCAAGTTCAAGTTCTCCACCGATCGCCTGATTTGCTGAAACAATTAAATTACTAGGTGGATTCACCGACGANGGCATTTGGTCAGACGTATAGGTTTCTAGTTTACCTGGCGACTTAGATCCGTCACGAGGGAGTAAACCNCCACCTGCACTGTGGCGCATGACCTTGCCGGCNAATTGATAACCAATGTCNCCTCGCGTGTCCGCCATCACGAAATTNAAAGGTGCACCCGGCCATTCAGATAAGGCTGCTGCTAACGTTCCTATCGATTCCGATTTCATCATACGAATAAATGTCTTTCCAATCGGCGAGGGGTCAAAGACAGTGGAATTTAGTGCAATAATTCGACGTTCAGAATCGNTAGGTGTGCTTACGATCGGACCATGGCGTGAACTCGCTATNTCCTCCACCACTACACGAGATCCCTCTGAATTTCGTACCAGNATTTCTTCCTCAAACACCATTAACNTTTTTGGACCATCAGGTGTCACATATTCGANATTCGATAANGTATTTCCAATAGTTTCCTCNGTCACCGTTTCAACTACACAATCTGCAATATCCACCATGCCGGCTGTAACACCCCAACCTACGTGTTCATTATGACCAATCAATACCCCTGGNACTCCAGCAAGACCCCCTCCAATCACATTGAAATCTCCTCCTTTTATGTGAGACACATGAAACAATCCCGGAAGTCGCAATTCCACATGCGGATCGCCTGCAAGAAGAGGTTGATCACTCTCTGACAAAGCACCGCGCACGGCCCACGCATTGGATGCGCCGGAGGAGGTTGGGGCCCACTGCTCAGAATCTCTGTAGGTCTTGAGTAAGCGCTCACTCGCTGAGGCTCCCCCNGGTTGATACGAATCGCCAGTGGCAGTCCACTCATCAGGGTGGACCGGCTCTAATAATGGCCATAAGCTCGNGTCCACNTTCTTGAGTAATTCCTCGCGGATCAGCTCAGTTTTCCAGTTGCCAGTAAAACTGAATAGCAACAATCGGGCCACAAGCAAAACATCGGTTACCGTCCAAGGCTCGAAGGTAAGTCCAAGCAGATGNAACTCTGGTGGCAAAGTGCGTAATGATTCCACACCCGCAGCCACTCCCAACACATAAGCTTCGAAAAGCTCTAACTCTTCATCCTCGAGTAAGTCGACGTCNGCTTGCGCTATTCGATACAGTCCGATTTGGCGCATAAGTCGATCCGTAGAGAGAGCATTATCGCCTGCTATTTCACTCAGTCGTCCTTGGGCAAATCTCCGAGCTGACTCCATTTGCCATAGTCGATCATGAGATTGCACAAATCCAGATCCCCAAAACGCATCANAGTTATTATCGGCGAGCACGTGTGCAACGCCATACTCATCTCGTATGATTTCTAATTTAGCGCNCAGGCCGCTGTACACATTTGAATAGTTTTGCGGTGGATTAGACAAGCCAAATTGGGCAACTATATANGCTTTGACAAACCGATATAGAAAACGTAAATAAAACAATAAACGTGTTGGAATNGTCATTGGATCAGAGAGTAACGCAGACACTACGCAGTCGCGAGTTANGTTTGATTAATTATTTCGAGTCAGAGTGTAATTCTTCGTAACTACTGATTTTTGAAAGCCGACGGTCATGCCGTCCACCTTCGTATTGCGCATCTCGGAAAGCTAATAAAATTTCTAGCGCATGCCCTTGTCCAATTGCCCACGCACCTANNCACAACACGTTGATATTCGTGTGCTGTCGAGCTCTCTTTACCGAGAATACATCGTGGCAGACTGCAGCACGAACACCATTTACNTTATTAGCCGCAATAGACGGTCCGACGCCGTTCGAGCAGATAAGTACACCCAACTCGGGTTTACCATCAGCAATCGCCGCTGCTAGCGGCAAGGCGATATCGGGATAATCGCANGATTCAGTGCTATCAGTACCAAAATCGATGACATCATCTCCCAGCGACTCTAACTGACTCTTTAATAATTCCTTCAACTGAAAGCCAGCGTGGTCGGATCCGATAGCTATNTGCATCATACTCTCCTGATTCTTGCACGCTCTAAACCGTCATATCACTACACAGCTACGGCTGTAGAAGTGAAGAAATCCATTTGCCATCGACGTTAACATATTCAATTCTATAATGCAGTCTGTCTGGATCATGTAACCAAAATTCGTAGATGGACGGATGGACTCGAAAGCCTCCCCAATCCTCGGGTAAAGGCACATCTGAATCCTTGTCGTAGGTTAGCTTCAGTCGTTCAACTCTCTGCACCAGTACCATGCGGTCATCAATTGCCGAAGACTGAGACGATGCCAAAGCGGAAATTTTGCTCCCATAACTGCGAGATCNCCAGTAGTTCATCACAGTANAATCGTCAATGACTGAGACTTGGCCCCTGATNCTAACCTGAGCGCCGAACCCCTTCCAGTGCCAGGTCAACGCGGCATGCTTATTCACTAAAAGTTCCTGACCTTTCCGAGAGTTACGATTAGTAAAGAATTCAAATCCGGCCTCAGACCAGGATTTAACNAAGACCATTCGTAACGATGGAATTCCANCCGTGGATGCCGTGCCAAGTGCCACCGCATCCGGTTGCGGGTCAGATTTTCGCACTATTTCATACCACTCCGAGAAGTGATCTAAAGGATTCGGTCGAGTTGAGATAGTTAGTNTGTCATCCATGCTGTCATTACTTCCTGAAACTCCAGAGCCCCTTGCCTAAGTAATCTTGGAGTGTTNTCNGTGAAATCCACAACAGTGGAAGCTACCCCATGANTGGACGGACCACCATCGAGTACTGACACCTCATGNCCAAACGTATCAATGACCTCTTGGGCCGAATTAGCGGGCGGCTCATCGTGTTTATTAGCACTTGTTACGGCTAGAAATCCGCCCATTTCCTCTAGGATCTTAAGAGTGATCTCGCTTGCAGGTTTTCTAATACCTATCGTAAGTTGCTCAGTAACGAGGGGCGCAGGGAGTCCATCTTGCTTCGCCCGAACTATCGCAGTCATAGCTCCCGGCCAAAACAGTTCAATTCGTCGAATTTGGTCAATCNGTTCAACGTAGCAAGCAAGNTTCGACAATTCTGAAAAAAGAACTGCAATTGGCTGATTCGAGTCTCGGCCTTTAATTTGTGCAAGTTGCCTAAGAGCTCGCGGGTTGAGTGGATCCGCAGCCAAACCATATACGGTATCTGTCGGAATTCCGACAANCTGCCCTGCCCTCAGTGCTGCGACAATTTCATNCTGCGTGTTGAAACCGACATCGACCATCTATCTATAATAGTCCTAACCGCCCTAAGCATTATGCGGCTAGACTCAAGATGCGAATCAATCTAGCGGAAGCAAGGTTATTGATGAGTTCGAATCAGTCAAAAAAAGATACGATCGTAATACTGGATTATGGTTCACAATTCTCAATGCTGATTGCAAGACGCGTGCGCGAAGCCGGAGTNTACTCTGAGCTGGTTCCCTGGGATGTNNCGCCAGACACACTATCAAATCTAAATATCAAGGGATTCATTCTNTCAGGAGGGCCTGCTTCTGTTTACGGGAGCGATGCACCCACCCTTCCCTCCTTTGTTATCGATTCCGAATTNCCAATTNTGGGTATCTGTTATGGAATGCAGTTAATCGCTCAGCATTATGGTGCCGAGGTGGCTTCCGCATCTGCACGTGAGTACGGACCNGCGGTGATTCAACAAACGAACAATTCACATGCCATCTTTTCCAATCTTCCGACGGTGATGGAAGTTTGGGCATCACATGGTGACAATGTTCTTGAGTTACCTGACGGCTTTACGCTATTAGCCGAATCAGAGAATGCACCTATCGTCGCTATAGCCGACTCAAATAATCATATCGGTATTCAATTTCATCCAGAGGTCGTCCACACACCAGCGGGNACCCAACTCATCGANAACTTTCTCTTTCGAGTCGCGGACTGTGATGGAAAATGGGATTCAAGCTCGTTCATTAATGAAACAGTGGCAGCAATTCGAACTCAGGTAGGTCAAGGCCTCGTAATTTGTGGACTTTCCGGCGGNGTGGATTCCGCGGTCGCAGCGGGACTTGTACATCGGGCNATTGGAGATCAACTCACGTGCATCTTTGTNGACAATGGTCTACTCCGGCATACCGAAGCTGAACAGGTTGTTGAGACGTTTCGTGAACATATGGGAATGAAGCTCATACATGTGGACGCACGAAGCGACTTNTTGACCGATCTCAAGGGTGTCAGCGATCCAGAAACCAAGCGAATTCGTATTGGTGAAAAGTTTATCCGGATCTTCGAAAAAGAAACTGAGAATTTGGGCGATGTTGATTTCCTAGTTCAAGGAACTCTGTATCCTGATGTTATTGAATCCGCGGCGAGCGGTAATTCTGCTGCGGTGAAAATTAANACACATCACAACGTCGGCGGACTTCCCGAAGACATGACGCTGACCCTCATAGAACCACTTCGAAACTTGTTNAAAGACGAAGCCCGGAATGTCGGACGCACCTTAGGCATCTCANCCGAAATCATCGACCGACAACCATTCCCCGGCCCCGGTCTAGCGATACGAATAATTGGNGAAGTGAGTGAAAGTAGATTGGACATCTTACGACGGGCAGATTGGATCCTGCAGGAAGAACTCCTACGTACAGGAGAGATCAACAATCTTTGGCAAGCTTTTGCCGTGCTTACGAATACTAAAACAGTTGGAGTACAGGGCGATTACCGAACATACGGCGAAGTGGTGGCGATTCGCTGTATTACTGCGGAAGACGCTATGACTGCTGATTGGGCAAAGTTGCCCTATGAAGTTCTCGCGACNGTTAGTACNCGCATCACTAATGAAGTCGAGGAAGTAAACCGCGTTGTGTACGANATCACGTCGAAACCACCGGGAACGATAGAGTGGGAATAACTGGTATCGACACACTACCTATATACCAAGTAGATGCGTTCACTACCGAGCTTTTTTCGGGAAATCCCGCGGCTGTTTGCGTACTTACTGATCCCGCAAGTGACGAGGTTATGCAGGCAATTGCATCAGAAAACAACTTGTCCGAAACGGCGTTCATCAATATTAGCGTCCAACCTTTTTTTATAAGATGGTTCACGCCTTTGATGGAAGTTGATCTGTGCGGACATGCCACCTTGGCAGCCGCTCGAATTCTTTTTGACGACTACCTACCNCCACAAGCACNCGAAATTAGTTTCGGTTCACGCAGCGGCATNCTCAGTGCAATTAAGCGTGACGATCTAATCTTGCTAGATTTTCCAGTTGACATCCCTACGAAAATCAAGTCCATCNCAACTATTCAGAATGGACTTGGAGTTAANCCTGTATCCACNCTCCGAGGAAAGGAGGACTTGCTTGCTGTNTTTGAGACTGAGTCAACAATTGCATCTATAGTGCCCGATTACTCGATATTATCTCGCCTGGATTCTCGAGGGTTGATAATTACTGCCCCAGNAGCAACTAGTGACTTTGTCTCTCGNTTTTTTGCACCACAATCAGGCATAAACGAAGACCCAGTGACAGGATCAGCTCATACGGTGTTAACTCCCTACTGGGCCAATATTCTTNATAAACAAACTCTTACCAGCCGGCAACTCTCCGATCGAGGCGGCACNCTCTATTGTGAACTATTGGGTNAAAGAGTATTAATCGGAGGAGCCACTAGACGCTACATGAAAGGCTCAATCACGATTCCTAACTGAAAAGGAACGGAATACTTATGACTCNTGACCTAAANATTCAAGACTTCCCAATATTTGATAGTCATTTTCATNTAATCGATCCAAGATTCCGATTNATNCAAAACGCAGGATATTTACCGCCACAATTCACTGTACATGAATATTTGACGCGTCTCGACGAATATACGCTTGCNGGAGGAGCTGTAGTCTCGGGGTCATTTCANGGATTCGATCAGAGCTATCTTCTCGAAGCACTGAAATTGCTGGGATCAGGTTATATCGGAGTAACTCAATTACCTATTTCAACGACTGATGATGAAATTATCGAACTGAACAAGAGTGGAGTGCGTGCTCTTAGATTTAACCTAAAGCGAGGGGGCTCAGAGAATATTGAACACATCAAATCAATGGCGAACCGAATTCATGAAATTGTNGGTTGGCATATTGAGCTATACGTCGACTCTCGGGAGCTTGAGGATTTATACGATCTACTATCAGAACTACCAGCCATAAGTATCGATCACCTAGGATTGAGTAAAGCTGGATTACCCACTCTCAANAAACTAGTAGCGAATGGGGCATATGTNAAGGCAACTGGATTTAGTCGACTCGATTTCAATCCTGTAGAGGTCATCAAAGAATTNAATGAGATCAATCCTGACGCTGTAATGTTTGGAACCGATCTGCCCTCGACGAGAGCCCCCNTCCCGTATTCTGATTCTGACTTAGCAGCACTTCTTGAGGCNTTTGATCAAGTCACTATTCACAAACTTTTGACAACCAATGCGCGTAAATTTTATAAACTACAATGAGTTAATCAATTGGAATCATCGGGCACTGANGCAGTCCCAAANAATTAACAGAAATAGTGTTATTAGAAAAATGAATATCTTACTTCTTGGAAATGGTGGACGAGAGCACGCGATAGCNTGGAAGATAGCTGACTCACAAAGACTCACCAAGCTATGGATTGCGCCAGGAAACGCTGGAACCGAGACATTCGGTGAAAATATCGTGGGCTTGGCNATTGAGGACCCTGAGGCGGTGGTGCGAGCCGCTGCAGANCTAGCAATCGATCTTGTGATAATTGGACCAGAAAAGCCTTTGAGCACAGGTGTTGCTGATCGATTACGGNAGGAAGGGGTCCCAGTATTTGGGGCTAACGCCGCCCCAGCTGAAATCGAAACATCGAAAGCCTTTGCTAATGACCTAATGCATAAATATGGGATTGATACTGCTGATTCNAAGTTATTTGATTCACCTGAAGAAGCCAAGGCTTATGTCAGAGAGCTTGACGGNCCCAGTGTGATCAAAGCAGATGGACTTGCTGCCGGAAAAGGTGTCACAGTGTGCGATTCTGCAGAACAAGCGTTACAGGCAATTGACCAATCTATGCAGCTTCGTCAATTCGGTACTGCTGGCGACCGAATCGTTATCGAAGAACGGATGTATGGTTGGGAAACATCTGCCCATGCATTTACCGATGGGATCACTGTTCGGCACATGCCTTTCTCATGTGATCATAAACCAGTCTTCGATCAAAATCTTGGCCCAAATACCGGAGGGATGGGCGTCTACTCNCCTTCGCCACAGTTGGAACCGGAAATCCAAAAGATAATAGAAACCCAAATAACTGAAACCTTGGTTAAGGCTTTAGGTGAGGAAGATCGNGTTTATCAAGGCGTAATCTATCCTGGGATTATGCTCACTGATTCCGGGCCACGTGTTGTCGAAGTTAATGCGCGGTTTGGCGATCCAGAGACTGAAGTTCTGCTTCCACGTCTGAAGACAAGTTTATTGGACATTATGGTTGGAGTAGCAACGGCAACCTTAAAGGATGTGGAAATAGAATGGTCAAATCAGTCGACTGTTGGAGTGATGCTTACGTCTAAGGGATACCCAGGACATTACGAAGTTGGTCATCGGATATACGGGTTAGANGACATTGACTCAAATATTCAAGTTTTTGTATCAGGTGCAGAGCGTGATGCAAACGACCATATGATTACGAGTGGTGGGCGCGTACTGTGTGTTACAGGGTCAGCTAATAGTCTTGAAGATGCAAGATCATTAGTCTACGAAAATATTGAAAGAATNACTTTTGAGGGAGTACACTTTCGCAAGGACATTGGAAGCATTGNCACAAAAACCTAACTAGACCGTTACCTTNCAGGACAGCCAAATCANCAAGCTATAAAATACAGTCATGCGTATATAAAANTACTAGGAGACTTTATGATCCCTCGTTATGCAAGACCGGAAATGACTGCTGTTTGGTCGGATAAAAATAAATTTGACACGTGGTTACAGGTAGAAATAGCAGCGACCCAGGGATGGGCGGATGAAGGCACTGTGCCACAAATCGATGCGCAACTAATTAGTGACAACGCTCAAGTAAATTCAGATGATGTTATTACCTACATNGAAGAAACCCACCATGATGTGACCGCGTTCATACGNTCCGTAAGCGAGTCCCTTGGTGAAGAAGGCNGATGGATACACTATGGCTTAACGAGCAGCGATGTTTGGGACACGGCCACATCGCTCCAATGCATTGGAGCACTCGATCTTATCGATCGAGCGGTGAGTTGTCTTAAGGATGAAATCAAGCAAAAAGCGTTAGANCATAAAGATACGATTTGTATCGGGCGCACNCATGGCATTCACGCAGAGCCAACCACATTNGGAATGAAGTTAACCGTCTGGATAACTGAGTTAGAACGACATCAAGAAAGGTTGCAACTNGCTCGTAAACACATTTCTGTTGGGCAATTGTCAGGCCCGGTTGGAACACATGCCTCAATTCCTCCCGAAGTCGAACAAACTGCTTGTAACTTCCTGGGGCTCTCAGTAGCCGATGCAACTACACAAATTCTACAACGNGACCGCCACGCATTTTTAATTAACTGCATTGCAGGACTAGGTGGTTCGCTCGAGAAATTCGCAACCGAACTTCGTAATTTGCAACGCACCGAGTTTTCTGAAGTGGAAGAGCCGTTTACAGAGAATGCACAAACTGGTTCTTCTTCAATGCCACACAAAAGAAACCCTGAACTNTCTGAAAGAGTTTGTGGGATNGCNAGAACCCTTCGAGGNTACGCTCTCACAGCTCTAGAAAATGTGCCGCTCTGGCACGAACGCGACATCTCGCATTCTGGATCCGAGCGGATTATCCTTCCCGATGCCTTTGGCCTCCTAGACTATGCNCTCGACATCCTGACGGGCGTGATAAGGGGTCTAAAAGTAAAACCGGACCGTATGCTCGAAAACCTAAATCTCACTAACGGTCTTGTCTTTTCNTCAAAAGCGTTGAATTACCTTATAGAGTCCGGATTGCCTCGACAGGACGCATATAAGATTGTGCAGACTGCTGCAATGAAATCACACCATGAAAGAGTCGATTTTAGATCCCTACTGGAAGAAGATGAGATATTGCAGAAGCAACTGAGTCCGCAAGCTATCGANGAAATATTCGATCCTCGGTCTTACCTCACCCATATTGATGAGACCTTTCGCCGAATCGGATTAATATGATGTCCTCGTCAGAGTTACTTATTGACACCGATCTTGATTTTCCACTCCTAAGCCGCGGCAAGGTTNGAGANGTATACGAAATNGGACCAGATCAACTCCTACTAGTNGCGACTGATCGTATTTCAGCATTTGACGTGGTTATGAAAGAAGGGATTCCAAAAAAAGGTAAGGTATTATCGAAGCTATCAGCCTTTTGGTTCAATCGCACAGCGGAAGTCATCCCNAATGCTTTTCTTGGACTCCTGAATGAAACTAACGCTCAGGAATTTAATCTTAGTGACATCGATCCTAAATATTTCGACAGATCAATCATAATGAAGAAGGCAGATCCGTTACCAGTTGAATGTGTTGTGAGAGGATATTTGAGTGGATCTGGCTGGAAGGATTATCAGTCCCACCAAGCCATCGCAGACGTGCTGTTAGGTGACGGCTTATTAGAATCGAGTCAGTTACCCAGTCCAACCTTCACACCGTCCACTAAAGCAGTCCCCCCTGAACATGATCGGCCGATGACATACCAAGAGGTTGAGAATTTGATTGGACAGGAATTCGCCAACGCAATAAAAATTAGATCTCTTGCCTTGTACGGATTCGGAAGTCAAGAGTGTCAGAAAAAAGGCATAATCATCGCAGATACTAAATTTGAATTCGGACTAATTGATGGTGAGCCGAGCCTGATCGATGAGGTTATGACTCCCGATTCGTCTCGTTTTTGGTCGGTAGATGAGTATTTCCCCGGAAGACCACAACGCTCATATGACAAACAACCTTTACGTGATTTTTTAGAGACTCTTCAATGGAACAAGGAACCGCCTCCACCACTTCTACCTGATGAGATTATCAAAGCTACAACGGCTCGATATGTGAGTGCATTTGAGTTAATCACTGGAACAATGCTGGACTAGGGTAAACTATCGATATGGAAGAAACTTTCTCAGTACGAGTCGACGTCATGCTTAGACAGGAAATTAATGACCCNCAAGGTCTGGCAATTGCGAATGGACTCCGTGAGCTGGGCTACCACGAAGTTTCAAAAGTACGTGCTGGTAAACGAATAGATTTACAATTAAGGGCCGAGAACGCTGAAGATGCAATTACCAAAGCAGATAGCATGGCNAGTTCACTGTTAGCTAACCTTGTGATTGAAGATTACTCAATCACCCTAATCTAACCTGACAATAATTGAGCGAGCGCCGCTTGGTGAACTATTCCATTACTAGATATCACATGACCATCTGCAAAAGTAGGATTCCCGCTGCTATTTGTCATCATGCCGCCTGCCTCTCTCACCAAGAGATCTAAGGCAGCTACGTCCCATATGCTGACTATCGGGTCCAGCATTACTTCTGCCACNCCTTCGGCAACTAAGCAGTGTCCCCAAAAATCTCCGACACCCCGNTCCCTCCAGGCAGAATTAATCAAATTATCAAATCCTGCCCAACGACTTCTACACGCCACAGATCCCGTGTATAGCAATTGAGCATCAGAAATGNCAGCNCNATTCGACGTACTAATAAGCTCNGGGTTTNCTCCNCAAAAACTTTTNTGTGCCCCAGNCNCCTTNCCTGCCCACCAGCGANTTGCTAANGCTGGAGCGGAGANAATACTACCGATCACTTCACCTTCAACGCTAAGTGCNATCAGAGTTGCCCATATCGGCATACCNCGCATAAACCCATGTGTCCCGTCNATTGGATCGATAATCCAGGAATACGCATCTTCTTCTCCAGATATCAAACCTTCCTCCTCGCCGTGTACGGAATGATCTGGAAATTCGGACTTCANCATTCGCCTCAGTTCCGATTCNACNGCTTTATCAGCTTCGGTGACAAAAGAGCCATCGTGNTTTTGNTCNGCNGTCA
The DNA here is from genome assembly GCA_002701625.1 of Chloroflexota bacterium. The sequence goes on from NZWK01000031.1 coordinate 32,360, forward strand.
GCTCGTTTTGTCGATGAAAGNAATTCATAGATATCTCATCNGCCGCATCAGCCAACACTTTGAGTGTTTTTTCTATTCTTGCGCTGGTTAGTTGACCGACATCGTTCACAGGTATCTCGCCTTCAATCGGTTAGTGTTTCTTTCGTGCTCGGCACTAAGCCCGTGATTCTTGGATCCTTGGTCGTGGCCATATCCAAAGAGCGACCCAGTGCTTTCATCGCGGCTTCTGCGATATGGTGATTGTTTTTACCNGCCAGCTGTCGAATATGGACTGTTAAGCGCGCTCCACTTGCCAATGAATGGAACACGTGAGGCACCATTTCAGCTGGCACCTCACCAATAGCGTCTGGTCCGAATGAAAAACTCACTTCTGCATGTGAACGTCCAGAAATATCGACTACCGACTGAACCAAAGCTTCGTCCAAAGGTACGGTTGCATCTCCCATCCGCACTATCCCGCCTCGATCACCTAAAGCTGAATCGATTGCCTGTCCAAGCACGATCGCAACATCCTCGATCGTATGATGAGTATCAACTTCAAGGTCNCCTGTTGCATGAATCTCCAGATCAAATCGACCATGCCGTGCGAAGGCTTCTAACATATGGTTATAGAATCCAAGCTCNGTAGAAATGTCTGATTGACCCGTGCCATCCAGATTTATAGAAACGCTCACATCAGTCTCAGCTGTTTTACGCTGCTTAGATCCGATTCTTGGTGATGACATTTTTTACTCCGGTTCTATTTCTCGAATGGCTCCGATAATTCGATCATTTTCCTCAGGCGTTGCAATTGAAATTCTCAGATGATTTTCCAATCGCGGGTGCGCAATATATCTTGTGAATATACCCTGCGATCGCAACTTGTCTCTTAATCCTAGACCAGAAATTCCATCTAGGCGGAAAAGNATAAATGATGCATCAGATGGCCATGGGCTCATCCATTCANTTTTTGCGAGTTCAACGCTCATTCGATCTCGCTCTGCAGAAATGATTTCAGCTTGTGAATCGAGTGTCGCGCTGTCGGCCAATGCTGCCAGCGCGGCGGCTTCAGCAATGACNCTTATGTTATAAGGTTGCTTGGCCTGTAAGCATATACTGACCAATTCCGGATGCATTATGCCGTAGCCAATTCGCAAGCCAGCCAACCCACCCCACTTCGAGAATGTACGTAACACAACTAAGTTNGGAATATCTCTGACCTCTGCAGCCAAAGAATTATCTTTNGAAAATTCAATATATGCNTCATCAATAACTACCACTGCNCCGGTCTCTAGTAACTTTCTTACAAGATGACGTGNAATTGTGTTTCCTGTAGGGTTATTTGGAGATGGAATAAACACCAATTTCGCATCGTGTGCTGCCTTCGTAAGGGCNTCTTCATCAAACTGCCANTCATCCAACAGNGGCACATCGACCACATTGGCTCCATGCAGACTGGCATCAAACGANTACATCCCAAAGGTAGGGCTAGAAATCACGATATTATCNCCCNNATTAATAAAAAGTCTAAACATAAGATCGATCAGCTCGTCCGANCCATTNCCACAAATGATNGAATCAAATTCAACTGATAGATGACCGGCTATTGCTGATCGCAAGCGACGCTGATCCGCATCCCCATAACGATGAATATTAATTTCACGCAGAGATTGAATTGCTCGTATCGTCTCATTCGAGGGGCCGTATGGATTTTCGTTTCCGTCCACTTTAATNACNGAATNNNGANTTATNCCTAACTCAGNNGCCAGAAATTCAACGTCTTCAAGNGCAGCATATGGAGGAAGNTCNCTTAGAGACGTTTTCAGTGAGTCAGAAAGAGAGTATCCATTGAGGTTTATACCGCGTAGTTCNTCAATCATTATCTNGACTCCAATCTNCGTTCGATACTTCGGGCGTGACCGGTAAGACCNTCGACTCTNGCTAGAGTCGCCGCATCTGGTCCGAGTCGTAAAAGATCATCAGTCTCTAACGCCACCAGAGACATCACACGTAAAAAATCGAGTACTGAAAGAGGTGATGCCCACCGAGCTGAACCACCGGTAGGCATCACATGACTTGGCCCAGCAGTGTAATCACCAAGTACTTCTGGAGAGCTTTCTCCAATGAAGACCCCACCCGCATTTTTNATTNGTTCTAAAACTGAATCAGGATCATCNATCAGCAAACAAAGGTGCTCCGGNGCAAAACGATTAGCTAACTCGATAGCTCGATCGATGTCCTTCACTACNATTGCACCGCCACGCAGCATAGCCANTCGTGCTATCTCGGCNCGCTCTAATAACTTCAATTGCTCATCAATTGCCGCTAAAACTTTGCGTGCCGCCANATCAGATGTTATTAACAGAACCGGAGTTGCCAAAACGTCGTGTTCNGCCTGAGCAAGCAAATCAGANGCCACCACGCCAGGNTNTGCTGATTCNTCAGCAATAACAAGTGTCTCAGTAGGTCCGTATATCGAATCAATTCCTACTTGTCCAAACAGCTGTTGTTTAGCCAGTGTGACAAATANTCCTCCGGGNCCAAAAATCTTATCNACTGGTTGTATAGTGTCGGTACCGTANGCCAACGCNGCCAGTGCCTGNGCTCCCGATGCCCGAAATACCTGATCAATNCCCGATAATTTTGCNGCCACCAACTTATGAGGATTNACNCGCCCATCGGGCATCGGAGCACTAACACCTATGATCTGNTCNACNCCCGNAACGNCAGCTGGTACAGCCGTATGAATAACTGACGATGGCAATGCGGCAACATTACCAGCCATATAAATTCCAACTCGCGAAATAGGTCGAACAATCCAGCCAGTTCCACGCTTGAGAAAAGATGTCGGACCATGGCTCAGTTGTTCACGGTGATAGCGACGTACGCGTTCCACGGTAAATTCTATCGCTTTCAAATCTTCTTTCGCGACGACTGAAAAAGCCTCGTCAAATTCTGTTTGCGATACTTCTATATCGCTATACGACGAATCATCGAAGCGTTCAGTAAAGGAACGTACAGCGGTGTCACCTTCATTACGAACCTCATGAATGATTCTTGAGACATGTTCCTCAGGACTNATATCGCGAGCNTTTTCNTTCCATGTGTCATTGATNATTGTCTGGACAGCAGATGAAATTTGTGAGCTNAACTTAAGNTCCCGGTTCACAAGTCNTTCCGCTTCGACTGTACGATCTTCTAAAATTCTGTATGAATCTTCACTAGTCATCAAGTAAAATTTCTCCTATTTNAAATATTCGATAAGTTTAGCTTCTATCGCGTCATNNGCATCAANCCAAAACTGTGAGAGAGTCGCACTTTCNANGTGACTNGAGGCTTCCGTNATCAAGTTCTGCGGATCTTCAAGGAGGCTGGAGATANCATCATCAGNTAANTCTGCATTTTGCATATGACGGAGAATCATCTTCTCAAAGCGTGAATAGTTAGCTGGCTGAGCAGCTACATCAAGGGAAACNGCTAGCCACTCTTCCAGAGCTTGNGGCNCTATGAAGGGAACTGATGGGAGTCTTATATNAANNGACAAAGCGGATACAANTTCAGACATTTCNGATCCATGNTGACGATCAATCAAGTCCATTTGATANTGAAGNGCACGATCTAAAAGATTCGCGTANNGACTGCCACCGTTACNGGATTGTAAGCCAAAATNCGGTCGGTATATTTCGGANATAAAGAGTTCATCAAGAACCAAGTGCGTNATATAACCCGCCATAAATGAGGCCGCAGTGGTATCCATATCNGCCTGAAATCTCAAATCAGGATGTTCCGAAAACATNCGCTTAACNGAATCTTGTGCCTCNTAGTGATCGAGGTCAAAAAAATGTGTGTCAGATCGATCTCCGCGAGTAATCACTCGAATATCTGGACTAGTNGACCCAAGAAAAAAAGCTCCGCGATCAGCTTCAATTACCGAGGATCNTAATCTGNTCGCCACCACGTAGGCCGAATGAAGATGACTACCAAGTTGGGGCATTATCGGANCATTCTCACNNTCACTAAGCCTTAGCGAATTTCTCGACAAATGCGCGCAGAGTTTGATTCTGCACGTTCGAATATTCGCCAGTACGACCAATGATACAGTTTGTTGATTCNATCATCACATCAAGCATCATCAAGTTATTCGCCTCAAGTGAGGCGCCNGTTTCAGTTCCCTCAATCAAAATCTCGGCGTCCTCCGGAACNAAACCTTCNGATGCACCTGAAATAGGGATCACTGAGTATCTGCCTAGTTGCTTCGTTCGAGCGTATTTGTCCGCTAATGACGCGTACTCNGATGCGACTCGNATTACTTTGTTAGGGTNATTNGCTCGCCAAATACTAATCGCATGCTCNATACTCACTGCCCCTAAGTCTTTCGAAACCACTGCTCCTAATCTGTATTCGGATCGTTTCAGATCCACAAGCTCTTCAACCGGGGCCTCCGGGTATGACGCGAGAAAATTCATCAGCCAATCGCGGCCTGTCATTGCTATATCAAATAAGCCGAGCGANACGGCCCTAGGCATATCCTGNGGTCGAAATACCTTTATCTCGATATTTGCATCGGAAGNNAAGGGACGTCGNACAGTTTCTGTTGCTGTGTAGCCTTGAAAGTTTATACCAGCATCTTTTAGAGCTGCGACCGTATGCCGTTGAGCATGACCATCCGGNACTGCCACCCGTAAAATATCTTCTCGATTTTTGGTCATGTNACNNAATTCTNCGTTTTTANTCACGGTTCGAGTCAGTTTTCTTGGGGAGACAAGTCCGATTCCNGATTCTTGNGTAGGNAGNTTTAAAAGTTGCTCCAANAGGTCNGATAAATTTTTCTGCGCTAGAGATCGCTTGTTAGCTATTAACCAAACNCCTCCATCATGAACACGAGCNATTACTTTTAGACCTTCCTGCTGGNTTGGGGTCCGTTCNGCGATNGTAAACATCGCATCCTCTGGTGGCCAAGACTCAGGTTTAGCCCAGACGTCTANGATGCGATAATTTCGAGCNCCCAGCTCAGTCAAAAANCTCANAGCTATATTCGGGAATTCAGTGGTNATAGTTGAGATCGTATCCGTTGCTAGCAGATCGATATTTNAATTTNTGCTTCCNGCCAGAACAAGTTGAGGTTGCTCNGAAATATCTTTATCCATCTCGACATCAAGCCGCTTNAGAGGGACTATCGACTCCTGAGGATAGCGAGTCAGTAACTCATCGATCGAAATTCGTGAACAAATAGCCAAATCNTAGTTGCCTAAAGCGACNTGTATNGGAATGTCACGATCAGAAAATACTCGCACAGTTGAATCTTCGTGACCATCAACATCAAATCGNAATGCCCGAGATCCAGAATCATAATCAGGAACNTGNAAANCAATATCAGATAGCATCAGAGCGAGGATCGAGCGAAGATCACCNCGAGGTAGTGCGATTCGTACCATGNAATTACCTCTGTTTCAATTCGCAGAATTAATACTCAAGGCTGTTAGGGCATCCATATTAGCCGCCCAGCCCACTGCCGTGGCATCTTTGCCACCAAGAGATTCAATTAGAGAGTCATATCGACCACCCAAAATATATGAGTGATGATTCCCTTCAGACANACCAGAGATACTGAANGTCACACCTGTATAATATTCAAATGATCTTGTAATAGCCGGACGAATCACGAAAGGAATAGNTAATTCAGCCAATTCTTCTGTAATCGTNATCATATTATCAAGCGATTGGGTCGTCGCCGGGAGTAGNGACCCGATCGTCGTTCTAATATTNCGCGTGAACTCGACAGAGTCACCAGGTATATTCATTAGNAATTCCAGTGCTTGTCGCGCAGTNGAGGAAAGAGTCAAAGCTTCATCCAACACAGAGACATCTAGTTCAATCANTCNGTCATATATTTTTAANGACTGTTCATAGGAAAANTCTGANGATCCTAAAATAAGTCTGAGTAAACTCGAGTCTGCGAGACTCACTACTAGATTGCTNAGACCTAAGNTCTGCAAAAANTCAATNGCCANTTTAATCATTGANACATCNGTTACNGAGCNCGATTCACCGAAGCATTCGAGACCACATTGCCAGANCTCNCGATCACCAGTNGGAGTGAAACGATATGCTGGNTGCACGTAAGATATGCAATTCACNGGNGGACTCGCCTTACTNTCNATATTCTCAACGTACCATCGAGCNGCTGAAATTGTAGCGTCCGGTCGCATCACGACTCGCTCNCCACTCCAACCNTCCCAATCAACAAANGAATAAGCCTCTTCAAGTGCTTTCGGAGTCAATGTTTCGGCTGTCGTGTAGAGATGNAGGGGNTCAAGCGTAGGNGTGCGAATTTCTCTNAATCCNGACTGGCTGGAGATTTCAAGAAATANNCTCTCAATTTCTCGGAAATGCGCCATNTACAGACTNTCGCGATCACGCATCCCNGGGCTGCGCAAACTTCTTGTACCTTCGCTGNCATCACCTCGGTACNCNTCATTAAAAGTATTTTCCACACCTTGGCCAGACATTGNTTCTCCTAATANATAAAGCCAATAATATCTTTAACGCTGATTTGTCNNGACCGTAGGAANCTTCGNCATTNGAAAGTCTTTATTANTCTTCGTGACACACANAGCACTAAATCNAGTTACCTAACTCAGGCTAAGNATCGCACCCCTTGAAATCAATCCGCAACTCGAAGNGTATGGACATCGCCGGCNGCATAGGTACCNANNGANCCATCATCAAGCTCNAAGATCAGTTCNCCGAAGNTATTNACNTCAGTAGCCAANCCNGTNACGTCGCCNCCGGGAGTCNCAAGTCGAATTCTTTTACCAAGCGTCACCANTTGTGATTTCCAATCCTNAATCAATTTANCCGGNTCCGCTCTNGCTTGTGNAAGTCNTTTTTCCAAGAAAAACGATAAATTCGCAAGCAAGANCTCACGNGANGGTNTATCAAGACCGAGCTTNTCNATGCTAGTCGCAATAGNCGATACATCTGCGGGNAGATCAGATGGAGTCTTAATATTTATTCCGATGCCCAAGTACATCTCAAATACCGAGTCTCTTAAAGTNAGATCGGGNAAAATTCCTGATATTTTCTTTCCATNGATTTGGATATCATTNGGCCANTTGATATCAACCNNNACTCCAAATAATTCCANNAATGAGTCCGANATTGCTANNGCCGCCGTNAGAGAAACAAGNGATGCCTGCNGNGANTCTTCAACTATGAAATAAAATGTNGACCAGAGNCCNGCACCAGGGGCNGAAACAAACGANCGACCGCGTCGTCCACGNCCGGAAAGCTGCTGTCCGGCCACAAANACAGAACCTGATTTAGAGCCATNCTCNACGCCCTGNTTGGCATCGANCATAGTGGTCTCAGTAGTCNNTTTAAAAGTCACGTCATGCCCTATNNAGGGCTCAGTGTTATCACCCAGTCGTCTCTGTATTTCGANTCGATGGGTTTTGTANTNTATAAAATCAAAACTCATAACTTAATCTTTAAACGNCNCTTTCTNCTAGTTTCTAGGGGTGGATATACACAGAGGGGCCCCNNNGGGGCCCCTCTGCTTTTGAACGTCACTCAACAAGTCGAGGAAGAAATCTACCTCAAAGGTGACTCAGCGGATTACCGTGTAATCACCTCCGACGCGTTCAATTCAACTCGTTGGTAACGTTTGCTACTGCCCATATTGACACCACCTCCTCTCCTACCAATAAGAATAAGAGATAGCGACAATCAATTCAAGGAACAAAANTAACTNAGNGTCACCGCATCAACCGCAGCTTTAACCGCATCAAGCATTTGATCAATNTCATCCTCATTAACACAGAGTGGCGGAGCAAAAAGTACGTTATCTCCNACAATNCTGGTGATGACACTACCCTCCTCGCGCATGTGCGTTTGNATCTTGACTCCTATAGCATNCGCAGCATCNTATCCTTGGTCAGGATCTCGNTCAGCTACTGCTGAAAAACCAGCAATTAAACCAAGTTGTCGNATGTTTGTTACATGCGGATGGTCATCAAAAATCGAATGCAGACCAGCGCCAAATCGATCGCCCATACTCTGTGCATTCGCTACCAGATTTTCTTCCTCAATAATCTGAAGATTTCTTAAACCGACAGCCGAAGCCGTTGGGTGAGCTGAATTTGTATATGCATGCATGAATTTCGCGTCAGCAGGTACTGTTTTCAGTGCATCACGTATATCACGCGAAACAATAAACGCGCCCATGGGAATGTAACCAGATGTAATAGCCTTCGCAATCGAGACAATATCTGGCTGAACGTCCCAGCGTTCTAAGGCAAACATCTTACCTGTGCGGCCAAATCCTGTTATTACTTCGTCAGCTATCAACAAAACATCATACTTGTCACAAATCTCTCGAACTTCACGAAAGTACGATTCAGAAGGCGTCCAGACTCCACCCGCGCCCTTAACAGGTTCACAAATTACTGCCGCAACGGTCTCTGGTCCTTCTCGAAGAATTGAGTCTTCAATCCAAGAAGCATATTCACCATCAGAGTTTGGCTCGCCAACACTATCTTCGGGGTTATCAGGTGCTTGAGTATGCACAATATTGGGAACTAGAGGTCCAAAATACTTCCAAAAAGGTGGTAACCCAGTCATCGTAGACGTTGCGAGCGTTCCACCGTGATAGGCACGCTCACGTGCAATTAATTTTGTTTTCTCAGGTTTACCTTTTAAGTTCCAATAAAATCGTGCAGTTTTGAAAGCTCCTTCGTTTGATTCAGATCCTGAATTTGTGAAAAACACTCCGCCCATATTCTCGTAGGTAAGCGAAATGACCTTGGCCGCAAGTTCTATCGCAGGTACGTTGCTATACCCGGTGTAATTATTAGTGAAAGCGACTTTTCGAATTTGTTCGGAGGCAGCATCTGCTAATTCCTCTCGACCATGTCCCACCGCCACATTCCATAGACACGACAAGCCATCGATATAGCTTTTCCCTTTTACATCCGTCAACCAGACGCCCTTCCCGTGATCGAAAATAACCGGTTCCTGATGATCCGGGGAATAGTGCTGGGGATGAATTAAATTCTCCAGATCAGCATCCGCTAGTTTCCTATAGGCATTCTCATCAATGACTGTCATGTTTTACCTCTCGCTGTTTGAAATTGGATCTGTCTCAAGGCCCAATTCATTTAAGACTTCAATTGCGGTATCTACGTCACTCCAAGGAATCACCCCACTTTTATATTCAATAGATGACTCATGTCCCTTTCCCGCTATAAGGACGATATCACCCTCCTCAGCAAGCTCAAAGGCTCTCCTGATAGCAGCTCTTCTATCCGGAATTTTTTCGAAAAATTCCCCCTCGGTTTTTCCAGCACGAGTCATTGCCGCAGCTATCTCATCTAATATTTGCATAGAGTCCTCACCCCGAGGATCTTCGTCTGTGAGAAGAGCATAATTTGCACCATGAGCTAAAGCGCGTCCTATGCCTGTACGCCTATCTCTGTCTCGCTCCCCAGCACAGCCAACGATCACAATTTTTCTCGCCGCATGACTAATCTGATCCAATGTGCCTAAAACTTCTTCGACACTATCCTCTGTGTGTGCATAATCGACTATTACTGTGAATGGTTCTCGACAGACAACTTCCATTCGTCCAGGAATTTGCTCTAATTCCTCGATCCCAGACCGAATAAAATCATGTTTGATTCCTAAAATCTCTGCAGTTTGAATGGCCGCAAGCATATTTTCGAGATTGTAATTTCCTACCAATCTCGATTGAATTTTTTCCGAATTATTCGCCCCAGCGAAGGTGTATTCAAAAGCTGTACCTGAGGTCGACATCTTAATATTGGTTACGTTGTTGATATTGTACTCTGAGGTAAATGCGCCTTGACCGGACGCAATCTCTGTGAATACGCGTGCATACTCATCTGAGCCATTTATTATCGCATGTCCGTTCTCTTTTAATTTGCGGAATAAGAGCGTCTTCGCTCGTACATACGAGGCCAGATCGCCGTGGTAGTCCAAGTGGTCTGATGTCAAATTAGTAAAAATCGCAACATCAAATTTACAACCATCTAACCGGTGCATGTCAAGCCCAATCGAGGTCGCTTCAATTATCACGTGAGAACAGCCACTTGATTTCATTGTGGCCAATTTGCTTTGTATGTATGGTGCTTCTTGGGACGTGAGTCTAGTACCGTTATCAAGTACTTTATCCCCAATCCTAGTCTCAATTGTTGTCATCATACCCGTCGTGAGGCTTGCCTTACCTAGTATAGAATTCAGTATGAAAGATGTGGTCGATTTGCCGTTTGTACCAGTAACACCCACCAAACACAAAGAATCACCCGGATAATTTTCAAATGCAGTTGAAATTTTTGCTAACGACGCTCTTGAGTTTCTTACTTCATACTGCGGAATCGGAATGTCTGCGCGACTCCGGCCTTGATCTAGAATCAACGCGATGGCACCGTTTCTAACGGCCTCATCAAGGTAATCGTGCCCGTCGCCGACCATTCCTTTGATCGCGACAAATACGTCACCGTTTTGAACCTTCCGCGAATCGAATTGTATCGAGCGTGCGGGAATCGGGTCCACACTCGTTGCCGACGGTTCGCCGCTTAGTCCCAGCCACCATGGTGCACTAACATCGCGTTGCACAGATAAATCCCCCACATTATTTTGCGAGTTAGCATCCACTCGCCCGCAAAGATTTATTATTCTCCTACATGCTAACCTAAAGAAAACAAGTAGGAGGAATATCGTGTCAGTTAAGTTAACAGACGAGATGAAAGAGGCCATGGATGCTGCGCTTGATGACGGGTGTCCTGTCATATGTTCATCCGTAGAGAATGATGGATATCCTACGATGTCATTCTACGGTAGTGCTCACGTCCATGACCACGAAACTATCGGAATTTGGGTTCGTAATCCCGAAGCAGGTTTCTTAAAACGAATCAAACTTCATGAGAAAGTTACGTTGCTCTACAGAAATTCGAAAAAAAANCAGATATGGTTATTNCAAGGNCGNGCTCGAGAAGCCGATTCAGACGANGANCAGTCCAGAATTTACTTAGAATCACATCCAGGCGAACAAGNGAGAGATCCTGAACGCCTAGGAAGAGCAGTNCGAGTTGANATAGACAAGGTCACGTCNTACGGCAAANTCTTGATGGAGCGCTAGGATTAGGTTTTTTTNTGTAGNTGTTGAGGATTTTNATCAATGNCACGTGATACTTTCGTTGTGGGNTACGTCAACGAACTTNNGGAGGCTGATAACCGTGTACAGACAGAAGTTATTCANCTCGCTTGCCAAGAGGAAAACCTAAACCTTGAAAAACTTTTTGTTGCAGTAACAGCAGAGGAACACACAGCCCAGGCTGAATTNTTAGCNGCTATTTTAGCTGAGCCTACGAAGNTAATATTTGTACTNGCTGTAACAATCGATGTATTCGGTAAAACTGCTCTCGAACAAGCGAGATGCATCACCGCAATTCTTCACTCTGGCGCTGAAGTTCTTCTCGCAAACGGAATACCCACCCAAGATGCNCTGAGAAGTAGCTGGCAAAATCGGGCNACAAATGAGTTAAGCAGNGAACGATCAAAGATAGCCATGCGNGAGCTTGCCAGAAAAACATATGTTCTNGGCAGGGTGCCTTTTGGTTACTCCGTAAACAATCGTAATTTAACTGTGNATCTAGACGAGTCAGCGNTAGTACAAATGATTTTCCGGCTCTANTTAGAAGAAAATCTAGGATTACGCAAAATTACGAGACACCTAAANGACAGCGGAATAACNACACGNCGTGGNAATAACTGGGCGGTNTCGTCTGTACGAAGCATTCTGCAAAACGAGGTTTANACNGGAACTTATCACCGAGCAGGAACGGTNGTTCCGAGTTCACATGCTGCAATAGTTTCCACCGAGCANTTCCGTTCCGCAAACGAANAGATGACTGGTCGGCGGCGGGAAATTGCAACTCAAAGGCCACAAAATCAGATACGCCATGACTATCTTTTCTCTGGATTGATTCGTTGTTCAGAGTGCGAATCTAACATGATCGGGGCAGCTCGCAGAGACAACCCTGGCGGGCCAACCATCTTAGTTTACAGATGCTCTGCAGCAACAAATCAGGGACGGTGTAATTATAGATCTCAAGAGGAAGAGAATCTGGTAGAGCTTGTTGGGACAAAGATAACAAATAATGAGTTCACATTTGTGGATGTCGATCGCAGGCAAGCCCAGGATCTTGCAACAGCTCGCGCCCGAGTTGAACGTCACGACCGCGCCCTCGCCACAACAATTAACCGATGGGCAGAAAACAGGATAACGTTTCAGCAAACGATCACTGCGTCCGGAGAGTCAAGCGTAGAAAGTATTTTCTCAAATGCGGAAATCTTTTCACAATTAGAAAGAAACTCTTCGCAAACAATTAGACTCTTACAAGCGAACTGGTCTGGTTTATCTCGCTCTGAGCTTAAACAAGCGCTGCAAATGGTCGTGCATCACATCACAACGGGGCCCACAGGAACAGAGGTTTTCATGAGGCCTTTGGAACATTCTTGAACGCGACAGCTGATTACAAGCCTCTCGTAATAGTGTTAAACTTTGGTTGTTAGGGAGGCTGAACGACCGCTGTCACTGACTGCTAACGATTTGACAGAGGAAAGTCCGAACTCCTCCGAACAGGGCGCCGGCTAACGGCCGGGCGGCGTAAGCCGACGGAAAGTGCAACAGAAACAAACCGCCGTTTTGAACGGTAAGGGTGAAATGGTGCGGTAAGAGCGCACCGGCGTCGTGGCAACATGGCGGCCGGGCAAACCCCGCCTGGAGCAAGGCCAAATAGGAGGACCAAAGGCGTTCGGCCTAATCCTCGGGTAGGCTGCTTGAGGCGACGAGTAATCGTCGTCCCAGATGGATGGTCGTTACTTTCAAAATTGGGCACTTTTGAATTTACAGAATTCGGCTTACAGGCCTCCCTAACGAAGCCCACTTGAGTAAGTATTAAGGTAAATTAAACGAAGTAAGTTTCTGAGCCTGAAAATACCCGCAATGACAATTACACAATTTAATGTTGGTACCCTGCTCCAAGAGCCTGTCGGGTCTCGTCGGGAGATTCATTTCGAAACCAACAATTCCGCTGCGGATTCAGATGAAAATAATCAGTATTTTTACGGGCTAGTAGAGATGATAAAAATTCAACAAGGCATACTCGTTTCGGCCAAGCTCACCGTTGCTGATGTAGCTATGAATTGCGCTGGATGTCTCACGGAGTTTACAAAGGAAATCAATATTGAATTTGAAGAGGAATATCTGCCGACATACGACCTGGAGACTAACAGGCCTATCCCTGCCGATGAAGACGTGTTCCGAATCAACAATCGAATGATACTGGACATTACCGAGGCTATCCGACAGTATACCGAGACGGCGATTCCGATTGCTCCAAAGTGTCGCGAAATGTGTGCAGGCATTTGCACGCTGTGCGGAAAGGACTTGAACCAAAGTACCTGCGCGTGTGATAGTAATGAGGGAGACAATCAATTTGGTCCGCTAAAAGAATATTTCAAATAGAATTAAGTGCATCAAAAATTAGTGACAGGAGCCGATCATGGCAGTCCCAAAAAGAAGAACGCCAAAGGCCAAGCAACTACAACGCCGGAGTCACCACCACGTGGGTCTGCCACAAGTTGTCCGAGACAGGTCAAATGGTGGCTGGAAATTGAACCACACGGCTGGCGCTGAGCGAGATCGAAAAGGTCGACCCATAGCACAAGATACCGACCTGCAACTGAACGCGAATTAAAATGAGTTCGCCGAGTCCCGGAGTGGATACTGCCTTAGACGAAATACGAAACCTTCCAACGGACAGCTCAACGGCTTGGTTTTTCCCTGGTCAAGGGGCACAATTTGCTGGAATGGGAAAAGAACTTTACGATAACTCAGATGTAGCAAAAAGAATGTTTGAGAAAGCAAATGAAATTTTAGAATTCTCAATTACTCAAATTATGTTTGGAGAAGATGC
>NZWK01000032.1 GCA_002701625.1 Chloroflexota bacterium
TGTCGCCGCTTCTGTCGCCGCTTGTGTCGCCACTTGTGTTGCCGCGGCGACTGAGACTTCAGATTGGCTGCCACCTCCGCCGCAAGAAATAATTAATCCTACCGAGAGCATCAAACTTAGTAATTTTTTCATCGAGTGAAGATAACACTCGATCACCTTCTGGATAAGACCACGGACAAGACGATTGAAATTATCAAAGACACCACAGTTTTAAAACTTTAAAATAACACCAGGTACTTCTCAATTTTAGGCACGGTCTAACATCAATACAGAATTCATTGCGCCGAAACTAAAAAAATATTTCATAATAGTTGCACTATTTGTATTCGCTGCCGCCTGTTCAGACGACACGGTGGCACCAGTTGTTGATGAACGATCCAAAGAATCAAGCACTCCTACTCCTGCGACAATGCAAACAGATATTAAAAAAGAAGTTGCCTTTGACTTTTCGTTTCAACATCTAGAGGAAATTCTTGATCATTCAACCTTTGTTCTTCGAATAGATTCTAATCAACGCGTATCCGATATCAAAATAAGCGGTGGCGGTCTACGCACTATTACAAGTAGTGAAAATTCTATCCAGCTGATGTCACCAATAGTAAATCGGGATAAACAAATACTATTTACCATCACAGTGACCAGCGCAAATGGTAAATCGGTCACCAAAGAAAGTAGTTTAAAAGTTACCACCTATGATCACGACTTAGATGATTACCGCGAACTTAGTCCTCGAAATATCGATAAACATCGCACAAAAGACTACGCAGTGTTCAACTTTGGATTTGACTCGATTCGAACGAACGAAACATACACGAAAACGCTCTGTTACCCAAAGCCTACTGACTGCTCAGAAAGAGACGGCACGTTCACGTCCGACATGCACAACTCACAGACAGGTGATTTCAATGGAGATGGTTGGGAAGATCTTGTAGTAAGTTGGGCAGTCTTCCCTCATACATTACCGAGTGAAAAGACCCACAGCACCGTCCAAATTTACTTGAACGATGGTACTGGTCGATTATTTAAAGACAACACTATTTATGAAAACGGCTCACCACCAAGCAGACATATGTCATATCGACTTGTCGTCGCCGACTTTAATAATGACGGAATTGATGATATTTTCTCTGGTTCCCAAATATTGATGGAACGAATCCCGGGTGGTGGTTATATCAAAGAACACGAACCACATGTACTCCTGCTCTCTAATTCCATTGGCAGTATGACTGATGCCTCACACTTGATCGAAAATAGATTCGAAAATTTTGCCCATGACGCATCAGCTGGAGATATTAATCAGGATGGCTATATAGACATCTTCGCCGGCCGACAACTTTTTCTCAATCAAAGTGGTAAGGCATTTACCGACATTTCGAAATACCTTCCAGTTGAATGGCAACAATATTCCCAAAAATATCCGTACCTCATGTCATCACTCGTAGATGATTTCAATAATGACGGCTTCGACGACGTAATCGCATTTTGGGCTGATAACCAACCGTCACAGGATCCTTCATACGCTGAAATCTTACTTAGCAACGGAACGGATCAGATAGCCGAATGGAAGGTACAAACACTACCTGAAGGTTTTTTTGGTCCTGGACGTACTAAATTTAATTACGCGGTTGCTTCTGATATTGACCTCGATGGTGATTTGGACATTGCCCTAGCCGCAACTAGAGCAGAACCATATTACGTAGGGCGTCACATCCAGTTACTCATGAACGATGGACAAGGTAACTTCACCGATGAGTCACTTAACCGACTAGGGCACCAAAAANGCAGCGCGAATCATCANGACCCAGCAATTGAGAGCGATTGCGAACAACACGGCGAAGGCGTGCTCTATGTGAGAGACATGAATAATGACGGGTATGTAGACCTTGTGGATCAAACTGGCAGCTACCCCAAGGTAGGAATGTGCCCCGGGGTAAGAATTTACCTGAATAATGGACTCGGNTTTTTTAAAGAAGATATTCAATCCGAATTGTCATGGGTGAGTGGGGCGCAAATCGCCACCTACGATTCAAATTTTTGGCTTTCAGTTAGAAACCCCACCCAAATAAAAATTCAGCGAGCGATTCCAATTGATTTAGATAAAAAAAATAATATCGACTTTGTATCGCAGGTATTTGCAGGTTCATTTGAAAATGTNCGATTTCTCTATGAAATCATCTCTCTCACAAAATCTGATTGATAATTAAGTATCGGCGCAGCAAAAAGAGCCCACAATGAAAAAAGTTAAANCNGATCNNACAATCTCACATCTNGTTGCGGTCTCAAACAATTCTGTCATTGGTGTAGATAATCATCTCCCGTGGACTCTCAAAGCGGATCTCAAACATTTGANTGCCTATACACAAAAAAAANCGGTCATTATGGGTAAAAATACGTTCGCTGCGATTGGCCGAGCGTTACCGAACCGAAAAAATATTGTAATCTCCTCAAAAATGAAGTCACTCGAGGACGTTCAAGTCGTTTCCAGTCTTAAAGACGCTCTAAACTTTGCGGAATCATGGAATATACAGAACAATCTAAAGAATGAAATCGTAATATTAGGTGGAGGTGAGGTATTCAATCAAACTACTAATATCGTGAATAAGCTAGTGATCACCANAGTCGATTGTGACATNATGGGCGATGTTTTTTATCCAAAAATCGATCTAAGNGAATGGGAAATNATCGACTCCTTGGTCTATCAATCCAACTCTGAAAACGAATATGAGTTCGCGATAGAAACATATCTTCTTAAGTGACTCGTGAATGTCACGGTGATATATGAGTTGTCAAACTACCAGAAAACCAAAATCAGTCAGAACTGGTGACGGTCGTATCCTGTTTACCCTCAATAGAAATATTTGGAATCCATTCGAGCCACNNNGGNAGATACCACGCATGTCTNCCCANTATNCGCATNACNCTAGGNACTANTACTGATCGGACTACNGTNGCATCNAGAAGAACNGCTGCNCCAAGACCNAANCCCATAGATTGNAAGAATGTNATNTCACCTAGTGCAAATCCACCAAATACNGCCACCATAATCAGGGCNGCCCCAGTGATAATGCTNGCNGTTGTNCGCAANCCAAACGCCACNGATTCAGAAGGCAAACCTGTNACGTCGTAATGTTCCTTTATTCGACTCAACATAAANACGTGATAATCCATCGATAATCCNAANAGAATACTAAACATGAATAACGGGAGCCAAAATTCAACCTGATCGACCCGTTCGAACCCAAAAAAGTCAATCAAAAAACCTTTTTGGAATACGAGTACCACAAGTCCATACGCGGCACCTACCGACAACAAATTCATAATTATTGAAGCAAAGCTAATTGTGACAGANCGGAAAGCGAACAACAGTAAAACAAAGCTCAGACTGAGGACTGCCGCGAACACGATAGGAAGATATTGATCAGTAATTTTGACGGANTCAACAACCTCAGCGGAGCTGCCGCCCACATANATCGAATANGATTCNGTCGGAATATCTGAAAACGCATTTGGAATAATTTCATTTCGTAATCTTCTCACTGTATTCAACGCTGTCTGATCGGACGGATCACCTGGCAGCACAGCACTGATAGAGGCAAGGTTAACACTTGGTTCTAGTCGAACCGGAGGTTGCCTGTTCGGATTATCGTCATCTGGATACAACATCAGGAGTCCTGAATCATCGCCGATGGCCTGCTCAAGTTTGCTGATAGCCGACGCGAAGTCAGTTGAGCCGATATCCCCGTCAATTGCAACAAGAGCTGGCGCATTCGATCCGAAACCGTATTTAGCATTTAATAATTGAAATCCTTGCTTAGCTGGTTCACCGTCGGGTAAGGCAGAAATTCCACCCGTGCCTTTCTCTAGTTGAAAGTAGAATGAACCTAATACAACCAAAAACGCTGTNGCGATCGCCATACTCACCCAAGGGCGGTTCATGACNCGAATCGTAATGGCGTTCCAGAAGCCACCTTCATCAGAGGAATCCGTAGAAGTTTTCTCACCCAATCCAAAGGAACGAGTCGCTCCTGTAAATTTTCGAAGAGCTGTGAGCACACTCAAAATTATCATCACCAGCGCCGAAACAGCCAGTAATTGTGGACCAATTCCGACTGTCAGAGCAGCCACAACGGATCCAATAATAAATAGTCCCAAAGTCAATCGCACTGGTGCTCGGACCGCCCAAACTCTATCACCAAGGATTCCAATCAACGCGGGAAGTAAGGTCATTCCAACTATGACAGCAACGAAAACGACCATAATCGCGCCCAGTCCAAAAGCTTGGAAAGTACGCTCAGGGATAATCAGCATTCCAAGAAGAGCCAAAACGACAGTGAGTCCACTGAACACCACGGCTCGTCCCGCCGAACCGCTTGAAGCCTCTATTGCCTGTTGCTTAGTTAGACCGCGATTACGTTCTTCCCTGTAACGCGAAAGTATGAAAAGCGAGTAGTCGATACCTACAGCAAGTCCCATCATTGTCATAATATTGGGGACAAATTCATTCAAATCATAAAACTGTCCAACGACTCCGGTCACACCAAGCGCCGCAAAGATAGCTACAATCGCCAAAATAATNGGGATAAATGCAGCAACTACAGANCCAAANACTAANGCCAAAATTATGAGNGCAACTGCAATTCCTATNGANTCCCCAGTCTGTAAATCACTCTCGGCCAGTTCAGCAAAAGTATAATTAATACTCGCATTACCAATGAAGTACACATCGAAATCATCGGATCTTGCTTCTTCTGCTACATGTAGCAATGACCCAATGCTCGTTTCAGCGTCTTCAAGAATTGAAGCAAATACTAGTAGTGATGTCCCATCCGGAGATGGCTGCGCTGGGTAATTAGACCAAACCGTTGAAAGAATCTGTACGCCGGCTGCAGATTCTGCATCAGTAAGNCCTTTGGTGAAGTCAGAAANTTTGTTGTCAAATACGGCATCACCNGGTCCAATNCCTTTGCCCACAAACAGAACAAGCTCTGATATTGTGCCTTCCGATTCAGCGCTCTGAGCTGCACCATCAAGTGAACCAAATCGTTCATCAATAAGATTCTGTGCCTTCTGGTATTCAAGTGTACGTGTCGGGCCTTGACCNCCTTGCAACGCAGTAGGAAGAAGATTAGTCAGCGAGAATCCNGCCGCTACGAGAACAAGAATCCANCAGNAGACAATCAACCAAGGTCNGCGTCCGCTAAAAGATGCAATTCCTTCAACCGAAATACTCATCGAAAGACTCCCGACTAAACAAATCCTAATTGANTAACCCATTCCATCTTGCAGCAATATTCGCTTAGTCGCTTTGTGGCCAAAATCGGACAGTTCAAACTGCNCCCTGAAGTTAATATTGTTCTATTACNAACGAATACAAATTGNTAGNGGAATCGAACATGACTACNAGACGAATTGTGACNGCTTTAGATCAAAACGGTAAGTCATATATCAANCATGATGGNGAAACTCCAGGATATCTTGACTTAGNTCGTGCTATTAATGAGGAAATCTGGATAGATGACCCAAATCAANCCGAGCNNNTCGACCAACACGACCCAGCANCNGCAACACAATTCAACCTATCNCCACCGTTAGGTGGATCATGTGTCAGAGTCTTCACTTTCATACCCAATGCACTCCAGACACACGACTCAGCCGCAATAGCGAGTGCAGCAAGTAAATTTAATACGGGAGACTCAATGGATCCTGATAACCCAGGTATGCACACGACCGCTACGATCGATTACGGCATCGTCTTATCTGGTCAAATAACCCTCGAACTTGATCAAGGGACTATCGACTTGAATGTTGGAGACATTGTCGTNCAACGCGCCACCCCGCATGCCTGGAGAAATCTTTCAGACGAACCTTGCACGATGCTATTCGTCCTAATCTCGAGCCCGAACTATTCAGGTATCTGAGGTACCAAGTGCTCAACTAGAATACCCATACCGAATCAAGTAGAAATTAATTCTTAGCCATCCACACTCATGAATAAAAAAGACACGTCTGAACCCACGTTCACAATCGAACATTCTGAGGTAAGAGTCAATAACGTTCGATTACATATTGCCGCTTCGGGTCCGCGGGATGGGATTCCTGTATTTCTCCTGCATGGTTTCCCAGACGCCTGGTTTGGTTGGGAGTATCAAATAAAATTTCTCGCACGAAATGGATTCAGAGTCATTGCACCAGATCAACGAGGGTATAACCTCAGCGAAAAACCGACCGGAATAAAGCACTATGAATTAGAACAGTTAACAAGCGATATCGTCTCACTGGCTGATCATTATAAATACGACACCATAAATTTGGCAGGTCATGATTGGGGGGCTGCAGTGTGCTGGAATGTTGCTACACGGTATCCAAAGCGGGTCAAGAATCTTGCTGTATTAAATGTTCCGCATCCGACCGTTATGACAAACTATCTCAAACGCCATCCCAGTCAAATGCTCAAAAGTTGGTATATTTTCGTATTTCAAATCCCAAAGATCGCTGAAATATTAGCCCGTTTAGGTAATTGGCGATTGCTCATATCAGCTTTTCCAAAATATCTACCTAGCAGCACCAAGAATCGATATAGAGAAGCCTGGTCACAATTTGGTGCTATCACAGGCATGATTAACTGGTATCGAGCAGCCTTCAGATTGGCAGGAAGACGCACGAGTTCAACAAATAAAGTGGCTAGTCCAACACTGATAATATGGGGGAAAAATGACCGGTACCTTAGCTACGCGATGGCAGAACTTAGCTTGGAATATTGTCAGCATGGGAAACTTGTTACGCTTGAAACAGCATCGCATTGGGTACTCTTGGATGAGCCTGACGAGGTAAGCAAACTACTTCTGAATCATTTTCAATGATTCGCGTGTCGACAAATATATACTTCGTAAACCACTCACCTTCAATATCCCTCTGCAAAATCAAGCATCATTCGTATGGCATCCCTAAGAGTCCGCCGAAACAGATCTCTATTCCACTCCCAGTCAACCGTTTCAGTCAAATCATGGGCGTCGGACACTACAAATAGTCCCACAGAGGGAGTTTTTTGATGCTCACAAAGAGCAAAAACAGCTGACATTTCCATGTCAACACCAAGAACTCCATTATGACGCCAATTTAGTTCAGTCTGAGTCGTTTGCCTATACGGTGCGTCTGTACTTACCGTCTTACCAGCGCGGTAAGGTCTAGCTAATTTTGCCAGATACGCTTCGAGGTCCTGTCGCAGCTCAACATTCGGGACAGCCAATTTATTACTCGCTATATAGTGAAAAGATGTTCCCTCTTCCCTCACGCATTCGGAGGGGAGCACCAAGTTTCCAACTGCCAATGAATTATCAACAGCACCACAAAGACCCACCACAAAAACTCTTGTGACTCCCCTNGAAATCGCTGTCTGAATCGCACTAATTCCAATTGGAGCGCTAATCGTGCCCTCAATNAGCACGACGNTTTTCGACTCATTCAGGTAAAGCNCAGTCGACCCGCCAAAAAAATAGAGATCTCGATCTGAACGAGTTAAGTTTAAATCCGCACGCAAACCGTCTAATACGTCTTTCGCGAACACAACTAATAAATTCGTGGGTAACTGGTNACCCTCTTTATCTTGTAACTCCGGCCTAATAACCGAAGGGGAGTGATCTTCGGAGTCAAACCAATNAAAAGTATCCATAGGCACACTCTAACAGCGAAGGAAACTACTTGATAAAATCTCTGCCCAAGTACTCAAAATACAGACCAGCAGAATATATGTTTTAATAAGCCTTGAAGCGCAGGGGAAAATCGGTGTTGAAGCTCGGCGGTACAGCAACTCCCTCNCATTTGNCTGCTTTCCAAGCGATTGAGACGCACTTTAGCAAACTAGGTATAGATATTGAATGGGTCCTGTACTCGGATGACATGGCTGTCGTAGANGCCTTTGTTGAAGGNGAAATCGATCTCGCATGGAACGGACCACTAAATTATGTTCGAATTAAGAATTCAATCGAAACACCTTGTCAGGTAGTAGCAATGCGCGATGTAGATTTCAACGTAGTTACCCANTTTTTCGTCGCTGCTGGCTCAANCATATATACCGTCAAGGATCTTGCGGAGAGAACATTTGCATTCGGCAGTCGAGGCTCTGTAGAAACTGGACTACTTGCCTATTACTTCCTAAAACAATCTGAACTAGATCCTGATAAGGACCTGCACTCACTAACATTTTTGGAAGAGCGATCTCCAACAGTTCTCTCTGGCGAACTTGAAGTCCTAGAACAAGTCTTGTCGGGGAGTTATGACGCCGGCGCAATAAGTGGCCCCACATTAAATANGCTGATTTCTGATGAAACAATCCAAAGTGAGGATATNCGTATCATCTGGACAAGCGAGGGCTACAGCCATTGNTGTTTTACAGCTCAACCAAATATTGATCTCGCNTTACTTGAGAGCCTACAAAAGGGATTTGAGGAAATAANTGCGGCTGATCCGATAGGTAGAGTGATATTACGGGAAGAAGCATGCTCAAGCATTGTTAGAGGTAACCCGCAAGGTTGGGAAGTAATTGAAAGAGCGGCTCGGGATCAAAGGCTAATCTAAAATCAATTGTTTGCTAGAGGTGGTATCAAAGTCAATCTGATGTTGTCGGCCGTAGCTTTAGTCAACAAAGTACTAATGTCGCCAAGCACCCATTTTTAAAGCCACAGCATTGATAGTGCCAAAACTAGCCATCGCCAGGGCCGCAAAAATATATACGGCTTGAATAGTGTCAAAAGTTGAATAAGTCACAAATAAGCCTCCGACACATACTATTAAAAATCGCGTCATCGTAGCCACAACCGGCCATTTCATTGCACTCGCGCCCTGCGACGCAAAATAAAGAGACAGACCCAACCCCTGAAACCCGTAGAAAAATCCAACAATCTGAATATACTGCCTTGCCTCTCCAAAGATTGCCTGATCATCGGTCAGATACTTAATCCAAACGTCAGGAAAAAGAGCCAGCAGAATTCCTACAATCCCAGAGAGGCATAGTGCCGACATCCCCCCAGTCCAACCGATTTTTTCAGCCCGAACAATATTTTTTGCCCCTTTATTAGCACCTACCAAAGCCGTCATCGATGTTCCAATTCCGAAAACCAGTGGGATCATCAAAAACTCCACTCTCGATCCTATGCCGTAACCGGCCAACGCCGTTGTCCCAAATTGAGCGACAAGACCCGTTAGCACGAGAACGGTAGCCACGGTCGTTACTGGAGATACTGATGCAGGCAAAAAAACTGCAAGAATATCTTGAAACAGCCATTTCTCTAACTTGAACCGGTCAAATCTCAATTGCACAGAAACTGTTGAACCAGCTAATTTTGTTAACATAACTAAGCTCATAAAAGATGCCGCCAGTACTGGCGATAATGCTGCCCCAACCAATCCCATTTTCGGCAGGCCAAACCACCCCAGAATCAATCCTCCCGAAAGAATGACCTGAATACATGAACTGGCTATAGTGAGTGCTGCCGGGAAACGCATATTACCCATGCCGCGGAATACCGACTGAAGGGATCCCGCAAGCCAGAAAGCAATACCCCCTATGAAGACTACTCTCGCATATGAAAGCGAATCCTCCAATACTGCGCCTTCGCCACCAAGCCACGCCAGAAAAGGTCTTCCAGTTAAAAAAAATATGATCAGAAAAAGAACCGCACCACTTGCCGAGATGATAATCGCGTGCCAGAGAAGTCTTTGAGCTCTTGCAACGTCTCCACTTCCAAGACTTCTTGCTATTGCCGAATTGATTGCACCACCAAGAGCGCCACCAGACATCGTCTGAGTAAGCATCAATAGTGGAAAGGCTAGTGCTACTGCGGCCAGCGGATTAGTCCCTAATTTGGCAATAAACCAAACCTCAGCGAGTGTGACAATCGACTGTATCAGAAACGACACCGTATTTGGAGTAGACTTTCTTAATAATAGCGGCAGTATCGGGTCAGTAAGAAGCTCTTGTGTTCGTTTATCCATGGCATGTCTCCGCGAGATACTGCACAAGAAGTCTTGCTCTTAGGTCGACACAAATAAAAAGTAAGATTAGTGTACGAATGATTATCACAAAGCGCTAAGTTAGGGATTTGAGATGTCGGTAAGTGGACCTTCCGAAAGCGATAAGAAAAAATCTGTCGATAGACTGGCAGCCTTTGGAGCACGTGTGATGTCTGAAGACGAGGCTAACGAATACATCAATCGAGTCGCGGAAAGACTAGAGAAAAATATTGACGCAACCCAAGGAATTGATCAATTAGCTGATAATTATTTTAGACAAGTCATTGAACAAATTGACAAATCCACAAATAATTTGATTGAAAAAAATGTTGAGGCCAGAGACGATCAACTAGCTCAATTTGGTGCACGGCTGATGAACGAAGATGAAGCAAACGAGTACATAGATAAAATTTCACAAAGACTAAAAGAAGGCCCAATCGAAGACAATAAGTGACGAATAGATTTTTTGACTCTGAAATTTTGAATCCACCTGAAGGTCTCTGACACGGTTCAAGTGACGAAAACCAATGAAGTAAATGGAATTAAATTGGAGAAAATATGAAAATAGCAGACATTCAGCATTACATCATTCATCCCACCAAAGCAGCTGAAACCAGCTATCACAACTATGCAAAAGGAAAAAATTTATGCTTCGTGAAAATAGAAACTGATGACGGCATACAAGGTTGGGGTGAATGTTACACGCAGGCAGACCGTGATACTCAGGTCACCGCTCATATAGATCAACTTAAAAGATATTTAATAGGCCGAGATCCGAGACATATTAAACATTTCCTGCAGATGTCCTTTGATGACTTTGGAGCTCGACGGGGAGCAATGGATCT
Organism: Chloroflexota bacterium; assembly: GCA_002701625.1. The sequence continues at coordinate 10,854 of NZWK01000032.1, forward strand.
CTACAGTGCCGTAAGTGGTCTTGAGCAAGCAATGTGGGATATTCTCGGGAAATCATGTGACTTGCCCGTATACATGCTTCTGGGTGGCCCTTGCCGAGACAAAATTAGAGTTTATGCGAATGGTTGGGGTGGCGGTAGTTGGGACGAAAGCGAAGTGGCTGAACAAGCTAAAAAAATCGTGGCGTTAGGATTTACTGCGCTTAAATTTGATCCAGTACCGGGACCGTGGAGAACCTTCATAGACAAAACCGTAGAACACCAAACTGTAAAAAATGTGCAGGCCGTGCGAGAAGCCGTAGGTCCAGATATCGATATTCTGATCGAAATGCACCGGCGATTAGCTCCAATGCATGCAATTCGGATAGCAAAAGAAATGGAACAATTTAAGCCATTCTGGTATGAGGAGCCGGTACTCGCTGAAAATATCAACGCCCTCGCCGCAGCTAAACGAGAAATAAACATCCCTGTCGTTACCGGGGAGGAACTCTACACGAAATTTGAGTTCAGAGAAATGTTCGAGAAAGACGCGGCGGATATTATTAATCCAGATGTCTGTAATGTGGGTGGAATCCTCGAGCTAAAGGAAATCGCTGCAATGGCCGAACCATATTTCGTTGCTGTTTCGCCACATAACTACAACAGCACCACAATTGGTCTGGCCGCAACACTTCAGGTGTCGGCTGCTATACCCAATTTTCTAATCACCGAATATTTCATAAATTTCGAAGAACTTGGTCAAGATATTGCGACCACTCAGTTCCCAGTAGTAGACGGATATATCCAATTACCAGAAAATTCAGGGCTTGGTACCGAACTCGATGAACGTGCCCTCGCAGAATTTCCCTACCAGCAGTTCCCTATGCGAAACATTAGAAATTACTCAGATGAAGGTCCCTAGATTTCGACTGCTACAAAATGAAATCCATATGAAAGCAAGCTATTGCTCTGAGTTCTCGTTCAGGTAGTGAAATAAATCTTGCAGACGACTGATGATATTTTTTACTGCTACAACCGAGTATCATTCGGAGACGTCGTAAGCGCTCAGGCTGGGACCCCGCTTCTTTAGTGTGTCGTACCTGTCGGCGAGAGGAAAATCACTTGTCCGCTCAAACTCAATCAATCACTAACGACGGCAATCCACTAATTACGGTTCTGAAATCGAAAGATTATAGATCTTTTTGGGTGGCGCAATTTATCTCCCAACTGATAGCAGGCGCTTTGAGGTTTGCTTTTATATGGCATGCGCCCAATCTCGGTGACGTTGTTTGGACAGTCCCATTAATGGCCATCTCTACGGCACTGCCCGCGTTCATAGTGTCACTGCCAGCTGGCGCTATTGCGGATCGAATGAATCATCGTATTTATTGCATCGTA